>NZ_LN831024.1:2496470-2808529 GCF_001457615.1 Pseudomonas aeruginosa | reverse complement strand
TCCTGCCCGGTGTAGCGTTGCAGCAGTAGCGACCAGGCGGCCTGCACCAGGGTATTGAGGGTCACCGCGTGCCGCTGGGCGAACGTCTTCAGGCGCGCGGTGCGTGCCGGCGGCAGGCTGCGCTGGAACTGGCCGCTGCCGACCTGCTCGCGCTCGGCGGCGACCGCCTGGGCCAGGCGTGTCGGCTCCAGCAGTTCCGCCAGTTGTTCTTTCCAGAATGCTTCGCTGACGCGCTTGTCCTGTGCCTGCAGCCAGGTGATGTAGTCGCGGTAGCGCCCACCCGTGCGCTCGGCCTGTTCGCCGGTGTAGCGAGCGAGCACCTCGCCGAGCAGCTGCGCGCTGCTCCAGCCATCCAGCAGGATGTGGTGGTGGGTGTAGACCAGGTGGTAGCGCTCTTCGTCCATACGCACCAGGACCAGCCGCAGCAAGGGCGCCTGCTCCAGCTCGAAACCCCGCCGGCGTTCGCTCGCGGCCAGCTCGTCGAGAGCCTCGGCGAGCGCTTCGCGACCACGCCAGTCATGCTCGGCGAACGGCAGTTCGAGGTGTTTGTGGATCACCTGGAGCGGCTGCTCCAGATCGCCCTGCCAGAGGAAGCCGGCGCGCAGGATGTCATGACTGTCCAGCGCCGCCTGCCAGGCGGCGCGGAAGCGCGCGGGATCGAGTCCATGGACGTCGACTCGGAGCTGGTTCAGGTAATCGCCGGAAGCCTGCTCGTAGAGCGAGTGGAACAGCATGCCGTGCTGCATCGGCGACAGCGGGTAGATGTCCTCGATCCGCGCCAGAGGCAGGCGATCCAACTGCTCCTGGCGCAACGTCGCGAGGGGAAGTCCGACGGCGTGGCGCCGACGTTGCCCTCCTGGCAGCAATGCTCGATCAGCGCGTGCAGCTCCCGCGCGTAGTCATCGACCAGGCGCTGGACGGTCGCCTCGGCGAACATTTCCCGGCTGAAGCTCCAGTGCAGGCTCAGCTCGCCGCCGTAGACCTGGCCTTCGATGCTCAACCAGTTGGCCAGCGGGGCGCACGGATCCTGGGCGGCGCCGGCGCTTTCCGTGGCCGGTACCAGCAGCGCCGCTCCATCGAACTGACGGTCGAACCGGCCCAGGTAATTGAAGGTGATCCGCGGCTGCGGCAGTGCGGCCAGGCGGGTCGCAGCCTCCTCTCCAGCCAGGTAGCGCAGCAGGCCGTAGCCGACACCCTTGTCCGGCACGCCGCGCAGTTGCTCCTTGATCGCCTTCAGCGACTCGCCGAGGTCCGCGGCCGGGGTCAGGCGCAGCGGGAACAGGCTGGTGAACCAGCCCACCGTGCGGCTCAGGTCGATGGCCTCGCCGAGGTCCTCGCGGCCGTGCCCTTCGAGCTGCACCAGCACGCTGGCGTCGCCGCTCCAGCGGCAGGTCGCGCGGGCCAGGGCGGTCAGCAGCAGGTCGTTGACCTGGGTCCGGTAGGCCGCCGGGGCTTCCTGCAGCAACTGCCGGGTACGCTCGGCGTCCAGGGTCAGGACGAGCTTGCGCTCATGGCGGTTTTCCAGGGCGCCGTGCGGGTTTTCGCATGGCAGCGCATGCGGAGCGTCGTGCAGTTGCGCCTGCCAGTAGTCGAGTTCGTCCAGGCGCGCGCCGGCCTGTTCGTGCAGGTGCCGGCTCCAGGCCTGGTAGGAACTGCTACGCGGCCCGAGATCGGCGTCGAGGTCGGCATAGAGACGCTGCAGGTCTTCCAGCAGGATGCGCCAGGACACCCCGTCCACCGCCAGGTGGTGGATGACCAGCAGCAGGCGCTGGCTGCCGTCGGCCATGTCCACCAGCAGCGCACGCAGCAGCGGCCCCTGTTCGAGGTCGAGGCTGCGCTGGGCTTCTTCGCAAAGCGCCAGCAACACCTCCTCGGACCCCGCCTGCCGGCGCCACAGCGGCTCGCCGGCCTGCTCGGCGTAGGCCTGGTGCCAGGCGCCGCGCTCTTCGCGGAAACGCAGGCGCAGGGCATCGTGCTGCGCCTGCAGGCGTTCCAGGGCACGCCCCAGCCGGTCGCCGTCGAGCGGCTGGCGCGCCTGCAACAAGAGAGACTGGTTCCAGTGCTGGCGGTTGGGAATCGACTGCTCGAAGAACCAGCGCTGTACCGGCGCCAGCGCCACCTCGCCGCTTGCCGGACCCTGTTCCGCCGTCGCCGCACCCGCCTTGGCCGCCAGGGCCAGGCTGCGGATGTTCTGGTGCTGGAACAGGTCGCGCGGGCTCAGTTGCAATCCGGCCTGGCGCGCACGGCTGACTACCTGGATCGAGACGATCGAGTCGCCGCCGAGGCTGAAGAAGTTGTCGTCCAGGCCGACCCGCTCGACGCCCAGCAGGTCCTGCCAGATTTCCGCCAGGGTTCGCTCCACTGCGTTGCGCGGTGCGCTGTAGCCTGCCTGCGCCACGCTTACTTCAGGCGCCGGTAGCGCCTTGCGATCCAGCTTGCCGTTCGGACTCAGCGGCATCCGCTCCAGCGCTAGCCACTGCGCCGGCACCATGTATTCCGGCAGGCTTGTCGCCAGGTGCGCGGCCAGCGCTTCGCGCCAGTCGCCGCCCTCGCTCTCCAGCACCACGTAGCCGACCAACTGCCTGCCGTCCACCGCCAGCACCGCCGCCTCGCGCACCCACGGATGCTCCAGCAGGCGCGCCTCGATCTCGCCCAGCTCGATGCGCAAGCCGCGCAGCTTCACCTGGTGGTCGATCCGCCCGGCGTACTCGATCACCCCGTCGGCGCGGTAGCGCGCCAGGTCGCCGGTGCGGTACATCCGCTCCCCGGCCACGAACGGGCTGGCGACGAAACGCTCGGCAGTCAGCCCCGGACGCTGGTGGTAGCCACGGGCCAGGCCCCGACCGGCCAGGTACAGCTCGCCGAGCACGCCCACCGGTACCGGCTCCAGGTTGCCATCGAGGATGTAGCAGGCCAGGTTGGCGATCGGCCGGCCGATCGGCACCGCGTCCTTGCCCTCCTCCACGCAGGTCCAGTGGGTGACGTCGATGGCCGCCTCGGTCGGGCCATAGAGGTTATAGAGGCCGGCCTGCGGCAGCTTGGCGAACACCTGCTGCTGCGCGTCCGCCGGCAGCGCCTCGCCGCTGCAAACGATGCGTTTCAGGCTGGTGCAGGAGGCGACGTCTTCATCCTGCAGGAAGGCCTGCAGCATCGACGGCACGAAGTGCAGCGTATCGACCCCTTCGCGGTTGATCAGCGCCACCAGCTTCGCCGGATCGCGATGGTCGCCCGGCGCGGCCACCACCAAACGTGCCCCGCTCATCAGCGGCCAGAAGAACTCCCAGACCGACACGTCGAAGCTGAACGGGGTCTTCTGCAACACCGTGTCACCGACGCCCAGGCCATAGGCCTGCTGCATCCAGCACAAACGGTTGCTCAGCGCCGAATGGCGGTTGCCGGCGCCCTTGGGCTTGCCGGTGGAACCGGAGGTGTAGATGACATAGGCAAGATTCTCGCCGTTCAGCTCGACCCCTGGATTGTTCTCGGCATGGTTTTCCAGACAGGCATCGGCCTGGTCCAGGTCGATCCGCTGCACACCTTGCGCCAGCGGCAGCTTCAGGTGCGACTGGCTGAGCAGCAGTTGCACGCCGCTGTCCTCCAGCATGTAGGCCTGGCGCTCCTCGGGATACTCCGGGTCCACCGGCACGTAGGCGCCGCCGGCCTTGAGGATCGCCATCAGGGCCACGACCATCTCGATGGAACGTTCCATGGCCACGCCCACCAGGCGGTCCGCGCCGACCCCGCGCTCGATCAGGGCATGCGCCAGGCGGTTGGCCCGGCGGTTCAGCTCGGCGTAGTCCAGGCGCTCCTCGCCGAAGGCCAGCGCCGGCGCCGTCGGTGTGCGCTCGACCTGCTCCTCGAACAACCGGTGCACGCCGCGTTGCAGCGGGTACTCGGCCGCAGTGGCGTTCCAGCCTTCCAGCAACTGATAGCGCTCCTCGGCATCGAGCATCGGCAGCGAGTCGACGCTGGCCTGCGGGTTTTCCAGCATGCCGCGCAGCAGGTTCTGCCAATGCCGCGCCATGCGCTCGACGGTCCGCGCCTCGAACAGGTCGGTCGCGTAGGTCAGCGCGGCGTACAGGCGGCCGCCCTTCTCGTAGGTATCCAGGCTCAGGTCGAACTGGGTGGTACGGCTCTTCCAGTCGAGCTGGCCGAAGCTCAGGCCGGCCACGCTGTCCAGCGCCTCGATGTCGGCCACCAGCGGCTGGTGGTTGTACATCACCTGGAACAGCGGGCTGTGGCTCAGGCGGCGCTCGACCTTGAACGCCTCGACCAGGCGTTCGAACGGCAGATCCTGATGGGCCTGGGCGCCAAGTACGGTGTCCTTGAGCCCGGCCAGCAGGGTTGCCACCGACGTGCGGCCGTCGAATACCGAGCGCAGCACCTGGGTGTTGACGAACAGGCCGATCAGCCCTTCCACCTCGGCGCGGTTGCGGTTGGCGATGGGGACGCCGACCCGCAGGTCGGTCTGCCCGCTATAGCGTTGCAGGAGGATATTGAAGCCGCTGAGCAACAGCATGAACAGGGTCAGCCCCTGGCGTCGGGCGGTGCCGCGCAGGGCCTCGGCCAGGGCCGGCTCGATGCTGAACTCGTAACGGCTGCCACGGTAGCTGGGAACCGCCGGACGCGGGTGGTCGGTCGGCAACTCCAGGACCGGATGCCGCTCGCCGAGCTTGCCGCGCCAGTACTCCAGCTGGCGCTCCTGCTCACCGGCCTCCAGCCAGCTGCGCTGCCACAGGGCGTAATCGGCGTACTGGATCGGCAAGGCCGGCAGGCCGGGCTCCGCGCCAGTCGCATAGGCACTGTAGAAACGACTGAATTCTTCGATCAGCACGTTCATCGACCAGCCGTCGGACACGATGTGATGCAGGGTCAACAGCAGCACATGCCGCTCCTCGCCCAGGCGGATCAGGCGGACCCGCAGCAACGGCCCCTCGCACAGGTCGAACGGCTGCAACGACTCGCGCTGCGCCTCCTCGCGCAGGCGGGCTTCCTGCTCGGCCTCGGGCAGGCCGCTGCAATCCTCGAAGGCAACCTCCAGGGGGCGTTGCAGGGGCGCCTGCGCCAGGCTGTCGTCGGCGCCGCGCGGGAACACCGTACGCAGGGTTTCATGACGCTGCACCAGGCTGGCGAAGGCGCGCTCCAGCGCCTGGCGATCCAGCGGTCCGTTCAGGCGCACCGCGCTGGGCAGGTTGTAGGCGCCACTCTGTGGCTCCAGGTGCCAGAGGAACCACATGCGCTGCTGGGCGTAGGACAGGCGGTCGCGCTCGGCCGAAGACACGCCGGCCGGAATCGGGAACAGCGAGAAATCGATTCCCTCCCCTCGCAGGGTTTCGAGGAAGACCCGACGCTTCTCAACGGGTAGTTCGATAAAGCGGCGGGCGAGCTTGAGGGAATCTTCTGCGTTCATCGGTCTTCTTCCGTGCACATGGGCAACGAGCGCGGGGCTCGGTCATTCATGTGAAACGGACGACACATCGTGAAAATTAACCGGACAGCGACTTCCGGTCGCACCTTGGCCGATCGGTTTTTTGCATAGCCATCAGGCGCTTAGGCAAATGACGAAGAAATCCCTCGCGAGGAGCACGAAAGCTTTTGCGAAACATTTGCTTTCATCTTCCCTTTCAGGTTCTGCGCGGCTCATTCGTCCTATATGGATGAACGGGGCGTATCCAGTCTCCGCAACCCATGGTCGGTGCCCACGACCCCTAACCTACCGTTAGCCTCATGTCGAAAAAGTCCCGCTCCAGACTCTGGTTCCTCGTCCACAGCTGGCTGGCCCTGCCCATCTGGTTCTTCGTCCTGATCGTCTGCCTCACCGGCACCCTGGCGGTGGTCAGCCAGGAGATCGTCTGGCTGGCCAACCCGGAAATCCGTGCCAGCAAGCCAAGCGACTCCGCCGAACCGCTGAGCTACAGCCAAGTCCTCGCCAGCATCAATCAGGCCCGGCCCGAGCTGAAGGTCGAATCGATCGAACGCCCCGACGAATCCCACTTCGCCCTGACCGTGGATGTCAGCCATCCCGACGGCAGCAGCGCTGCGCTCTACGTGAATCCCTACACAGGTGCCATCCAGGGCAAGAGCCCGCACTTCGATTTCCGCCAGTTCACCCGCGCCCTGCACGGCTGGTGGCTGATGCCGTTCGATAACGGCTACAGCTGGGGCTGGTACCTGGTCTCGCTACTCGGACTGCCGATGTTGGCCTCGCTGGTCACCGGTCTGGTGGTCTATAAACGATTCTGGAAGGGTTTCTTCAGACCACGCCTGCGCATCAGCCAGGGCGCGCGCATCTTCTGGGGGGATTTCCACCGCCTGAGCGGCATCTGGTCGATCTGGTTCATCGCCGTGATCTCCATCACCGGCACCTGGTTCCTGATCCAGGCGATCCTCGCCGACAATCACATCACTCTCTCCAGCGAAGGCCCGCCGCCGGTCATCGCCCGCAGCGAGGTGCCGCTCTCGCCTTCCGGCCAGCCGGCTGTGCAGATCGACCTCGACGAGGCCGTGCGCATCGCCACTCGGGACATTTCCGGCTTGGAAGCCAGCGGGCTGTTCCTCCCAGGCAACGCCTACAGCCCGCTCTATGTCTATGGCCGCGGCTGGTACCCGCTGATGTACCAGTCGGCAGCGATCAATCCCTACAACGGCAGGATCGAGTCTTCCCGCCTGCTCGGCGACCGCACCCCGCTGGAGTTCGTCACCGAATCCATGCGCCCCCTGCACACCGGCGATTTCGGCGGCATCTGGGTCAAGCTGATCTGGTTCGTCTTCGGCCTGCTGCTGAGCATGATGGTGCTCAGCGGCCTGCTGATCTGGAGCAAGCGCACCGCACAGGCCTCCGCCGCGCTGGTCAAGCGCGGCAAGCGCCCGGCGCGCCAGCCGAAACCGGCCAAGCCGGCGCCGGTAATGGCCAACCAGACCGCGGAGGGACAGCCATGAGCAAGGCCGCCGTCGCCCAGCCCGTTTCGCCTCTGCGCCAGTTCTGGCTGCGCTGGCGTTTCCACCTGAACGTTCTGCTGATCCTGATCCCGCTCGGTTTCATGCCACGTTATTTCGCCGACATGGCGTTGTTCTCTGGCAGCAGCGGACTGGGTGAACGCGAGATCGGCGAAGTCCAGGTAGGCCCCTGGAGTCTCAAGCTCGCCGAATGGCGTATCGAACCGCCGCACGACGAAGGCCCCGCCGGCTTCATGAAGGACTTCAATGCCGCCCTCTGCCAGGCCTGCATTCCCCAGGTCAAGGCGACCTACCTGCGCATCGGCAAGCCGCGCAGCCTGCGTGCCGCCGGGGTGATCTTCTTCGGCAGCCCCTACCGCATGGGCACCAGCGTGCCGATCCCGCCGCGCACCCGGCCCGACGCCGAGCTGTGGATCACCATGGAAGGTTGGGACGGCTCCATGCACCAGGCTTCCATTCCCCTGGCCGAGGCATCCCCCGCCACCGTGGCCTGGCTGAACAAACGAGGTAAGCAATGAGCATCCACACCCGCCCCTGGCGCCTGCCCCTGGCCGCCCTGTTGCTTGGCATGAGCGGCGCGGCCCTGGCGCACAACCCGATCTGCGAATGCGAGGAAGTGCAGGCCGGCGAGATCCGCTGCAAGGGCGGATTCTCCGACGGCAGCGGCGCCCCCGGCGTAACCCTCGACGTGATCGGCTACGACGAGCAGATCCTGGTTCCCGGCAAGCTCGGCGCCGACTCGACCCTGACCTTCAAGCGTCCCGACGGCGAGTTCTACGTGCTGTTCGACGCCGGCCCCGGCCACGTGGTGGAAATCGACCACGCCGACATCGCCGCGCCATGAGCGTCGAAACCGTCCGCCCGGCCGGCGCCGGCCACGAGACCCTCTACGTACTGCTCGGCAGTGTGCTGATCCTGGCCCTCGCCGCCACGGTGGTCGGGCTGCGCCAGCAGTCCCATGAAGCGCAAGCCCTGGACGCCCACCAGGTGGACGCCCGGCTCGACCTGAATGCCGCCGAACAGGGCATCTACGCCGACCTGCAGGTCGCCGCCGAAGACATCCAGGCGCGCCTGGACGACGGCGAAGCCGCGCCTTCCGTCGACGAACTGGCCGCCGAGGGCTTCCCGCCCTTCGTCGCCGACGTCGCCGCGAGCAGTCGCGGCGAGCACCGCTGGAGCCGCGGCGAAACCGCCGGGCGTCCGAGCTACCTGGGCGTCAGCGGCAAGCCCGGGGTGGCCGGCTCGTTCCTCCTGCTGCTCGGCCCCGCCGAAGTCTGGCTGAAGCCCGCCGCGGCCGCTGCCGGCGCCGTACCGGGCGACGCCCGCGCCCTGGCCGATGCCGGCTGGCGCCAGGTGGTCAGCCGCTTCGACGCCGGCGTGACCCGTCAGCACCGCCATTGATCGCACATCGACTCCACAGAAGGCGTTTTTCCATGCTGTTCTCCCGTCGCTCATCCCGTCCGCGCGGCCTCGCCGCCCTCCTCCCGGGCCGTGCCCTGCTGGCCGCCCTGCTGCTGGCCCTGCTCGCCCCGCTGGCCCAGGCCGAAGACGGCAAACGCCTGCGCATCGGCATCACCCTGCATCCCTACTACAGCTACGTGAGCAACATCGTCGGCGACAAGGCCGAGGTGGTGCCGCTGATCCCCGCCGGTTTCAACCCGCATGCCTACGAGCCGCGCGCCGAGGACATCAAGCGCATCGGCACGCTTGACGTGGTGGTGCTCAACGGCGTCGGCCACGACGATTTCGCCGAGCGCATGATCGCCTCCAGCGAAAAGCCCGGCATCCCGGTGATCGAGGCGAACGCCAAGGTGCCGCTGCTGGCCGCCACCGGCATGGCCGCGCGCGGCGCCGGCAAGGTGGTCAACCCGCATACCTTCCTGTCCATCAGCGCCTCGATCACCCAGGTCAACACCATCGCCCGCGAACTGGGCAAGCTCGACCCGGCCAACGCCAAGGCCTACACCCGCAACGCCCGGGCCTACGCCAAGCGCCTGCGGGCCCTGCGCGCCGACGCCCTGGCGCGGCTGAACAAGGCCCCGGCCGCCGACTTCCGCGTCGCCACCATCCACGGCGCCTACGACTACCTGCTGCGCGAATTCGGCCTGGAAGTCACCGCCGTGGTCGAGCCGGCCCACGGCATCGAGCCGAGTCCGAGCCAGTTGAAGAAGACCATCGACCAGCTCAAGGCGCTGGACGTGAAGGTGATCTTCTCCGAGATCGACTTCCCCTCCACCTACGTCGAGACCATCCAGCGCGAGTCCGGGGTGAAGCTCTATTCGCTGTCGCACATTTCCTATGGCGACTACAGCGCCGGCAAGTACGAGGAAGAAATGGCGCGCAACCTCGACACCGTGGTCCGCGCCATCCAGGAGTCCGGCGCATGACCGTAGCCGAACGGCTTTGCGCCACGCCTTGCGGGCCGGCCATCGAGTTCGCCGGGATCGACCTGAGCCTCGGCGGCAGCCGCATCCTCGATGGCGTGCGCCTGCGCGTCGAGGCCGGCAGCGTGCACGCGCTGGTCGGGCCGAACGGCGGCGGCAAGAGTTCGCTGGTCAAGACCCTGCTCGGGCAGATGCCGCATCGCGGCGAGCTGCGCCTGGAGTGGCCCGGCGCGCCCGGCTGCATCGGCTACGTGCCGCAGGCGCTGGAGTTCGACCGCGGCCTGCCGCTCACCGTCGACGATTTCATGGCTGCCATGTGCCAGCGCCGTCCGGCCTTCCTCGGCCTGTCGCGCAGCCGGCGCCCGACGATCGACGCGGCCCTGGAACGGGTCGGCATGCTGGCCAAGCGCGGTCGGCGCATGGGCGCCCTCTCCGGCGGCGAGCGCCAGCGCGTGCTGCTGGCCCAGGGCCTGGTACCGCCGCCGCAACTGCTGGTGCTGGACGAACCGATGTCGGCCCTCGACGAGGGCGGCATCCAGGTCTTCGAGCGGCTGCTGCTGGACTGGCGCCAGGCCGGCGTCACCGTGCTCTGGATCGAGCACGACCTGGAGGCCGTCGGCCGCCTCGCCGACCGGGTCAGCGGTCTCAACCGTCACCTGCTGTTCGACGGTCCGGCGGCCAGCAGCCTGACCCCGGAACGCCTGCTCACGCTGTTCTCCACCCAGCCCCGGAAGAACGCGGAGGCCAGCCGATGAACGACGCCTACGAACAACTGCGCCAGGCCGTCCAGGCCTGGGCCGCCGCCGGCTACCTGCCGGAGACCCTGGCCTACGGCTTCGTCGTCAACGCGCTCCTCGCCGGCCTGCTGATCGGCCCGGTGCTCGGCGGCCTCGGCACCCTGGTGGTGGTCAAGCGCTTCGCCTTCTTCTCCGAGGCGGTCGGCCACGCCGCGCTCACCGGCGTGGCCATCGGCATCCTCCTCGGCGAGCCCTACACCGGGCCCTACGGCAGCCTGTTCGGCTACTGCCTGCTGTTCGGCGTCCTGCTCAATTACCTGCGCAACCGCACCGGCCTGGCCCCGGACACCCTGATCGGGGTGTTCCTCTCGGTGTCCCTGGCGCTCGGCGCCAGCCTGCTGCTGGTGCTGGCGGGCAAGATCAACGTGCATATCCTCGAGAACGTGCTGTTCGGCTCGGTGCTGACCGTGAACGGCCATGACCTCGCGGTGCTGGCGGCGGTCGCCGTGCTGGTGCCGTGCCTGGCCCTGCCGCTGTACAACCGCATCATGCTGGCCAGCTTCAACCCGCAACTGGCGGCGGTGCGCGGGGTCGCGGTGAAGAGCCTGGACTACCTGTTCGTGGCCCTGGTGACCCTGGTCACCGTCGCCGCGGTGAAAGTGATCGGCGCGATCCTGGTCGGAGCCCTGCTGGTGATCCCGGCGGCGGCGGCGCGCCTGGTCAGCCAGTCGCTGAAAGGGTTCTTCTGGCTGGCGGTGCTGATCGCCACCGTCAGCACGCTGGCCGGTATCCTGTTGCCGATCATGTTCGACCTGCCGATTCCCTCCGGCGCCGCGATCATCCTGGTCGCCGGCCTGGCCTTCGGCCTCGCCGCCATCGCTCGCGGCTGCCTGCCGCACCTGAAAGGAACCCCCGGATGAACCTGAAACCCCATTGCCTCGCCCTGGCCCTGGCTTGCGCCGGACTCGCCGGCCCGCTCCCGGCCCTCGCCGCGACGCCGGCCGCGGCCCAGTCCGCGCCAGTCACGGTACTGGCCAGCCTGCCGGTCACCCACGCCCTCGCCGAACGCCTGCTGCGGGACACCGAGGTCAAGCTGCAACGGGTCGCCCCGGCCAACCTGCCGGCCAGCCGCCAGGCCTCGTTCTTCGCCGGGCGCGGCGCCGGCGGCCTGGCCAAGGCCGCCGGGCAGGCCGACGCGGTGATCGACCTGCGCTCGATCTGGAGCGACGACCCGCTCTACCCGCTGGCCCGCCGTAGCAATATCCGTATCGTCGAGATCGACGCCGCGCGTCCGGTGGACGGCGCCCTGCCCGGCATCGCCCTGCGCCCCGGCAGCGACCTGCATGCCTACCCCTGGCTCAACCCGACCAACCTGGGGCGCATGGCCGATGTCCTCGCCAGCGACCTGGAACGCCTGGCGCCCGGCGCCGCAGCGACCATCCAGGCCAACCTGGCGACGCTGAAGAAGCAATTGCTGGAAGCGACCGCCAGTAACGAGACTCGCCTGGCGAAGGCCGACAACCTCAGCGTGATCAGCCTCTCCGAACGCCTCGGCTACCTGCTCGCCGGGCTCAACCTGGACCCGCTGGACGTGGAGATCCAGGCCGACGACGGCTGGACCGAGACCAATATCCAGGCTTTCGCCGAGGAGCTGAAGAGCGAGGATATCGCCCTGGTCCTGCACCATCGCCAGCCACCCAAGCCCCTCGCCGATGCCATCGCCGCCAGCGGCGCACGCCTGGTAGTGGTGGACACCGAGGCGGCGGACCCGGTGGCCGGCCTGGAAAGCGACATGAAAGCGATAGTCGAAGGGCTGCTGGCCGGTCAAGGCTGAGCCGCGCCTCGTAACGAAAAAGGCCGGGGAGCGCTGCTCCCCGGCCTTTTTTTCGTCGACATCGGACCCGCCGCAGGGCCTATGGCGCCCTCGCGGGCATCAGCAGATCGCCGCCGACTCCACCGCCAACGCCGCGGCGCCCTGCCCCGCGCGCCAGGCCTCGACCTGGCGCTCGACGACCGCCAGCACCTCGGCCTCGCGCTGATGGATGAAGAAGTGCCCGCCGTCGAACAGTTCCAGTTCGAAACCGCTGCGGGTTTCCTCGGCCCAGGCCAGCAACTGTTCCTCGCTGGCCTTGTCCTCCCTGCCGCCAAGCGTTCGGATCGGACAGGCCAGCGGCGGGCGCCGCTGGTGACGATAGCTGCCGCAGAGCAGGAAATCGGCGCGCAGGATCGGCAGGGTCAGGCTCATCAGCTCGCGGTTGCCCAGCACCTCTTCCGGCGTACCTTGCAGGTCGCGCAGGTCGGCGATCAGCTCGGCGTCGCTCTTCGGTTCGGCGAAACCGCGGTCATACTCGGCGCGTCGCGACGGCGCCGCGGTGCCGCAGGCGAAGAACCCCAGCGGCGTCGGGCAACCCAGTTCGCGCAAGGCATACAGCACCTCGCAGGCGAGCAAGGCGCCGAGGCTGTGGCCGAGCATCGCGTAGGGGCCCTGGCGGACCTCGTCGTGCAGCTCGCGCGCCAGTTGCTGCGCCAGGCTCGCCAGGTCGGTCTGCAACGGCTCGGCCATCCGCGCCCCGCGCCCCGGCAACTCCACCGGACGCACCGCCAGCCAGGCCGGCAGCTTGCGCCGCCAGCGGCTGTAGGTCATGGCGCTGGCGCCGGAATACGGCAGGCAGAACAGCCGTACGGGCGTACCGCCCACTCAGCCGGCCGCCTTGTCCATGTGCTGGCGCAGGCTCAGCGGGCGCATGTCGGTCCAGACTTCCTCGATGTAGGCCAGGCAGTCCTTCTTCAGGCCGCTCTTGCCGGCCGCCCGCCAGCCCTGGGGAATCTCCTTGTATTCCGGCCAGATGGAATACTGCTCCTCATGGTTGACCACTACCTGGAACTGGATGTCGTCACGGTCGAACACTGAAGTCATTGCTTGCTCCTGATGGGATCGAACGGCCGCGCGCAGCACGGCCCTTGCGTTGGATAACGAAAAGCCCGGCGGGAAAATTAGCCGGCCAGCGCCGCGCCGAGGGCGCGGGCGAAACGCCGGGCCACCTCGTCGATCTGTTCGGCGCCGATGATCAGCGGCGGCAGGAAGCGCACCACGCTGCCGTGGCGGCCGCCCAGTTCGAGGATCAGGCCGCGCCTCAGGCACTCGCGCTGGACCCGCGAGGCCAGGGCGCCGTCGGTCGGCGGATGACCGAGGGCATCCGCCTCGCCCTGCGGGTCGACGATCTCGACCCCGAGCATCAGCCCCCGACCGCGGATATCGCCCAGTTGCGGATAGTCGCGCTGGAGGATGCGCAGGTGCTCGGCCAGGCGCTCGCCCATGGCCGCCGCGTGGGCCGCCAGGTCGTGTTCCTTCAGGTAGCGCATCACCGCCGAACCGGCGGCCATGGCCATCTGGTTGCCGCGGAAGGTGCCGGCGTGGGCGCCGGGCTGCCATTTGTCCAGCCATTCGCGGTAGACCACCACCGCCAGCGGCAGGCTGCCGCCGATGGCCTTGGACAGCACCACCACGTCGGGGACGATGCCGGCGTGCTCGAAGGCGAACATCCTGCCGGTACGGGCGAAGCCGCTCTGGATCTCGTCGACGATCAGCGCCACCCCGGCCTGCTCGGTGATCCGCCGCAAGCCGCGCAGCCAGTCGAGATCGGCCGGGACCACGCCGCCCTCGCCCTGGACCACCTCGACGATCACCGCCGCCGGCAACTGCACGCCGCCTTCCGGATCGTTCAGCAGGTTCTCCAGGTAGTGCAGGTTCGCCTTGACCCCCGCCTCGCCGCCGAGACCGAACGGGCAACGGTAATCGTAGGGATACGGCAGGAACTGCACGCCCGTGCTGAGCACCGCGCCCAGCGGCTTCTTCGGTCCGAGATTGCCCATCAGCCCCAGCGCGCCCTGGCTCATGCCGTGGTAGCCGCCCTGGAACGACAGGATGGTGCTGCGCCCGGTGGCGGTGCGTACCAGTTTCAGCGCGGCTTCCACCGCGTCGGTGCCGGTCGGGCCGCAGAACTGGATCTTCGCCTCGGCGGCCAGCGCCGGCGGCAGCAGGCCGAACAGGTCCTGGACGAACTGGTCCTTCACCGGGGTGGTCAGGTCGAGGGTGTGCAGCGGCAGCTCGTCGGCCAGAACCTGGCGGATCGCCTCGATCACCACCGGATGGTTGTGCCCCAGCGCCAGGGTGCCGGCGCCGGCCAGGCAATCGATGAAGGTACGCCCCTCGACGTCCTCCACCAGCAGCCCCCTGGCCTTCTTCAGCGCCAGCGGAATCCGCCGCGGATAGCTGCGCGCGTTGGACTCCTGGCGGCTTTGCCGTTCCAGCAAGGGCGACTGGGAGAACTCGTAGAGCGTTTCGCCCTCCGCCGGGGTGGCGCGGAGCGGCTGGTCTTCGATGACGCTGGTGGCGACGTGCATGTCTTCAACCCTCAAGGCGTGGTGGTGTTCCACTGGCAACCGGCGATCCGGCCGCCAGGGGCGGCATTCGCGGATCGGATGCACAGGAGACGCAGGAGGGACGCACGGATTTACTGCGCCGGACCGCAGCACCGTGCCCGGACCGCCAGCTCCGGCCCGGACACCGTCGAGCGGGCCGCTAGTCGGCGCCCGCGGCGCTCACCCGCCAGATCGCATTGCCGACGTCGTCGGCGATCAGCAACGCGCCGTCGGCCGCCTGCGCCAACCCCACCGGCGCGCCGAACAACTGCTTCTCGTCCGCGGAGACGAACCCGGTCACCACCGGCTGCGGCGCACCGGCGGGCTTGCCGTCGGCGAACGGCACATGGACCACCTGGAAGCCGCTGACCGGCGAGCGGTTCCAACTGCCGTGCTCGCTGACGAAGGCGCCGTTGCGATAGCGCTCGGGCAACTCGTCGCCGGTGTAGAAGAACAGGCCCAGCGCGGCCACGTGGGAACCCAGCGCGTAGTCGGGGACGATGGCCTTCGCCACCAGGTCGGGACGCTGCGGCTTCACCCGCGAATCCAGGTGCTGGCCGAAGTAGCTGTAGGGCCAGCCGTAGAAGCCGCCCTCCCGTACCGAGGTCAGGTAGTCCGGGACCAGGTCGTTGCCGATCTCGTCGCGCTCGTTGACGATGGTCCACAGCTTGCCGGAGACCGGTTCCCACTGCAGGCCGGTCGGGTTGCGCAGGCCGGAGGCGTAGATGCGGCTGCCGCGGCTGGCGACGTCCACCTCGAGAATCGCCGCGCGACGGTATTCGATCGCCGCGCCGTTCTCGGTGATGTTGCTGTTCGAACCGACGCCCACGTAGAGCTTGCGCCCGTCGGGACTGGCTAGCAGCGCCTTGGTCCAGTGGTGGTTGATGGTGTCCGGCAGGTCGGTGAACTCCATCCCCGGGTCGGCGACCCGGGTTTCACCCGGCACGTAGCGGTAGCGCATGATATTCCCGGTATTGGCGACATACAGGTAATCCCCCACCCGCTGCACGCCGAACGGCGAGTCCAGCCCTTCCAGGAACACGTACTTCTGCCACTGGCCTCCGGCGCCGGCTCGGCGCAGCAGGGTGATGCGGTTGCCGCCCTTGCCGGCCTTGCCGGACTTCCCCTTGACCATCCCCGCGATGAGTTGCTTCGGCGTGGTCACCGGCGCGGTGCCGGGCGAGTTGGCCTCCACCACCAGCACATCGCCGTTGGGCAAGACCAGCAACTGGCGAGGGTGTTGCAGGCCATCGGCGATCTTCTCGATCTTCAGGCCCTGGGCCACCGTCGGCTTGGCCTCTCCCGACCAGCCCACGCCTTCCGGTACCTTCATCGGCGGCAGGAGGAAGTGCTTCGGTTCCGGAAGCGCCGGATTGGCGCCGGTCTGCTGCTGCGGATCGTTCTGCGACCCCTGGTTGCAGCCGGCCAGGGCCAGGCCGAGGGCAAGCGCGACGGGACGCAGCGAGTGGAGGCTAGCCATGCGCCACCTCCTCCGCGGATACCGCCAGGAGCGCCTCTCCCAGCGCCAGCAGCAGCACCGTCGCGATCGACAGCCATAGCCCGGCCGGCATCACCGCATAGGCGTCGCGGCTGTGCACGAAGGCATTGAAGATGGCCAGGACGATGCCGGCGAACTTCAGCAAGGAGGAAACCCTGGCCGCCGCGACGACTGCCGCGCGCCGCAGCAGCCATACGCGGCACAGGTCGACGACGCAGGGCAGGATGGCGAACAGCAGGCCGATACTGATCAGCCAGGCCGCGCTCTTGCCCCACATCACCTCCGCCGTGGCGAAATAGGTGGCGTCGAAGACCAGGGCGGCGACGAAGAAACCGAAGGGAACCGGGTTGAGGACGTTGTAGAAGGCGTCCAGCGGTCTGAAGCGTAGTGCGGTGGCCATTGCGAAACACTCCTCTCGGGAAACGCAGGCTTCCCGACGTGAAGGGACGGGCAGGAGATTCGAACCGCCGAGGCCCTGCGCAAGGCGCGGGCAGCGGGGAACGGCACGGCGAAACGGCGACTGGGGGGCTCGCGCCCCTTCTGCGACGGACCTGCGCGAAGCGCTGGAGTTCATCCGCAAGGACCTGTCGGAAGCGATAGGTACGCTGGCGATCCTTCCGATGGAACTTCGTGCGCCGCGACTCACCGAAACAGGGGTAGCGACCTTCCCGGCCCTCCCGCCGGGTTGCCGCGCCGCCCCAGGCGCACCCCGCCGGCGACCGATCCGCGCCCGGCGTTTGCCGAAGAGGAGACAGCCGATGCCTGATCGAACCGCTCTGCCCCGCGCCATGCTCGCAGCCTGGGTCCTGCTCCTGCTGGCGGCCTGCAGCCAGGGCCCGGCGCCTACCCCGCCCGCGTCCTCGTCCTGGGGTTGGCAGGACGCCAGCGGCGAACGCGCGATCGCCCCCGACGAAGCCTATCCCGAGCTGTTCCAGGCGGTGCAGGAAAGCCGGTTGTTCAGCGACCAGAAGCACTTCGTCGATGCGCTCCCGCTGCGCGAGCCTGCACGGATCCGCGCCGACTACCTGCGCGAGAGGGAGCGGCCCGGCTTCGACCTGCGCGCCTTCGTCGGCCGCAACTTCGAGGAGTCCGGCAGCGTCGAGACCGCCCCGCCGGAAGCGGGCGCCGATCTCGCCAGCCACATCAGCGACCTGTGGCCGGCGTTGACCCGCCACTACGAGCAGGTGCCGGCCCACAGCAGCCTGCTGCCGCTGCCGAAACCCTACGTGGTCCCCGGCGGACGCTTCCGCGAGGTGTACTACTGGGACTCCTACTTCACCATGCTCGGCCTTGCGGAGAGCGGGCAGCACCAGCGGGTGCGCGACATGCTCGACAACTTCGCCTACCTGATCGATACCTACGGGCACATTCCCAACGGTAACCGCAGCTACTACCTGAGCCGTTCGCAGCCGCCGTTCTTCGCCTACATGGTGGACCTCCAGGCAAGACGCGAAGGCGACGCCGCCTACCGGCGCTACCTGCCGCAGCTACAGAAGGAATACGCCTACTGGATGGAAGGCTCCGCCGGGCTGCGCCCCAACGAGGCGCGCCTGCACGTGGTGAAACTGGCCGACGGAAGCCTGCTGAACCGCTACTGGGACAACCGTGACACACCGCGCCAGGAGTCCTTCCTGGAGGACCGGGCGACCGCCGCGCGCGCCCCGCAGCGCCCCGCGGGCGAGGTCTATCGCGACCTGCGGGCCGGCGCGGAAAGCGGCTGGGACTTCTCCTCCCGCTGGCTGGACGACGGCCGCGAACTGGCCAGCATCCGCACCACCGCCATCGTCCCGGTGGACCTCAACGCCCTGCTCTACCATCTCGAACGAACCATCGCCAAGGCCTGCGCCAGCAGCGCGCTGAAGGCCTGCGAGCAAGGCTACGGCGCCCGCGCGGAGAAGCGACGACAGGCCATCGAAGACCACCTCTGGCACCCGGCGGGCTACTACGCCGACTACGACTGGCAACGCCGGCGGCCCATCGAGCGGATCAACGCCGCCAGCCTCTTCCCGCTATTCACCGGGCTGGCCTCCACCGAACGCGCCGGTCGTACCGCCGACAGCGTCGCCGCCCAACTGCTGCGCCCGGGCGGACTGGCCACCACCACCCGTGCCAGCGGCCAGCAATGGGACGAGCCGAACGGCTGGGCACCCTTGCAGTGGGTCGCCGTACAGGGCCTGCGCGCCTACGGCCGGGACGCCCTGGCGGAAGACATCGGCCGGCGATTCCTCGCCCAGGTGCAGCAGGTCTACGACCGCGAAGGAAAACTGGTGGAGAAATACGACATCAGCGGCAACCAGGGCGGCGGCGGCGGTGGCGAGTACCCGCTGCAGGACGGCTTCGGCTGGTCCAACGGCGTGACCCTGCAACTGCTCCGACTCTACGGCCCGGGCGCCGGTCGCTGAGCCTCAGCCCGGCGCCGGGTACTGGCGCTGTGCGGCGTCGGCGAAGCCTGCGGCGAGAAAGTCGATCAGCGCGCGGACCGAAGGCAACAGCCCGCGCCGCGAGGGGAACATTGCCACCACCATGCCTTCCACCGGCGTCCACTCCGGCAGCACCCGCACCAGCCGGCGCTCGGCCAGGTCGCGACTGACCACGCAGAGCGGCAGGCCGCCGATCCCGACGCCCTCCAGCACCGCCTGGCGCAAGGTGCCGAGGTCGTCGCTGAGCAGTTGCGGGCGCAGGTTGAGGGCCGCGCTGCTGCCATCCGCGCCGACCAGCCGCAGGCTGCCGTCCAGGCGCGAACGCTCCCAGCCGACGTAGGGCATCGCCGACAGGTCGGCCGGCAGCTCCGGCGGACGGTAGCGGGCCAGCAGCTCCGGGCTGGCCACCAGCACCTGCGGGCTGCGTGCCAGCACCTTCATCACCAGGTCGCTGTCCTCCAGCGGCGGGAAACGCAGCGACAGCGAGATGTCGTAGCCTTCGGCGATCACGTCGACCCGGCGATTGAAGGTCTTCACGTACAGCTCGACGTTCGGATACTGCGCCATGAAGCGCGCCAGCATCGGCGCCAGTTCGAAGTGCAGCAGCGGCGTCGAGCAGGTCAGGCGGACCATTCCGCACGGCTCCGAGCGGTTCTGTTCGATGACGTCCTCGGCAGCCTCCGCTTCCACCGTCATCGCCACGCAATGACGGTAGTAGGCCTGGCCGATCTCGGTCACCTGGAATTGCCGCGTCGAGCGCTGCACCAGGCGTACGCCCAGGCGCGCCTCGAGCTGCGCGACCTTGCGGCTGATGGTCGACTTGGGAATCCCCAGCACCCGCCCGGCGGGGGCGAAGCCACCGTGCTCGACCACCTTGGCATAGATGAAAAGCGCGTTCAGATCGAACACCAGCTCACCACTCATCGTTCCACCTGCGAGACTCTGAGACTTGATTTGCGGACTACCGGTTCCCACTCCCGGGAACTAGCGTATCGCTCCATCGACTCAATCGAGGAGCACCGACGTGAAAAAGGTCCTGGGAATCTACGGCAACGCCAACCGCCACTGGGTGGGCGACGGATTCCCCGTTCGTTCGCTCTTTTCCTACAACACACTGGGCCAGCATATCAGCCCGTTCCTCTTGCTGGACTACGCCGGGCCTGCTGATTTCCCCCCCGCACAGCAGCGCCGCGGCGTAGGCCAGCATCCTCATCGCGGCTTCGAGACGGTGACCATCGTCTACCAGGGCGAGGTCGAGCACCACGACTCCACCGGCGCCGGCGGACGCATAGGGCCGGGGGATGTGCAGTGGATGACGGCGGCCTCCGGGATCCTCCACGAGGAGTACCACTCGGAACGCTTCCGTAGCACAGGTGGAACGCTGGAAATGGTCCAGCTATGGGTCAACCTGCCCTCCAGCGACAAGATGAACCCGCCGCGCTACCAGACCCTGCTGGATGCCGACATTCCCCGCGTCGGCCTGCCCGACAGGGCCGGCGAACTGCGGGTGATCGCCGGACGCTACGGCCGCCACCAGGGGCCGGCGCTGACCCACTCGCCGCTGGCGGTCTGGGACGTGCAGCTGAAGGCCGGCAAGCACCTCGCCCTCGACCTGCCCAAGGGACATACCTGCGCCGTGGTGGTCCTGCGCGGCACCCTCGCGGTCGGCGACGAGATCGTTCGCGAAGCCCAGGTCGCCCTGCTCGACCGCGACGACCCGCGGCTGGAACTGGAAGCCAACAACGACGTGCAGTTGCTGGTACTCAGCGGCGAGCCGCTGGACGAGCCGATCATCGGCTACGGCCCCTTCGTGATGAGCAGCCGCGAGGAAATCGACCAGGCCATCGAGGACTTCGAGAACGGGCGCTTCATCCGCGCCCACTGAAGTCCGCCCCCCTACGACATGGCCCGCGCAGGAAGCGCGGGCCCGGCCGGGCTTTGCCCGAAATTCACGGACGACCACCCTGCAAGAGGAAATGGAAATGAGCGCTCCCGCCAACTTCAACGGCCAGACCCCGAAGATCGATCCGGCCAACGCCGCCATGTTGCTGATCGACCACCAGAGCGGCCTGTTCCAGACGGTCAAGGACATGCCGATGACCGAACTGCGCGCCAACGCCACCACCCTGGCCAAGGTCGCCACCCTGGCGAAGATCCCGGTGATCACCACCGCCTCGGTACCGCAGGGCCCCAACGGCCCGCTGATCCCGGAGATCCACGAGGCCGCGCCGCACGCCCAGTACGTCGCGCGCAAGGGTGAGATCAATGCCTGGGACAACCCGGAATTCGTCGCCGCGGTGAAGGCCACCGGCAAGAAGCAACTGATCATCGCCGGCACCATCACCAGCGTGTGCATGGCCTTCCCCAGCATCGCCGCGGTACACGACGGCTATCAGGTGTTCGCGGTGATCGACGCCTCCGGCACCTACTCCAAGATGGCCCAGGAAATCACCCTGGCACGGGTGGTCCAGGCCGGCGTGGTGCCGATGGACACCGCCGCGGTCTGCTCGGAAATCCAGCGCACCTGGAACCGCGACGACGCCGTGCAGTTCGCCGAAGCCTACAGCGCGGTATTCCCGCACTACCAACTGCTGATCGAGAGCTACGCCAAGGCCCAGGCCGTGGTCAACAACCACGAGCAACTGGATTCGCAGCGCAAGTGATCCATGGGAAGGAAGGGGCTGCACGCCCCTTCTTTTGCCGAGCAGGAGCCTGGTGGACAGCAACGACTACGGACCGGACCCATGCCTGATTCCTCCATGAAGCGCGGGGCTACGCTCTGCCTTGCCCTTGCCATAGGTCCGGGCTCGACCCTCGCCGACGACTCCCTGGGCCATCGCGACAACATCAGCACCGGCCTGAACCAGCGGCAGAAAGCCGAAATGAAGGTGCCGCCGGGCTTCGTCGAAGGCTCGACGCTGAACGGTTTCCTCCGCAACTACTATTTCGCCCGCGACAACCACGACACCCCGTCCCGCCGCGACCAGCGCGAATGGGCCCAGGGCCTGATGCTGTCGTTCCGCTCCGGCTATACCGAAACGCCGATAGGCATCGGCCTGGATGCGCACGCCTTCTACGGCCTGCGCCTGGACGGCGGTGGCGGCAGCGGCGGTGCCGGCGTGCTGCCGCTGGACTCCGCCGGTCGCCCCGCCGACAGCTTCTCGGCGGCCGGCGCGGCCCTCAAGCTGCGCGGCCTGGACAGCCTGCTGAAGATCGGCGACCAGTTGCTGGAGAACCCGGTGATCGCCAGCGGCGTCAGTCGCATGGTGCCGCAGAGCTACCGTGGCGTGACCCTGAAGAACTACCATTTCCACGCGCTCGAACTGGACGCCGGCTTCGTCGAAGCCACCCGCCTGCGCAACCAGAGCGGCCACAGTCATCTCACCAGCGGCTACGGCAACGGCACCAAGGGCGGTATCGCCGCCGATCGCGAAAGCCCGCACATCGCCTGGCTGGGCGCCAGCTACAGCGCCCCCGGCGGCAGCCAGGCGACGCTCTACAGCGGCCGCCTGGAGGATATCTGGAACCAGCACTACCTCGGCCTCAGCCAGCCGTGGCGGCTTTCCAGCCAATTGACCCTGACGCCCTGGCTGCATTACTACAAGACCCGCAACCAGGGCCGCAGCCAGCTCGGCCGGATCGACAACGACCTCTACAACGCCGGCCTGACCCTGGCCGGCGGCGGCCAGTCGCTGAGCCTCAGCCTGCAAAAGGTCGATGGCGACACCCCGTTCGACTTCATCGCGCAGAACGACCGGACCTTCCTCTACGAAAGCAACGCCATGCAGTACGCCGACTTCAACGGCCCCGGCGAGCGCTCGTGGAAGATCCAGTACCAGGCCAGCCTGGCCTTCCTCGCCGCCCCGGACTGGCAGTTCGGCGCCGCCTACGGCCGTGGCCAGGCCGACCTGACCCGGGTCGACCCGGACAGCGCGGGCTACGGCTACCTCTACAACCCCAATGGCAAGAACGCCCAGCACTGGGAACGCGACCTGTCGCTGCGCTACGCCTTCCCCGCCGGCCCGGCCAAGGGCCTCAGCGTGACCCTGCGCTGGGCCACCCACCGCCCCGGCGAAGGCTACACCGCCCCCGGCAACACCCGCGGCAACTCCAGCTCCGACGAATACCGGGTGGTGGTCGACTACCCGATCAGGTTGCTCTGAACCCACGGAACCAGAAAAAAGAGAAACTCCCTCATGCGTGCAGCCCTGCTACCCACCTTCGGCGCCCTCTCCGCCGCACTCTGCCTGGAGGCCCGCGCCGACGCCGTCGCGCTGCCGCCGCTGGCGCTCGGCAACGCCAGCTTCATGGACGGCGTCAGCCGTCCCGGCATGCTCTTCGAACTGCCCCTGCAATACGTTCGGGCGAACAACGCCAGCGACGCCGGCGGGCATTCGGTTCCCGGTCGGCAACGGGTTCGTGGCACCACGCTGTTGCCGCACTTCGCCTACCTCAGCCAGAACACCCTGCTCGGCGCCCACTACGGCGCCGAAGTGCTGCTGCCGCTGGTACGCCTGGACCTCGATATCGACGGCGGCCCGGACGGCCGGCGCACCCGCCAGGGCGACCTGATCGTCAGCCCGCTGATGCTGCAATGGGGGCCCGCTACGCTGTTCGGCCGCCCCTACTGGCAGCGCCTGAACTTCGTCTTCTCCCTGCCCACCGGTGACTACGACAAGGACGCCGCGATCAACACCGGCAGCAACACCTGGATCTTCAACCCGCACTACGCCTTCACCTGGGAACTGGGCGAGCGCCTGGAACTCAGCGGCCGCCTGCACTACGCCTGGATCAGCCGCAACGACGACCCCTCGCCGCGCCTGGGCGCAAACGACGTACAGCCGGGCCAGGCGCTGCACGCGAACTTCTCGATCTCCTACGCGCTGGACCCGCACTGGCGGATCGGCCTGGCCGGCTACCAGTTGAAACAGATCAGCGCCGACCGCATCGACGGCCACCGGCAGGCCGACTCGCGCGAGCAGGTCTTCGGCATAGGCCCGGGGGTGATGTACAGCCAGGGCAGGCAAACGCTGTTCGCCAACCTCTACGCCGAAAGCGGCGCGCGCAACCGCAGCGAAGGCAACCAACTGACCCTGCGCTACCTGCTGGCGTTCTGAATCGGCGGATAACGCCCTGGAAACGCCGACACCTCCCCGGGTCCGTAGGGCGAATAACCGCTCGCGGTTATCCGCCGCTCATCCGCGACATCGGCGGATAACGCCCATGGCGTTATTCGCCCTACGCACCCCGGAAACGCCGGACAGCACCCCAACTCCGTAGGGCAAATAACCGCTCGCGGTTATCCGCCGCTTATCCGGGGTATCGGCGGATACCGCCTGTGGCGGTATTCGCCCTACAGGCCCTGGAAACGCCGGACAGCTCCCCCGGACATTTCCGCAGGCTCTCTCAGAAGCCCGGGAATTGGATAAAAACCCAGTAGGAGGATGATGGAGGGGCCGGCAAATCCATCCCGCAGGGACAGGACCGAACGGCACTGCCCTCTATTTTCTGAGGGCAAAAAAGACGCGGGCCGCAGGTGGTGGAACACCTACGACCCGCTAACCACAACCCAGCTTATTAAGGAGCTGACCCATGGCTAAGCCGAATGATACGTCCAACCCCGAGCTAACAGAATCGTCCCCCGCTTCGTCCCGCTGCTCCCCACCTCCCAGGCCGACATGTGTCCGCGTAGCGCCACCCTGTACGTGGACACCCATGCACTCCCCACGCACTTGTTCGACAACGCGAAAGTGCGCTTGAGGTCGGCGATCAACATCCTGGCCATGACCCGTTTGCTCGATGAGAAAGAAGAGCCCGGCGGCACCCTGGCCTACATCAACGGTGCGTTGCTGTCGCTGCTCAGCGATGCCTTGTCCGAAATCGAGGCGGGCCACCCGAGCCTGTAGCGCCGCTCCCTGGCGCGACGCCCCGGCCTGGCCGGGGGCTTTGCGGCATCGCCATCACAAGACCTTTCGCGTCCGAACGGCACGCTTGATCGCCGTCCCGGTCCTCGCGAAACGGCCGCCAATTGCCCGAAGCTTCCGACCCTTTTTTCGGACGATTTCTTACGCCCTTATAAATCAGCAAGTTACGAGACCTCGAAAAAAGAGGGTTTCTGGAGGGAAAAACTCGGTATTTCTTTTTCCTTCAAATGGTTATAGGTTTTCGGAGCTAGTTCACTGCCGTGTAGGCAGCTAAGAAAACTGGGCTTCGCGGGAGAGGCTTCCAAAACTTGTTCACTGCCGTGTAGGCAGCTAAGAAAACCACGAACGAACAGTTTTTTCAGGTTTTTCAGTTCACTGCCGTGTAGGCAGCTAAGAAAACAGTCGGTCATCTTTCACGCGACAAGTAATGGTTCACTGCCGTGTAGGCAGCTAAGAAAGGCCAGTCCGTGCCGATTCCGCCGGCGTGGAGGTTCACTGCCGTGTAGGCAGCTAAGAAATGGACCTGGCAAAGCTGGAGTGGGCGCGGCTGGTTCACTGCCGTGTAGGCAGCTAAGAAATGGACGGCAAACAAGATCGTAGGGCGCTGCCCGTTCACTGCCGTGTAGGCAGCTAAGAAATGGGCGTCAAGGCCGTACTCGACTTCATTAAAGTTCACTGCCGTGTAGGCAGCTAAGAAAACTGACGACCGTCACGCTGACCCGACCGGAGAGTTCACTGCCGTGTAGGCAGCTAAGAAAATGTCCCGACCGTCGCAGGCCGTCAGCGCGTTGTTCACTGCCGTGTAGGCAGCTAAGAAAGCCCTGGGCCGCCTGGTCGAGCCGACCGATGTGTTCACTGCCGTGTAGGCAGCTAAGAAAAGGTCAACGACCAGCGTCGGAGCCTCGGGCTTGTTCACTGCCGTGTAGGCAGCTAAGAAATGGGACACCCGACGCTGCGAGACGCTTGCATAGTTCACTGCCGTGTAGGCAGCTAAGAAAATCGCCGGCATGAACGAGGCGCATGCGAAGTTGTTCACTGCCGTGTAGGCAGCTAAGAAATGGCCGTAACCCGTGGTCAGGCTGAGCGGCACGTTCACTGCCGTGTAGGCAGCTAAGAAAAAGAGGAGCCTGAACATGGCCCAAATTTCTAAGTTCACTGCCGTGTAGGCAGCTAAGAAACTCGAACCCACCTCGGCCACAACAGCCGCCGGGTTCGCTGCCGTCTAGGCAGAACCACCCTCCCCATCCCGCTCCCAAACATCCGAATATAAAAGTTCCTACCCCGCCCTCCCGCCTCGCCCGTCCACGACAATGTGCCCCGCTTGGAAGCTCACGCTCCTCATACAGACGAAAACGGGGTAGCGGCAATCGGCCATATCCGCTAAACATTTGCCTTGGCGCAGAATTCGATAGATCCGATAGGGACAGGCCACGGTCAGCATGGACGACATTTCTCCCAGCGAACTGAAGACGATCCTTCACTCCAAGCGTGCCAACCTGTACTACCTGCAACACTGCCGGGTACTGGTCAACGGCGGGCGGGTCGAGTACGTCACCGACGAAGGCCGGCATTCGCACTACTGGAACATCCCCATCGCCAACACCACCAGCCTGTTGCTGGGCACGGGTACCTCCATTACTCAGGCAGCCATGCGCGAACTGGCCAGGGCCGGGGTATTGGTAGGCTTCTGCGGCGGCGGCGGAACGCCGCTGTTCAGCGCCAACGAAGTGGACGTCGAGGTGTCCTGGCTGACGCCGCAGAGCGAATACCGCCCCACCGAATACCTGCAGCTCTGGGTCGGCTTCTGGTTCGATGAGGAAAAACGCCTGGAGGCCGCCCGGCACTTCCAGCGGGTCAGGCTGGAGCGGATTCGCCACAGTTGGCTGGAAGATCGCGTATTGCGCGACGCCGGCTTCGCCGTCGATGCCACCGCGCTGGCAGTTGCCGTGGAAGATTCCGCCCGAGCGCTGGAGCAGGCTCCCAATCATGAGCATCTACTGACCGAAGAAGCGCGCCTGAGCAAGCGCCTGTTCAAGCTCGCAGCCCAGGCCACCCGCTACGGCGAGTTCGTCCGCGCCAAGCGCGGCAGCGGCGGCGACCCGGCCAACCGCTTCCTAGACCATGGCAACTACCTGGCCTACGGCCTCGCGGCGACCGCCACCTGGGTGCTGGGCATTCCCCATGGACTGGCGGTACTACACGGCAAGACCCGGCGCGGAGGCCTGGTGTTCGATGTGGCGGACCTGATCAAGGACTCGCTGATCCTGCCGCAGGCATTTCTTTCCGCCATGCGCGGCGACGAGGAACAGGACTTCCGCCAGGCCTGCCTGGACAACCTGAGCCGCGCACAGGCCCTGGACTTCATGATCGACACGCTGAAAGACGTGGCGCAGCGGAGCACGGTGTCCGCATGAACATCCTGCTGGTGTCGCAATGCGAAAAGCGCGCCCTGAGCGAAACCCGCCGCATTCTCGACCAGTTCGCCGAGCGCCGCGGCGAACGGACCTGGCAAACGCCCATCACTCAAGCCGGACTGGATACCCTGCGACGCCTGCTGAAGAAAAGCGCACGGCGCAACACCGCCGTAGCCTGTCACTGGATCCGCGGCCGCGACCACAGCGAACTGCTGTGGATCGTCGGCGATGCCAGCCGCTTCAACGCCCAGGGTGCGGTGCCGACCAACAGGACCCGCCGCGACATCCTGCGCAAGGAAGACGAGAACGACTGGCACAGCGCCGAGGACATCCGCCTGCTGACGGTGATGGCAGCGCTGTTCCACGATATCGGCAAGGCCAGCCAGGCCTTCCAGGCCAAACTGCGGAACCGCGGCAAACCGATGGCAGATGCCTATCGTCACGAATGGGTATCACTGCGCCTGTTCGAAGCCTTCGTTGGCCCAGGCAGCAGCGACGAGGACTGGCTGCGGCGCCTGGCGGACAAGCGAGAGACGGGCGATGCCTGGCTGTCGCAACTGGCCAGGGACGACCGGCAACCCGCGCCACCCGGCCCGTTCCAGAAAAGCCGGCTACCGCCGCTCGCTCAGGCGGTCGGCTGGTTGATCGTCAGCCATCATCGCCTGCCCAACGGGGACCATCGCGGCAGCGCCTCGCTGGCACGCTTGCCGGCCCCCATCCAGAGCCAATGGTGCGGCGCACGCGACGCAGACGCAAAAGAAAAGGCCGCCTGCTGGCAGTTCCCCCACGGCCTGCCCTTCGCCAGTCCCCATTGGCGCGCCAGGACAGCGCTATGCGCGCAGAGCATGCTCGAGCGTCCCGGCCTGCTGGCTCGGGGGCCGGCCTTGTTGCACGACGCCTACGTCATGCATGTGTCCCGACTGATCCTGATGCTCGCGGATCACCACTATTCCAGTCTCCCTGCCGACTCCCGGCTGGGCGACCCGAACTTCCCCTTGCACGCCAACACCGACCGGGACAGCGGCCAACTCAAGCAGCGCCTGGACGAACACCTGCTCGGCGTCGCCCTGCACAGTCGCAAGCTCGCCGGCACCCTGCCACGCCTGGAGCGACAACTACCGCGCCTTGCCCGGCACAAGGGCTTCACCCGCCGGGTCGAGCAGCCGCGCTTCCGCTGGCAGGACAAGGCCTACGACTGCGCGATGGCCTGCCGCGAGCAGGCTATGGAGCATGGATTCTTCGGCCTCAACCTGGCGTCGACCGGTTGCGGTAAGACCCTCGCCAACGGCCGCATCCTGTATGCGCTGGCCGATCCGCAACGCGGCGCGCGTTTCAGCATCGCTCTCGGCCTGCGCAGCTTGACCCTGCAAACCGGGCAGGCCTACCGCGAGCGGCTCGGCCTGGGCGACGACGACCTCGCTATCCTGGTCGGCGGCAGCGCCGCCCGCGAACTGTTCGAAAAGCAGCAGGAGCGCCTGGAGCGCAGCGGTAGCGAGTCAGCCCAGGAACTGCTGGCGGAAAACAGCCATGTACATTTCGCCGGCACGCTCGAGGACGGCCCTCTACGCGAGTGGCTCGGCAGGAACAGCGCGGGAAACCACCTACTCCAGGCGCCCATCCTGGCCTGCACCATCGACCACCTGATGCCCGCCAGCGAAAGCCTGCGCGGCGGACACCAGATAGCGCCACTGCTCCGCCTGATGACTTCCGACCTGGTGCTCGACGAGGTCGACGACTTCGATATCGACGACCTGCCCGCCCTGTCGCGGCTGGTGCACTGGGCCGGCCTGTTCGGCAGCCGCGTGCTGCTCTCCTCCGCGACCCTGCCGCCGGCCTTGGTGCAGGGCCTGTTCGAGGCCTATCGCAGCGGCCGGGAAATCTTCCAGCGCCATCGTGGCGCTCCCGGACGCGCTACGGAAATCTGCTGCGCCTGGTTCGACGAGTTTTCCAGTCAATCCAGCGCCCACGGCGCCGTAACCTCCTTCAGCGAAGCGCACGCGACCTTCGTCGCCCAGCGTCTGGCGAAGCTCGAGCAACTGCCGCCACGTCGCCAGGCGCAGCTATGCACCGTGCATGCCGCTGGCGAGGCCCGTCCCGCGCTGTGCCGCGAGTTGGCCGGGCAGATGAATACCTGGATGGCTGACCTGCATCGCTGCCATCACACCGAACACCAAGGACGTCGCATCAGTTTCGGCCTGTTACGGCTGGCCAACATCGAACCCCTGATCGAACTGGCCCAGGCCATCCTCGCCCAGGGTGCGCCCGAGGGGTTGCATGTCCATCTGTGTGTCTACCATTCGCGGCATCCCCTTCTGGTCCGCTCGGCCATCGAGCGACAACTCGATGAACTGCTGAAGCGTTCGGACGACGACGCCGCCGCGCTGTTCGCTCGTCCGACGCTGGCCAAGGCGCTCCAGGCCAGCACGGAGCGGGATCATCTGTTCGTCGTACTCGCCTCGCCGGTGGCGGAGGTCGGTCGCGACCACGATTACGACTGGGCCATCGTCGAACCCTCCTCCATGCGCTCGATCATCCAGTTGGCCGGGCGAATCCGCCGCCATCGCTCCGGCTTCAGCGGCGAGGCCAACCTGTACCTGCTATCGCGCAATATCCGCTCGCTGGAAGGGCAGAATCCGGCGTTCCAGCGGCCCGGCTTCGAGACCCCCGACTTCCCTCTTGACAGCCACGACCTGCACGACCTGCTCGACCCCGCCCTACTCGCCCGCATCGACGCCAGCCCACGAATCGTCGAACCGTTCCCACTGTTCCCACGCAGCCGGTTGGTCGACCTGGAACACCGACGCCTGCGCGCGCTGATGCTTGCCGACGACCCACCGTCGTCCCTGCTCGGCGTACCGCTCTGGTGGCAAACCCCGGCATCGCTCAGCGGCGCCCTGCAAACCAGCCAACCATTTCGCGCAGGCGCCAAGGAGCGATGCTACGCCCTGCTGCCGGACGAGGACGACGAGGAGCGCTTGCATTTCAGCCGCTACGAAGAAGGGACCTGGAGCAACCAGGACAACCTGTTGCGCAACCTCGACCTCACCTATGGCCCGCGCATCCAGACATGGGGGACGGTCAACTATCGGGAGGAGCTAGTCGCAATGGCCGGCCGCGAGGACCTCGACCTGCGTCAATGCGCCATGCGCTACGGCGAGATGAGATTGCGAGAAAACACCCAGGGATGGAGCTACCACCCTTATTTGGGGTTCAAGAAATACAACTGAGGAGCACAGCTTTCGAATGCGAGCACTCGTCAATGACAATCGACCAAGGAGGCATGGATGACCTCTCCCCTCCCAACGCCTACGTGGCAGGAGCTTCGCCAGTTCATCGAATCCTTCATCCAGGAGCGCCTCCAGGGCAAGCTGGACAAACTCCATCCCGACGAAGACGACAAGCGCCAGACATTGCTGGCCACCCACCGGCGGGAGGCCTGGCTGGCAGATGCCGCCCGGCGGGTCGGCCAGTTGCAGTTGGTGACCCACACGCTCAAGCCGATCCATCCCGACGCCCGCGGCAGCAACCTGCACAGCCTGCCGCAAGCACCCGGGCAACCGGGCCTCGCCGGTTCCCATGAGCTAGGTGACAGGCTGGTCAGCGATGTGGTGGGCAATGCCGCGGCGCTGGACGTATTCAAGTTTCTCAGTCTCCAGTATCAGGGTAAAAATCTTCTGAACTGGCTGACAGAAGACAGTGCCGAGGCAGTACAGGCGCTGTCCGATAACGCCGAACAGGCTCGCGAATGGCGGCAAGCGTTCATCGGCATCACGGCCGTCAAAGGCGCTCCCGCGTCCCACAGCCTGGCCAAGCAGTTGTACTTTCCCCTGCCCGGTTCCGGCTACCACCTGCTAGCACCGCTGTTTCCCACCAGTCTGGTGCATCACGTCCACGCTCTGCTCCGCGAAGCGCGCTTCGGCGACGCGGCCAAGGCGGCACGCGAAGCGCGCAGCCGCCAGGAGTCATGGCCCCACGGATTCAGCGAGTACCCCAACCTGGCGATCCAGAAGTTCGGCGGTACCAAGCCGCAGAACATCAGTCAGTTGAACAGCGAGCGCTATGGGGAGAACTGGTTGCTACCTTCGCTTCCGCCACATTGGCAAAGACAGGACCAGCGCGCACCGATACGCCATTCCTCGGTCTTCGAACATGACTTCGGGAGAAGCCCTGAGGTGTCCCGGCTGACCCGGACCTTGCAGCGCCTCCTTGCCAAGACCCGCCATAACAATTTCACCATCCGCAGATATCGCGCCCAACTGGTCGGGCAAATCTGCGACGAAGCCCTGCAATACGCCGCCCGTCTGCGCGAACTGGAGCCCGGCTGGAGCGCAACCCCCGGGTGCCAACTGCATGACGCGGAGCAGCTCTGGCTCGATCCGTTGCGCGCACAGACCGATGAGACGTTCTTGCAGCGCCGACTACGAGGTGACTGGCCTGCCGAGGTCGGAAATCGCTTCGCCAACTGGCTGAACCGGGCGGTCAGCAGCGACAGTCAGATACTGGGTAGCCCGGAAGCCGCCCAATGGAGCCAGGAGCTGAGCAAGGAACTGACGATGTTCAAGGAGATACTCGAAGATGAGCGTGACTGATCCCGAGGCGCTGCTGTTGCTGCCACGCCTGTCCATCCAGAACGCCAACGCCATTTCCAGCCCCTTGACCTGGGGTTTCCCTTCGCCCGGCGCTTTCACCGGATTCGTCCATGCCTTGCAGCGTCGAGTCGGGATCTCCCTCGATATCGAACTGGACGGTGTCGGCATCGTCTGTCACCGCTTCGAAGCGCAGATATCGCAGCCGGCCGGCAAGCGCACCAAGGTCTTCAACCTGACCCGCAATCCGCTGAACCGCGACGGCTCCACCGCAGCCATCGTCGAAGAAGGGCGCGCCCATCTGGAGGTCAGTCTGCTGCTGGGAGTGCATGGCGATGGTCTGGACGATCACCCCGCACAGGAAATCGCCAGGCAGGTACAGGAGCAGGCTGGCGCCATGCGCCTCGCCGGTGGCAGCATCCTGCCCTGGTGCAATGAGCGCTTCCCGGCTCCGAACGCCGAACTGCTGATGCTGGGTGGCAGCGACGAACAGCGGCGCAAGAACCAGCGCCGGCTTACCCGCCGCCTGCTCCCCGGCTTCGCCCTGGTGAGTCGCGAGGCGTTGTTGCAACAACATCTGGAAACCTTGCGCACCACGCTCCCCGAAGCCACCACGCTCGATGCACTGCTCGATCTTTGTCGAATCAACTTCGAGCCTCCTGCAACCTCGTCCGAAGAAGAAGCATCGCCGCCCGATGCAGCCTGGCAAGTGCGCGACAAGCCCGGCTGGCTGGTGCCGATCCCGGCTGGCTACAACGCCCTGTCACCCCTGTACCTCCCCGGCGAAGTGCGAAATGCCCGTGATAGAGAAACACCGCTGCGCTTCGTCGAAAACCTCTTCGGTCTGGGCGAATGGCTCAGCCCCCATCGCGTCGCCGCGTTATCGGACCTGCTTTGGTATCACCACGCCGAGCCTGACAAAGGGCTCTACCGCTGGAGCACACCCCGTTTCGTCGAACACGCCATCGCATAAGGAAATCAGCATGTCCAAGCCAATACTGAGCACCGCTTCCGTCCTCGCCTTCGAACGTAAGCTCGACCCTTCCGACGCCCTTATGAGCGCTGGCGCCTGGGCGCAACGCGACGCCTCGCAGGAATGGCCGGCCGTGACCGTGCGCGAGAAGTCCGTACGCGGCACCATCTCCAACCGCCTCAAGACCAAGGACCGTGACCCGGCCAAGCTGGACGCCTCGATCCAGTCGCCCAACCTGCAGACGGTGGACGTGGCCAACCTGCCGAGCGACGCCGACACCCTCAAGGTCCGCTTCACCCTCCGTGTGCTCGGCGGCGCCGGAACACCGTCTGCCTGCAACGACGCGGCCTACCGTGACAAGCTGCTGCAAACGGTCGCCACCTACGTGAACGATCAGGGCTTCGCCGAGCTGGCTCGTCGTTATGCGCACAACCTGGCCAACGCCCGCTTCCTGTGGCGCAACCGGGTGGGCGCGGAAGCGGTGGAAGTCCGTATCAACCATATCCGCCAGGGCGAGGTGGCTCGCGCCTGGCGCTTCGACGCCCTGGCCATCGGCTTGCGCGACTTCAAGGCCGACGCCGAACTGGACGCGCTCGCCGAACTGATCGCCAGCGGTCTCTCAGGCAGTGGGCATGTCCTGCTCGAAGTGGTCGCCTTCGCCCGTATCGGCGACGGCCAGGAAGTCTTCCCCTCCCAGGAACTGATCCTCGACAAAGGCGACAAGAAAGGCCAGAAGAGCAAGACCCTGTACAGCGTGCGCGATGCCGCGGCCATCCACTCGCAGAAGATCGGCAATGCCCTGCGCACCATCGATACGTGGTATCCCGACGAAGATGGCCTCGGCCCCATCGCCGTGGAGCCCTACGGCTCCGTCACATCCCAGGGCAAAGCCTATCGCCAGCCCAAGCAGAAGCTGGACTTCTATACGCTGCTCGACAACTGGGTACTGCGCGACGAGGCGCCCGCCGTGGAGCAACAGCATTATGTGATCGCCAACCTGATCCGTGGCGGCGTGTTCGGTGAAGCCGAAGAGAAGTAAGCCATGGACCACTACCTCGACATTCGCTTGCGACCGGACCCGGAATTTCCCCCGGCGCAACTCATGAGCGTGCTCTTCGGCAAGCTCCACCAGGCCCTGGTGGCACAGGGCGGGGACAGGATCGGCGTGAGCTTCCCCGACCTCGACGAAAGCCGCTCCCGGCTGGGCGAGCGCCTGCGCATTCATGCCTCGGCGGACGACCTTCGTGCCCTGCTCGCCCGGCCCTGGCTGGAAGGGTTGCGGGACCATCTGCAATTCGGAGAACCGGCAGTCGTGCCTCACCCCACACCGTACCGTCAGGTCAGTCGGGTTCAGGCGAAAAGCAATCCGGAACGCCTGCGGCGGCGGCTCATGCGCCGGCACGATCTGAGTGAGGAGGAGGCTCGGAAACGCATTCCCGATACGGTCGCGAGAACCTTGGACCTGCCCTTCGTCACGCTACGCAGCCAGAGCACCGGACAGCACTTCCGTCTCTTCATCCGCCACGGGCCGTTGCAGGCGACGGCAGAGGAAGGAGGATTCACCTGTTACGGGTTGAGCAAAGGAGGTTCCGTTCCCTGGTTCTGAAGAACCCCGTCAGCGCCTTATCGGCATGTCCGCAACGAAGTCCCATGGAAAGGGACTTCGTTTCGACTGGTGACCCCGGCCGACAGCGAACCGCATTAATCGATACTTCAGGGCTGCTGGCCGTTTCTTGACGACCTATGTGGCAGTGAAATCGCCCGAAGCCCGCTTATGAACTTCGAGACATTTTTTGCTGCCTATACGGCAGTGAACATGCAGCGATCCGGCCGGCGGAGCCGAAGGATTTCTTAGCTGCCTATACGGCAGTGAACGTAGGATTTGGATCCCAGCCGGGTTAGCTCAGTTTCTTAGCTGCCTATACGGCAGTGAACTCGGCGCCGGCGTTCGATGTTTTCGAGTTGCATTTCTTAGCTGCCTATACGGCAGTGAACGCCCTGGCGCTCCTCGACGCTCACAATCCCTACTTTCTTAGCTGCCTATACGGCAGTGAACCGTCCAGTCGGGCTGTTGAGTTTCTCTGCTACTTTCTTAGCTGCCTATACGGCAGTGAACGCCACCAGTTGCTTCACCTGGGAATTGACCTTTTTCTTAGCTGCCTATACGGCAGTGAACTACGTACCTGGGAACGTTCGAGAAGGTCGTGATTTCTTAGCTGCCTATACGGCAGTGAACAGCAGCTGTTCCCGCTTGCGCCGGATGATCTCTTTCTTAGCTGCCTATACGGCAGTGAACGGCCTGGGCCGGGCTGAGGCGTGGCCGTCGAATTTCTTAGCTGCCTATACGGCAGTGAACCGATACGAGCGCGGGGACTGATTTCACTGGGTTTTCTTAGCTGCCTATACGGCAGTGAACATGCACACGACGTTCGAGTTCTGCATTGACGTTTTCTTAGCTGCCTATACGGCAGTGAACGCGCAGGGTACGCCGGTAGGCCTGCAGTGCCTTTTCTTAGCTGCCTATACGGCAGTGAACAAGCTGGCCGGGTGATCTGCGCAGGCCCGGATTTTCTTAGCTGCCTATACGGCAGTGAACGTTTTCACCGATGGTCATGGTCTCTTTCCCGATTTCTTAGCTGCCTATACGGCAGTGAACTCGAAGCGCGTGACTTTCTCCGGGCGCGCCCTGTTTCTTAGCTGCCTATACGGCAGTGAACGGTGGCGGGTCCGGGCAGTGTGACCCGGCAAATTTCTTAGCTGCCTATACGGCAGTGAACTAGACCCAAAAACCATCAACCTTCCAAGCTCCAAGGGCTCCAGCGCCAAAGCCCGGAAAAACCCTCTTTTTGCAGCGATCTCTAACCCTTTGATCTAAAAGGGCTTTAAAAAACCACCAAAAAAAGGGTTCCCAAGCATAGCGTCCATCCCCTGTTTTCTCCATGCCGGCGTAATGTTCAGAACGGCCTAGCTGTTCAGCGGGCTTGTGCCATCGGAGACTTCGTACAAGGCTTAGCCATTGCCGTCCTACAGGCGCTGTCAGTAGGCTTTTTTCGCCGGCGACTTCGGTTCCCGGCAGGCCACAGCCTGCTGGCCCAACACCCACGAGCGGCCTGTCTCCCTGCCGCGCCGGCAGAAGCCAGGCAGCGGACAGCTCAGAGAAGGATTTCTCCTATGCACGGCCATACCCAGCTTGCCCCGCACTACTTCTTCCGACAGCAGCGATTGCTGCGCGCGCTGCTGATCGACGACCAGGCCTGGTTCGTCCTCGACGACTTCGCCCGGCTGATCGAACACAGCCAGCCCGAACAGATGCTCGCCCGCCTGGACGACGACCAGGCGCGCCGCGAATCGTTGCGTTCCGAACGTGGCGAAGAGCAGGCGCAGTGGCTGATCAGCGAGTCCGGCGCGTATGCCGCGCTGATCTACCAGCAGCGCGGCGATGGCAGCGAATTGCGCCGCTGGCTCAGCGGCGAGGTGGTGCCGGAGTTGCGCAGCGCCACCGACGACAGCGGCATGCCGCGCTACGTCAAGTTGCGCTGGGAGCGCCAGGTGGTGCACATGCTCGACTGGCAGGGCAAGCTCTGGGTGAATTTCAGCGAGATGCCCGACCTCCTCGAACGCCAGGGCGAACCCATGGTGCAACTGGGTTGGCGACGCTGGTTGCGCAAGTTGCGGCCGCTCTAGGCGAGCGGCCACTTGCTCGTCGCAGGGGCTCCACTCCTCCACCCGTTTGAGACGAAAGCCCGAACCCGATCAACAGGTTGAGCAGGCTGCCCGGCGTGCGGTGACGCTTGACCACGCCGCTGGCCAGCCAGTCGGTGGTACGCGGCCCTTCGTTCGAGTAGCGGTCCGGCAGGTGCGCCGACCCTCCCTGTCCAGCCGCCAGCCAGGCTGGCGGGACCACCTGTAGACAGGAGACGCCGGGCAGCGGTATGGCGTGCAGGTTGACCGGCAGGCGGCGAAGAAGTCGTCGCGACCGTGGATGTTCTGCATCATGTGCCTATCCCCGGAAAAGCAGCGAAAGAATAAAGGCCGGCGGGCCAGCGACCACCGCGGGCCGAAGCGAGTTCCGAATATAAGTTAATACCCTGTCAGATCTGGCAGCTTAAGGCGTATGGGGGCGCCAGTTAACAATATGGAAATAGACTTTCCCTAGCCTCACCTCCACGCACAACAACAAGAAGTCATCGGCATGAAAAAAATTCGAAAATTAATATTGGATGATTCCTTCGGAGAAGATTATGACTGCCAGGATCTACCGGGAAGTCGTCAACCCGGGAAAACTCGACGAAACACAGAGGGGAAACCTCGCAAGCGAACTCTACGCGATTCACGCCAGGATCTTTCATGGCGTCCAGTATGAATCCTTCGCTCGCGAGGTCATCCACTCCACCGCCCGCCTCACCCGCATCGCCATCTACCGCAACCGCCAGCACGAGATCGTCGGCTACTGCGCCGTGCATTTCCACGACTCGGAAGTCTTCCAGTACAGCAAGGCCTGCGTGATCCGCGCCGAGTCGGGGATCCTCCCGGAGTACCGCGGGAGCAACCAGAGCATTCCCTTCCTTACCCGCCAGGTGCTGCGCTACAAGTTGCTCAACCCCGGCAAGCGCCTGCTGTTCCTCGACACCCTGATCCATCCCTCCAGCTACGCCCTGGTGACCAAGTACGTGGATGACGTCTGGCCCTGCCACTGCGACCTGGAAAGCCACCACGTGAAGTTCCTCGAACACCTGATCGCCCAGTTCAGCTTCAAGCGCAGCAGCAACGATCCGCTGGTGGTCGACACCGGCTGGACCACCACCGAGGCCGATCACGAACGGGCACGCTGGGCTACGCACAGCAATCCGAATGTGCGTTTCTTCCTCGATCGGAACCCGGAATATCACAAGGGCAACGGATTGATCACGGTATTCCCGATCACCTTGAAGAACATCTTTACGGCGACCCGGCGTTTCAAGCGCAGTTCTTCGGTCAAGCGTAAACAGCACCAGCGTTACAACGCGGCTTCGGCGAAAGTCGGGAATATCGCGTTGTAATGAATCAAGCCGACCCGTATATCGGCGTTTATATATACGCACATATATGAAGAATGGCCGGAAGGGAGTATGGAACATTCCCTTCCGGCCATTTTCATCGCCCCCCGCGAAGGGCTCGGCGGCCGGATCCGATCAGAGCATTTCCAGCTTCGACATCAGGTCGTTCAGGCGCTCGGCCTTCTGCTCGCTGATCTCGCTCGGGGCCAGGGACTCGATGTAGCTGGCCAGCTCTTCCACCGTGGTGCATTCGAACATCGCCCGTAGCGGCACGTTGCGTTGCAGGGCCTTCTGCACCCGCGAGGCGATCTGGGTGGCCAGCAGCGAATGCCCGCCGAGTTCGAAGAAGTTGTCGAACACCCCGACCCGCTCGACCTTCAGCACCTCGGCCCAGATCCGCGCCAGGGTTTCCTCCAGTTCGTTGCGCGGGGCCTGGTAGGCCTGGTTCTGCATCTGGCCGATGTCCAGCGCCGGCAGCGCCTTGCGGTCGAGCTTGCCGTTGGCGTTGAGCGGCATCCGGTCCAGCACCAGCCAGTGCAGCGGCACCATGTAGTCCGGCAGGTCGGCGCGCAGTTGCTGCTTGATCCGCTCGAACCAGGCGCCCTGCTCCACCATCAGTCCGGCCGGCGAGTCGGCGCTGGAACGCGGTGTCTCGCCGGGAACCAGGTAGCCCACCAGGTACTTGCCGTTCGCCCCTTCCTGCACCGCCACCGCCGCCTCGCGGACGTCGGCGCGTTCGTGCAGGCGCGCCTCGATCTCGCCCAGCTCGATGCGGAAGCCGCGGATCTTCACCTGGTGGTCGATCCGCCCGACATACTCCAGCACTCCGTCGGCGCGCCGCCGCGCCAGGTCGCCGGTACGGTACAGACGCTCGCCCGGCGCGCCGAACGGATGCGGGACGAAGGCCTGGGCGGTGCGCAGCGGATCGCCGACGTAGCCACGACCGACGCCGGTGCCGGCCACGCACAGCTCGCCCACCGCGCCCAGCGGCACCAGTTCGAAGGCGTCGTCGGCGCCGGCGCCGAGCAGGTACAGGCGGTTGTTGTCGGTGGGACTGCCGATCGGCAGGTAGGTGCTCTCGGTGGAGGCCAGGTCGACGCGGAAGAACGCCACGTCGTCGGAGCATTCCGCCGGCCCGTAGGCATTCACCAGGCCGATCCGCGGGTAGCGCTTGAGCCACTGGCGCGCCAGTTCCGGCGGCATCGCCTCGCCGGTGGGCAGCATCCAGCGCAGGCCGTCGAGGGCCTGGCGCTCTTCGGCGAGCATGCCCTGGATCAGCGACGGCACGCTTTCCAGCACCGTGATGCCCTGTTCGCCGACGTGCGCCAGCAGGCCCTGCGGATCGTGGGCGATGGCGTTCGGCACGATCGCCACGCGGGCGCCGAACAACGGCGCGGCGAGGAACTGCCAGACCGAGATGTCGAAGCTCTGCGAGGCGGTCTGGGCGATCACGTCGTTCTCGTCCAGTTCCAGGTACGGGACCTTGCTCAACTGGTTGTTGAGCATGCCCGCCTGCTCCACCATCACGCCCTTCGGCAGTCCGGTGGAGCCGGAGGTGTAGATCACGTAGGCGAGGTTCTGCGGCCCGCTGTAGACCTGCGGATCGTGCTCGGCGCCCTCGCCCTGCTGGATCTCGTCCCACACCAGCAGGCGCGGCCGGTCGACGCAGCCGAGTTCGTCGAACAGCGCCAGCGCCTGCTCGCGGCAGGCCTGGGTGCAGACCAGCACCGGCGTGCGGCTCAGCTCGACGATCCGGGTCAGGCGCTGGGTCGGATGGCCGGGGTCGAGCGGCAGGTAGCCGGCACCGGCCTTGAAGCTGCCGACGATCATGCCGAGCAGGTCGAGGCCGCGCTCGGCCAGCAGTGCCACCGGCTGGTCGATGCCGACGCCGGCGGCGCGCAGGGCGTGGCCGAGGCGGTTGGCCCGGCGGTTCAGCTCGGCGTAGCTCCAGCGCTGTTCCAGGCAACTGGCGGCGATGCGCTGCGGATGGGCCGCCACCTGCGCCTCGAACAGCCGCACGTAGCCTTGCTCCAGCGGGTAGTCGCGGGCGCTGCGGTTGCAGCCGTCGAGGAGGAAGTCACGCTCGTCCTCGCCGAGCAGCGGCAAGGCCTCCAGTTCGCCGTGGAAACCGTCGGCCAGGGCCAGCAGCAGGCGCTTGAACTCGCCGAGCAGGCGCTCGACGGTCGGCGCCTCGAAGTAGCGCTGGTCGTAGGACAGGTGCAGGCCGAGGTCATCGCCCGGATAGCAGACCACGGTCAACGGGAAGTTGGTGTGGGTACGCCCGGAGTCGGAACTGGCGTTCAGGCTCTGCGCGCGGTCCAGCACCGAGACTTCCACCGGAGCGTTCTCGAACACGAACAGGCTGTCGAACAGCGGCTGGCCCTTGGGCAGCTCGCTGCTTTCCTGGATGGCTACCAGGGGCAGGTGCTCGTGCTCGCGCAACTCCAGGTTGCGCTCGAACAGCCGGTTCAGCCATTCGCGCACCGTGCAGCGCTGGCCGGCGGCCGGCATCTGCACGCGCAATGGGATGCTGTTGATGAACAGGCCGACGGTGCGCTGCATTTCCGGCATGCCCACCGGACGCCCGGCCACGGTGACGCCGAACAGCACGTCGCGCTCGCCGCTGAAGCGGCGCAGGGTCAGCGCCCAGGCGGCCTGGGCGAAGGTGTTGACGGTGAGTTGGTAGCGCTGCGCCAGTTCGCGCAGGCGCGCGCCGTCGGCGGCGTCCAGACGCGTGTAGCGGTCACCGACGATCATCCCGCCGCTCTCGCCGGCGTGCTCGCGGAGGAACGGGCGGTCGCTGGGTACCAGGGTCGGCCGCTCGAAGCCGCGCAGGCTCTCGCTCCACCAGCGTCGCGATTGCTCCAGGTCCTGGCGTTGCAGCCAGGCGATGTAGTCGCGGTAGCGCGGCGGCGTCGGCAGGTTCGCCGGGCGGCCTTCGCCGAGGGCGCCGTAGATCTCGAAGAAGTCGTTCATCAGCAGGCCACGGCACCAGGCATCGATGAGGATGTGGTGGTTGCTCATCATGAACCAGTAGCGCGCCTCGCCCAGGCGGATCAGGCGCAGGTGGAACGGCGGCTGTTCGAGCAGGTCGAAGCCGGCCTCGCGCTCGCGCTTGTGCAGCGCTTGCAGGCGTTCCTCGTGGCCGTCCTCCGGCAGTTCGCTCCAGTCGAGGAACTCGATGCGGGTGCGACCGGGCTTGTGGATCACCTGCAACATCGTTTCGCCGGCATTCCAGACGAACGACGCGCGCAGCGCCTCGTGGCGGGCCACCACCGCCTGCCAGGCGGCGGCGAAGCGCTCGGGATCGAGCGGGCTGTCGATCCGGTAGCGGTCCTGCATGTAGTAGATGCCGGTGCCCGGTTCCAGCAGGGTGTGCAACAGCAACCCTTCCTGCATCGGGGTCAGCGGATAGACGTCCTCGATCTCGCCGGCCGGCACCGCCAGGGCGTCCAGTTGCGCCTGGCTCAGTTGCGCCAGCGGGAAGTCGGACGGGGTCAGGCCGCCGGCGCCGTCTTCCAGGCAATGCTCGATCAGCGCCTGCAGTTCGGCGAGATAGGCCTGCGCCAGCTCGTTCACCGTCCGCGCGTCGTAGCGCTCGCGGCTGTAGGTCCAGCGCAGCACCAGCTCGCCGCCGTAGACCTGGCCATCGACGCTCAGCTCGTTGGGCAACGGCGCCTGCTCGTCGTGGATCGGCCCGGTGGGCTGGTCCAGCGGCTGGAACAGGGCGTCGGCGAAGCTCTGGTCGAACTGTCCGAGGTAGTTGAAGGTGATCGGCGCCGTGGGCAGCGCGGCCATCGCCTGGCGCACCGCCGGATCGGCGAGGTAGCGCAGCACGCCGTAGCCGAGGCCTTTGTGCGGCACCGCGCGGAGCTGTTCCTTGATCGCCTTGATCGACTCGCCCGGGCTCTGCGCCGGGGTCAGGCGCAACGGGTAGGCGCTGGTGAACCAGCCGACGCTGCGGGTCAGGTCGATATCGTCGAACAGCGCCTCGCGGCCATGCCCTTCCAACTGCACCAGCGTCGACGGCTGCCCGCTCCAGCGGCAGAGCACGCGAGCGAGGGCGGTCAGCAGCAGGTCGTTGACCTGGGTGCGGTAGGCCGCCGGCGCCTGTTGCAGCAATTGCCGGGTACGTTGCGGGTCGAGCCGCAGGCTGACACTTTCCGCCAGCGCCTCGCGGTTGTCGCCCTGCGGGCGGTCGCACGGCCACTCGACCGGCTGCCCACCCAGCCGGGCTTGCCACCAGCCCAGCTCCTCGCGCAGCGATTCGCTGCCGGCGTAGGCCTGCAGGCGTCCGGCCCAGTCGCGGAAGGCGCTGGTCTTGGCCGGCAGCGCCGGTTCGGCGCCCTCGGCGAGCTGACGGTAGACCTGTTGCAGATCCTCCAGCAGCACCCGCCAGGACACCCCGTCCACCACCAGGTGGTGGATCGCCAGCAGCAAGCGTTGCTCGCCGGCCGGGCCGTCCACCAGCACCGCGCGCAGCAGCGGCCCCTGTTCGAGGTCGAGGCTGCGCTGGGCCTTGGCGAACAGCTCGGCGCATTCGTCGAAGGATTGCACCGGAACGTGCCAGAGCAGTTCCTGTTCGTGCAGCGGACGATGCTGCGCCAGCCACTCGCCGTCGACCTGGCGGAACGCCAGGCGCAGGGCATCATGCTGTTCGACCAGGCGTTGCAGGGACTTGCGCAGCAGACCGAGGTCAATGGCCTGCCGCGGCTGCAACAGCAGCGACTGGTTCCAGTGTTCGCGGCGCGCCAGCGGCAGGTCGAAGAACCAGTGCTGGATCGGCGTCAGCGCGCTGTCGCCCTGCACCGGCCCCTGCTCGGCCTGGCTGGCCTGGCTGTGCCGGGCCACCGCGGCGAGGCTCTGCACGGTCTGGTGCTGGAACAGGTCGCGGGGGCTGAAGTGGATGCCGAGCTGGCGGGCGCGGCTGACCACCTGGATCGACAGGATCGAATCGCCGCCCAGTTCGAAGAAGTTGTCGCCGAGACCTACCCGCTCGACGTTCAGCACCTCGCGCCAGACCCCGGCCAGTTGCTGCTCCAGCACGCTGCGCGGGGCCTCGTAGGCCTGCCGGTTGAGCGCCGGGTCGGGCGCCGGCAGCGCGCGGCGGTCGAGCTTGCCGTTGGCGGTCAGCGGCAGGCTGGCGAGCAACAGCAGGTGGGCCGGCACCATGTAGTCCGGCAATTGCTGCTTGAGATGCGTTTTCAGCGCCTCGCGCAGCGCCGCCTGGGCGTCCTCGTCCTGCTCGGCCACCGCGCTGGCGACATAACCGGCCAACTGCTTGCCGCTCGGGCTGTCGAGCGCCAGGACCAGCGCTTCGCGAACCTGCGGATGCTCCAGCAGGCGCGCCTCGATCTCGCCCAGTTCGATGCGGAAGCCACGGATCTTCACCTGGTGGTCGATGCGGCCGACATATTCCACCTGGCCGTTGTCGCACAGGCGCACCAGGTCGCCGGTGCGGTACAGGCGGCCGCCCTCGGCAGCGAAGGGATCGGGCACGAAGCGCTCGGCGCTGAGCGCCGGACGCTCATGGTAGCCGCGCGCCAGGCCGGCGCCGCCGACGTAGAGTTCGCCGGTCGCGCCCTGCGGCACCAGGGCCAGGTCGGCATCCAGGATGTAGGCGACCCGCGCGCCGACCACGCTGCCGATCGGCACGCTGGCGGCACCCTCCTCCAGTCGTTCGGGAGCCAGGCAGGCCAGCGGCATGACCACCGTCTCGGTCGGTCCGTAGGCATTGAAGAACGACGCCGGGGCGAAGGCCTGGCGAATCCGTTGCAGGTGCTCGCCGGTCAGCGCTTCGCCGCCGGTGATGCACATGCGCACCGGCAACTGCCGGCCCTGGCTCTCCAGCCACTGGGCGAGCTGGCTGCCGTAGCTCGGGGTGAAGCCGAGGATGCTCACGCCCTCCGCGCGGATCAGCTCGCAGATTTCCTCCGCGCCCCACTGGCCCTGGGCCCGCAGCACCACGCGGGCGCCGCACAGCAACGGGGCCAGCAGGCGCTCGCTGGCGGCGTCGAAGTTGATCGAATAGAAGTGCAGTTCGCAATCCTCGGCGCGCATGCCGAAGCGCTCGATCACCGCGGCGCAGTGCATGGCGATCTCGCCGTGGGAGACCGCCACGCCCTTCGGCTTGCCGGTGGAGCCGGAGGTATAGATCAGGTAGGCCTGGTGCTGCGGCCCGCTCAGCGCTGCCAGCGGTGCGGGGTCCTCGGCGTCCAGCGCCGGGCCGTCCTCCTCGAGGCACCAGCGCGCCACGCCTGCCGGCAGCTCGCCGAGGGCCTCGAACAGCGCCGCGTGGCTGAGCAGCAGGCGTACGCCGCTGTCCTCGATCATGTATTGCAGGCGCTCCAGCGGATATTCCGGGTCCAGCGGCACGTAGGCGCCGCCGGCCTTGAGGATCGCCAGCAGGCCGACGACCATCTCCAGCGAACGCTCCAGGGCCAGGCCGACCCGCACTTCCGGGCCGACGCCGTGACTGCGCAGGACGCGCGCCAGACGGTTGGAGCGGGCATCGAGTTCGGCATAGCTCAGGGTCTGTCCGGCGAAGGTCAGCGCCGGAGCCTGGGGGCTGGCCGCCACGCGGGCGGCGAACAGGCCATGGAGGGTGTCCTGGAGCCCTGCCTCGCCGGCCGTGCCGGCGAGCAGCAGTTGCTTCCGCTCCTCGGCGGCGAACAGCGGCAATTCGGCAATGCGCCGCTGCGGGTCGCCCAGCAGCGCCTCCAGCAGGTTCTGCCAGTGTCCGGCCATTCGCGCGATGCGCGGTTCGTCGAACAGGTCGCGGCTGTAGGTCAGGCAGCAGCCGAGGCGCTGGTCGAGGTCGGTGACCTCCAGGTTGAGGTCGAACTTGGTCGCCCGCGCATCGTTGGCGATGTACTCGACGGTCATCCCGGCCAGTTGCCGGGTCTGCTGGAACTCCCAGCGCTGGACGTTGCACATCACCTGGAACAACGGGTTGTAGGCGGCGCTGCGCGGCGGTTGCAGGGCTTCCACCAGGTGGTCGAACGGCAGGTCCTGGTGCGACTGGCCATCGATCACGGTCTGCCGCACCTGCTCCAGCAGCTCGCCGACGCTCATCTGTCCGTCGAGCCGGCAGCGCAGCACCTGGGTATTGAGGAAGGCGCCGATCAGCCCTTCGCTCTCCGGGCGGATGCGGTTCGCCACCGGCGCGCCGATACGCAGGTCCTGCTGGCCGCTGTAGCGGTAGAGCAAGGCCGCAAGGGTGGCGGTCATGGTCATGAACATGGTCAGCCCGCGGGCGGCGTTGAAGCGACGCACGCGCTCGGCCAGCTCGGGGCTCAGGTCGAAGCGGTAGAGGTCGCCCTGGTGGCTCTGCACCGGCGGGCGTGGCCGGTCGCCCGGCAGTTCGAGCAGCGGATGCTCGTTGCCCAGCTGGGCCTTCCAGTAGTCGAGCTGGCGCTGGCGCTCGCCGCTCTCCAGCCACTCGCGCTGCCACACGCTGTAGTCCAGGTACTGGACCGGCAACGGCTCCAGCGGCGATTCGCGGTCGTCGAGGAAGGCCTCGTAGAGCGCGCCCAGTTCGCGGGCGAAGATGTCCATCGCCCAGCCTTCGGTGACGATGTGGTGCAGGGTCACCACCAGGTAGTGCTCGCGCTCGGCCATCTTCACCATGCAGACCCGCAGCAACGGCCCGCTCTCAAGGTCGAAGGGACGGTGCGCCTCGCTGTCGGCGAGGGTCTGCAGGTGCTGCCGGCGGCTGTCGCGGTCGAGCGCGGAGAAGTCCTGCCAGTCCATGTGCAGGCCGCCATCGCTATGTACGCGCTGTACCGGCACGCCGTCGACGCTGGGGAACGTGGTGCGCAGGGTCTCGTGGCGCAGCACCAGGGCCTGTAGCGCGGCCTCGAAGCGCGCCACGTCCAGCGGCCCGCTCAGGCGCGCCAGGCCGCCGACGTTATAGGCCGGGCTGTCCGGCTCCAGTTGCCAGAGGAACCACATGCGCTGCTGCGAGTAGGACAGCGGCACCGGCTGCTCGCGGTCGATGCGGCGGATCGCGCCGTGGCTGTCGGTGCGTCCGGCGGCCTGGGCTGCGCGGACCTGTTCGCAGAAGGCCTCCAGTTCGCTGGCCTCGAACAGCGCGCGCAACGGCAGTTCGACGTCGCAGGCCTGGCGGGTGCGCGAGACGATGCGGGTGGCCAGCAGGGAATGCCCGCCGAGTTCGAAGAAATCGTCGCGCAGGCCGACCCGCGGCAGGCCGAGCACTTCGCTCCAGATCGCGGCAATGCGCCGTTGCAGCTCGGTCCGCGGCTCGACGTGCTCGCGCTGCTGCCAGACCGGCTCCGGCAGCGCCCGCGTATCCAGCTTGCCGCTCGGGCCGAGGGGCATCTGCGCCAGGCGCATCAACTGTGCCGGAACCATGTATTCCGGCAGTTCGGCCTGTAGCGCGGCGCGCAGACGCTGGTTCTGCTCGGCTTCCGCCTCGGCGCCGGCAGCGCCGGTGTAGTAGCCGACCAACTGGCTGCCGGCCACGCCTTCGCGGATCACCACCACCGCCTGGGCCACCCCCGGCTGCGCCAGCAGGCGTGCCTGGATCTCCTCCGGCTCGATGCGGAAGCCACGCAGCTTGACCTGCTGGTCGAGGCGGCCGAGGTATTCCAGCACGCCGTCGGCGTTCCAGCGCGCGCGGTCGCCGGTGCGGTACAGGCGCTCGCCGTCGGCCGAGAACGGATCGGCGACGAAGCGCTCGGCGCTCAGCGCCGGGCGCCCCAGGTAGCCACGGGCCAGGCCCAGGCCGCCGATGCACAGCTCGCCGGCGACGCCGGCCGGCAGCAGGTTGAACTCGGCGTCCAGTACGCGGCAGACCACGTTGCCCAGCGGTCGGCCGATCGGCGAACGCTCGCCGTCTTCCGCGCGGCATTGCCAGTGGGTGACGTTGATGGCGGTCTCGGTCGGTCCGTAGCGGTTATGCAGGGCCACCGCCGGCAGGCGTTGCAACACGCGGTTGCGCAGCTCCGCCGGAAGCGCCTCGCCGCCGGAGAACAAGCGGCGCAGGCTGCCGCAGGCGGCGACGCCGGGTTCGTCGATGAACAGTTGCAGCAGCGGCGGCACGAAGTGCAGCGTGGTCACCCCGAACTGCCGCACCAGTTCCACCAGGCGCGCCGGATCGCGGTGCTCGCCGGGGGCGGCGAGGACCAACCGGCAACCGGTGACCAGCGGCCAGAAGCACTCCCACACCGACACGTCGAAGCTCACCGGCGCCTTCTGCATCAGCACGTCGTCGCCGTCGAGGGCGTAGGTGGCCTGCATCCATTGCAGGCGCTCGGCCAGCGCCGCGTGGGTGTTGCCCACGCCCTTCGGCTGGCCGGTGGAGCCGGAGGTGTAGATGACGTAGGCGAGATTGTCGCCGTGCAGGTGCAGGCCCGGTGCCTGGCTCGGCCAGTTGTCGAGCTTGAGGCTGTCCAGGCAGATCGGCGTGACGCCCTCCGCGCCAGGCAGGCGCTCGAACAGATGGGCCTGGGTCAGTAGCAACTCGACGCCGCTGTCGGCGAGCATGTAGGCCAGGCGTTCGCTGGGGTAGTCCGGGTCCAGCGGCACGTAGGCGCCGCCCGCCTTGACGATCGCCAGCAGACCGACCAGCAGTTGCGGCGAACGCTCGGCGCAGATCGCTACCCGCACGTCCGGGCCGACGCCCTTGTCGCGCAGGTAGTGGGCCAGGCGGTTGGCCCGGGCGTGCAGTTCGGCGTAGCCGAGGCTGCCGCCGTCCCACTCCAGGGCGACGCGTTCGGCGGACTGCACCAGTTGCCGCTCCAGCAGCTCCGGCAGCCAGGCGCGCGCCGGCTCGCAGGGCGCGCTGCCCCATTCGGCGAGGTGCGCCGCCTGCTCGGCGTCGACCAGGGCGATATCGCCGAGGCAGCGCTGCGGGTCTTCCGCGACCTGGCGCAGCAGCTCCAGGTATTGCGCGGCGAAACGCCGGATGCTGGCCTCGTCGAAGAGGTCCGCGGCGTAGTCGAAACTCAGGGTCAGGCGACCGCGAGCGTCCTCCTCGCTCTGCAGTTGCAGGTCGAACTTGGCTTCGCGGCTGTGCCAGGGCAGCTCGTCGGCGAGCAGGCCGGGCAGCCGGCGCAACGCCGACAGGTCGCGCTGCTGGTGGTTGAACAGCACCTGGAACAACTGGCCGCCCTGGCCGCAGGCCGCGAGCACCTGGTCGAACGGCAGGTCCTGGTTGGCCTGGGCGCCGAGGGTCGCCTCGCGAGCCTCGCCGAGCAACGCGGCGAACGGCTGGCGCGCCCGGGGCGTGCCGCGCAGGACCAGGGTGTTGATGAAGAAGCCGACCAGCCCCTGGGTCTCCAGGCGCTGGCGGTTGGCGCTGGGCACGCCGATGCGGATCTCGCCCTGCCCGCTGTGGCGATGCAGCAGCGCCTGGAACGCCGCCAGCAGCCACATGAAGACACTCGCCTCATGGTCCAGCGCGGCCTCGCGGATAGCCCGCGCCAGGGCTTCGTCGACCCGCAGGCTGTAGCGCGCGGCGGGCGACGCCTGGCGCGCCGTGCGCGGATGGTCGGTGGCCAGTTCCAGCACCGGCGCCGTGTCGCCCAGGCGCTCCCGCCAGTAGGCCAGTTGGCGGGCGCCCTCGCCCGCGTCCAGCCACTGCCGTTGCCAGGCAGCGAACTCGGCGTAGTGCAGTTCCAGCGGCGCCAGGTCGGCCGGCTGGCCGCCGCAGGCTTCGGCGTAGAGCCGCGAGAATTCGTCGAGCAGCAGGTTCAGCGACCAACCATCGGCGACGATGTGATGCAGGGTGACCCAGAGCTGGTGCTCCTGTTCGTCCAGGCGCACCAGGCTGACCCGCAGCAGCGGCCCCTTTTCCAGGTCGAACGGCTGCTGCGCCTCGGCTTCGCGGCGCTGCGCGGCAGCCGCGGCGCGTTCGTGCTCGGCCAGCGCGGCGAGGTCGACGAACTGCCAGGCGAACTCGCCCCGCTCGTCGATACGCTGCAAGGCCGCGCCGTCGCGCTCGAGGAAACGCGTGCGCAGCGCTTCGTGGCGTTCGACCAGGCGCTGGAAGCTGGCGCGCAGCGCCGCTTCGTCCAGCTCGCCGCGCAGGCGCAGGCCGCCGGGGATGTTGTAGGCGGCGCTCTGCGGATCGATCTGCCAGGTCAGCCAGAGACGCTGCTGCGCCGCCGACTGCGGCAGGTCGACACCGCGCGGCAGGTGCGCCATCGGTGCCTCGGCCGGCAGGCCGGCGGCCAGTTGGCGGGCCACCGTGGCGCTGAAGGCCTGCAGGGTCGGCGCCTCGAACAGTTGGCGCAGGTCGAGGGCGACGCCGAGACTGTCGCGCACCTGGGCGACCACCTGGGCGGCGCCGATGGAATTGCCGCCAAGCAGGAAGAAGTGATCGCGCGGCGCTACCTGCGCCACGCCCAGCCGGGCCTTCCAGATCTCGCCGATGCGTGCCAGCAGTTCGTCGTCGCCTGCCGGCGGCTGCGCCTCCTGCACGGCCTGGAGGCCGGGAAACAGCGCATAGCTGTCCAGGCTGCCGTCTTCCAGGCGCAGGCGGCAGGCGGAACGTTGCAGCTTGCCGCTGGACGTCTTCGGCAAGGCGCCGGGATTGAGCAGCGCCACCACCTTCGGCGCTTCCTGGTAGGCCTCGGCCACCGCCTGGCGGATCGAGTCGATCAGCTCCTGGGCCGGCACCGATTTCTGGACGCCGCGACCGATCTCGGCGGCGATGCCGATGCCTTCCTCGCCATCGACCGTGACCGCGAAGGCCGCGACCCTGCCCTTGCGCGCCGACGGCACCTCGCTCTCGACGGTGCGTTCGATGTCCTGCGGATAGAGGTTGTGGCCGCGGACGATGAGCATGTCCTTCAGGCGCCCGGTGACGAACAGTTCGCCGTCGCGGAGGAAGCCGAGGTCGCCGGTGCGCAGCCAGGTGCGCCCGTCACGCTCGACGAAGGTCTTCGCCGAAGCTTCCGGGTTGCGCCAGTAACCGTGGGCGATGCTCGGCCCGGCGGCCCAGATCTCGCCGACGTTGTCGTCGCCGAGGACCTCGCCGCTCGCCGCGTCGACGATCAGCACGGCGTGTTCCGGCTGGCTGCGGCCGCAGCACATCAGCACGCTGCCTTCGCCTTCGGCGATGCGGTTGCGCGCCAGCGCCTCGCCATCCACCGCCAGGGCGGGAATGCCCTGGCCGCGCTGGCCGCCGGTGACGAACAGGGTCGCCTCGGCGAGGCCGTAGCAGGCGAAGAAACTGGACGCGTCGAAGCGGCTGGCGGCGAATTTCTCGGCGAAGCGTTCCAGGCTGTCCTGGCGGATCGGCTCGGAACCGGAGAAGGCTACCCGCCAGCCGCTCAGGTCGAGACGCTGCAGGGCCGACTCGGCGACCCGCTCGCTGCACAGCCGGTAGGCGAAATCGGGACCGCCGCTGACGGTGCCGCCGTACTGGCTGATGGCTTCCAGCCAGCGCACCGGACGTTCGAGGAAGTAGCGCGGCGACATCAGCACGCAGGGTACGCCGCTGAAGATCGGTTGCAGCAGGCCGCCGATCAGGCCCATGTCGTGGTACAGCGGCAGCCAGCTGACGATCACGTCGTCGGCACCGATGCCGAAGCCTCGGCGGATCAGCACCTCGTTGGCGACCAGGTTGCCATGGCTGACCTGCACGCCCTTGGGCAGTGCGGTTGAACCGGAGGTGTACTGGAGGAAGGCGATGTGCTCGGGACGCACTTGCGGCTCGTCCCAGGCCTCGGCAACGGCCGGGTCCAACTGGTCGACGCAGAGCAGTTGCGGGGCGTTGGCGGCGGACAGTTGCGCGTTCATCTGCAGCAATGGCTCGCGCAGGTCAGCGGTGGTCAGGACCAGGCGCGGCTCGGCGTCGGCGATGATCGACAACAGGCGTTCCTGGTGATGGCGGCGCGCCGATTCCGGCGGGTAGGCCGGCACCGCGATGACCCCGGCATACAGGCAACCGAAGAACGCCGCGACGTAGTCGGGGCCGCTGGGAAACAGCAGTACCGCGCGATCGCCCAGCTGCGCATGGGCCTGCAGGGCCGCGGCGATGCTCCGCGCGCGCAGGTCGAGATCGCGATAGCTGAGGACCACGCCTTCGCCATCGTCCTCGGCGAGGAAGCGCAGCGCCAGGCGCTCGGGCTCCTGGACAGCGCGGCGACGCAGGGCCTGGACCAGGGTGGTGGGAAGTTCGAAGGCGTCCATCATGTGTTTTCCTGCCTGAATTCGGCTTGCAATCGAGTTCTAGTGAGTCCCGGAAACAGTCGTCGCGGCCGCCCCTCAACTGGCGGCGCGCATGCTTCCCCGGACCTTGTCCTTGTGCCAGCGCAGCAGATGCTGGCCGGCGTAGCGACGCAGCAGGCGCAGCAACTGCCCCTGCTGTTCACGGATGAAAAAGTGCTGCCCGTCGAGCAGGTCGAGGGTGAAGTCGCCCCCGGCCTCATGCAGCCAGCCGAGCAACTCGGCGCTGCGCAGGCTGTCCTCGCGTCCGCCGAACAGGTGCAGCGCCGCTTCCAGCGGCCCATGCGCCTGGTAGCGGTAGCTGCCGGTGACGAGAAAGTCCGCTCGCACCACTGGCAACAGCATCTGCATCAGCGACGGATCGTTGAGGACGGCCTCCGGAGTACCCCGGTAGTCGCGCAACGCGGCGACCAGTTCGGCGTCGGCCTTGGCGCGCCGGTAGCCGCTGACATCGTTTTCGGCGGGCGGGGATACGCCGGAGAGGAATAGCGCCAGCGGCCCTTCGAGGCCGCGCCGACGCATGGCATGGGCCAGTTCGAAGGCCAGCAGCCCGCCCAGGCTGTGGCCGAAGAAGGCGTAGGGAGAAGCGCTATCGAGGGTGCCGTGCAGCTCGCCGGCCAATTGCGCGACCAGGCTGGCGGCATCGGTATGCAGGGCCTCGCCGAAGCGAAGGCCGCGCCCCGGCAATTCCAGGGGCAGCAAGCGGATCCAGCCCGGCAGGCTGGGCTGCCAGCGGCGGAACAGCGTGGCGCTGGCCCCCGAATAAGGCAGGCAGAACAATTGCAGGGAAACGGCCGGGCTCACCTGCCGACCTCCTTGCGCCGCTGTCGTGGCCCTCGTCCGGGGCAGAGCGCTTTCCCATGATCGATCGGCATTTCCGTCTCCTGCTGCGCACGCCGGGGCGCCGGGCACCTGCCCGCGCTGTCACAGAGGGGAACGGATAACAACGGCAAATAATTAGCGCATGTAACCGCAATCTCCGGGCAACCGCGGAGCATTGCGCGAAAGGACGCCAACCCCTATCCATTCTGATGGGTTGTGCCCGGCGCTATCGCCGCATCGGCGATAGCGATGTACGCCATGGAGCAGCCGGGAACGGTTGTCGCAGCGCCTTAGCGCAGTTCTTGCGCGGAACGCCGGCAGGAGCGGCGAGGCGGTCAATAACGATTTCTAACTAGCTGATTCCTAAAGATTATTAAAAAAATTTCGTCTGCGACGCATGACTGCAACATTGGCGCGGCCATCCTTCTGAAACGCCGAAGAATTTCTCCCCTCCATCATTCGCAGCGGCTATTTGCCAGCATGCGGACCATTCACGAATAAAGGTGAGATTGGTTATTTCTTCGTAATTGACAATCATTATCATTCAACATAATTTGTTGCGCCATGTGTGGGTCTTACCCCACCGCCAGTGCTCTGCAGCCCCCTCCGCAGCAAGGTGATTTCCATGTCGGAACAACTGTCTACCCGCAGATGCGATACCCCGCTCCTCCAGGCATTCGTCGATAACCGTACGATCCTGGTGAAGATCGCCGCCCGCATTACCGGTTGCCGCTCGCGAGCCGAAGATGTGGTCCAGGATGCGTTCTTCAGGCTCCAGTCGGCGCCGCAGATCACTTCGTCGTTCAAGGCACAGCTCAGCTACCTGTTCCAGATCGTCCGCAACCTGGCCATCGATCACTACCGCAAGCAGGCGCTCGAACAGAAATACTCGGGGCCGGAGGAAGAAGGCCTGAACGTGGTGATCCAGGGCGCCTCGCCGGAAACCTCGCACATCAACTACGCGACCCTCGAACACATCGCGGATGCCCTCACCGAGCTGCCCAAGCGCACCCGCTACGCCTTCGAGATGTACCGCCTGCACGGCGTGCCACAGAAGGACATCGCCAAGGAACTGGGCGTCTCGCCGACCCTGGTCAACTTCATGATCCGCGACGCCCTGGTGCACTGCCGCAAGGTCACCGCCGAGCGCCAGGGCGACAATCTGGCGAACCTGAGCGCGCGTCGCTGAGACACAGGGGCAGGCATTACGCCTGCCCGTTTCTCTATTGGCGTCCGCCGGACGCCTCGAGCTTCTTCCCGCCCCGTCAGGCCAGACGACAGCGCTCGAAGAACCGTTCGCGGCCGATGATCATCAGCGCCGCCCGCTTGTGCGGAAAGTCGAACTCCTTCTCGCAGTGGAAGCACAGGTTGTGCATGTGACCGATCATCCGCGCGTTATCTGCGCGCGGTTCCGCCACCACTCGCTGCGAGCGCGGGTCGTCGAGAAACAGGTAGTGGACCAGTGCCGATAGCCAGCAGGCGACCTTGTGCGGACCCCGGTGGGCCTCCTCGCCGACCAGCATGTGGATCCCGCGGTCGTAGTCTTCGGCCACGTAGAACGGCGCGATGCGATCCTCCTTCGCCCAGTAGGCCTCGAAATAGGCGAAGGGCTCATCGTCGAAACAGCCGATGAGCCCCAGTGCATGAGGATCCGCCTCGAGCTGGCGCAAACGCTCGCGATGTTGTTCCAGGCTTCCATCCTCCTGCCAGAACTCCGCCACCCTGGGCGAGTTCTGCCAGCGATGAAAACGCTCCAGGTCCCTCTCGATGTCCAGGGTACGCAAGGATATCCAGCATCCCAATCGCGCATCGAAGCGCCGGTAGACCTCTCCCCTGGGCTTCGGCCGGCGCAGCGGATGACGCTTTCCATCGGTAAGTTGCATCGACTGGGGATAGCACGGCTGGGCAAGCGGCAGCCAGGGCCATGGCAACTGCCAGAACCGGCCCCTCTCGCAGACATAGGTGCCCGCTGCGGCGGCTCCTGTCAGCATCCCCTTCGCCAGGGACTCTTCGGGTTCCCAGGACAGCGACCAGACGAGCCGCTGGCAATCCGGATCGCGGGCGAACAGCCAGTAGCTGGCGGCCCACAACGCATGCTCGGCATCGCCGCCGGGAAGCTCCTCCACCGCCAGCCGTATTTCCGTGTCTGTGCGCTCCAGGCGCAGGCGCAACAGCAACGCACCATCCAGGGCAAGGCTGAGCCGGCTATCGGTTTCGTCGCCACTCAAACGCTGCCCGCCAGGCAACGGCAATACAGTCAGGGAATTCAACAGGGGCATGATCGGACTCGAGACACGGAGTTGTTCTCAGAGGAACGTCATGTGAAGGAGGAAATTTAAGCGCGCGCGAGCCAGGCGGCAACGCGCGCGTCGAGGCGCCAGCGTCATCCAGAGGCGCGGCCGGAGGAACAAGGAAGAACCCGAGTGAGCGAAGTACGCGGCGCCCACTGGCTCAGTAGACTTCCGGCACGATGATCTCGCCGGGCGTCGGATGCCTGACGTAATCGGCGTGGCGCAGGCGCTCCGGCAGGTGTACCGGCGGCTGCGGAACTTCCCGGTAGGGCATCTGCTGCAACAGGTGGTGGATGCAGTTCAGCCGCGCGCGCTTCTTGTCGTCGGCCTGTACCACCCACCAGGGCGCCTCGGGGATGTGGGTGCGTTCGAGCATGGTTTCCTTGGCCTTGGTGTAGGCCTCCCAGCGCCGCCGCGACTCCAGGTCCATCGGACTGAGCTTCCACTGCTTGAGCGGATCGTGGATACGGCTGAGGAAACGCAGGTGCTGCTCGGCGTCGGAGATGGAGAACCAGTACTTGAGCAACTGGATGCCCGAGCGCGCCAGCATCTTTTCGAACTCAGGCACGCTGCGGAAGAATTCCTCGTATTGTTCGTCGTTGCAGAAACCCATGACCCGCTCGACCCCGGCACGGTTGTACCAGCTGCGGTCGAACAGGACGATCTCGCCACCGGCCGGCAGGTGCGAGACGTAGCGCTGGAAATACCACTGGGTCTGCTCGCGGTCGTTCGGCGCGGGCAGCGCGGCAACCCGGCAGACCCGAGGGTTGAGGCGCTGGGTGATGCGCTTGATCACGCCGCCCTTGCCCGCCGCGTCGCGTCCCTCGAAGAGAATCACCACCTTGTGCCCGGTGTGCACCACCCAGTTCTGCAGTTTCACCAGTTCCCGTTGCAGGCGGAACAGTTCGCGGAAATAGCGGCGCCGACTCAATTCGCCGGGCGCATCCTCCTGCTCGGGACCGAACAGCTCGTCCAGGTTCAGCTCGTCGTCGAGCAGTTCCTGCTCCAGCTCTTCGTCGTGTCGATCGAGCCAGTCGCGACCGATGCGGCCCGAGGTATCGCCATAGGAGTCCATGCGCTGCTCTCCACGTCATGCCGAAATACCGCGAATGCTAGGCGCGTCTTCATGACGGTTTGGTGACGGTTCGATGAAAACGTAGCGATCGCCCGCCGTCGAAAACAGTCGAAAGGTCACTGAAAGTCAGAAAATTCCCTAATCATTTGAATGACTTGGCCTAAGCTGGCCAGCCTCTCCGCACTTTCCACATGCTCCGCGCACCCCGGCGACCGCCGGGGCGAACCGCGCCCTTGCGGCGCCATTGATCGGAGATCGACCATGCAAGCGTTTTCCAAACAGCAACTCATCGATGCGCTGAACGCCCAGAGCAGCGACCTGGCCACCCTGCAGAGCCTGGTCATGGGCCTCTACCTGTGGATTCGCGACAGCCATGGCCAGGCCAGCGTCGATGCGGCCTTCCAGCGCGCCCGCGAGGAGGCCAGGCAATTCCGCCAGCAGAGCGGCAACCAGGCTGACGAGCGATTGATCCTGCACCTGGCGGAAATCGTCCGCGAACAACCCTGAGCCATGACCGGCACAGACTGACCGGTTCGGCCTGACTCAAGGCCGCAAGGCAGTCCCGGGCGCCGCGGAATCGACTTTCGCGGTGTCCTCCGCGGGCAGCACCCGGATGGTCGCGGTCACGCCGGCGCGCAAGGTGTTGCGCTGGCGATAGGCGGGATCGATGGCGATGCGCACCGGAATTCGCTGGGCCAGCTTGACCCAGGTATAGCTCGGGTTGATGTTCGCCAGCAGGCGCGAGCCCTCGGCATTCTCCCGGTCGGTGATGGCATGGGCGATGCTCTGCACGCGCCCGTCGAAGCGCTCGCCGCTCATCAGTTCCACCCGCGCCCGGCTGCCGACGTGGATGCCCGGCAACTTGGTCTCCTCGAAGTATCCGCTGACATAGAACGAATCGCGGTCCACCAGCGCCAGCAATGGCACCCCGGCGTGGGCGTAGTCGCCCTCGCGGGTCTGCAGGTTGGTCACGTAGCCGCTGACCGGGGCGCGCACCTGGGTACGTTCGAGGTCGAGACGGGCCTGCTGCAAGGCGGCTTCGGCAAGCTCCACGTTGGCCTGGGCCAGGCCGAGGCTGGCCTGGTTCCTCAGCAACTCGGCCTGGGCCAGGCTGACGTCGGTCTGGGCCTTTTCGTTCTCTTCCACCGATAGCATCGAGCGCTTCTGCAATGCCGAGCGCCGTTGCGCCTCGCTGCGGCGCTGGCGCAACTGGGCCTGGCTGGCCTCGATCGCCGCGCGCGACTCGCCCAGCGCCGCCCGCGCCACGTTCACCGCGCGCTCGGCGCGCAGCACCGCCAGTTCATAGCGCGCCGGATCGATGCTGAGCAGCAGCTCGCCCTTCTCCACGGGCTGGTTGTCGCTCAGCGGCAACCGGGTGATCAGCCCGGAAACGTCCGCCGACAGCGTCACCACATCGGCGCGGACCCGCGCGTCACGGGTCCAGGGCGTGCGGGTGTAGCGTTCCCAGGCGAGGAACACCAGCGCCGCCGCCACCAGCACCGCCAGCAGGGTGGCCAGGCGCGGCCATTTGCCTTGCAACAGGTTCATCGGGACATCTCTCCCATCCACAGGATCAGACCGGCGCAGATCGCGCAGTACAACGCGCCCTGGAACAGCGCTTCGTGCCAGACCCGCTGCAACACGCCGAAGCGCCGCAACAGCGGGTTGAGCAGCAGCAGGATCAGCCAGGCCAGCAGCAGCGCCTGGGCGATCGGCGGCAGGTAGGCGCCCCCGACCTCGACATCAGCGGGCATGTCCGCCCTCCTCTTCTGGTTCTTCGACGACCGCCGGTGCGCCGCGGTCCTCCTCCAGCAGCGTCCGATAGCGTTGCAGCGACTGCTGCAGGATCAGTACCGCGACATTCATGATGAAGCGCTGCCGCGTCGCCCCGAGGTCCTTCGACGGCTGCGCCAGCAAGGCCTCCAGGCCCCGGCCGAAACGCCGCAGGGCGGCCAGGGCGAGGTCCTGCCGCGGGGCGTCCGCGCCGCCGGCTATGTAGGCGGCGACCTCGCGCAGCGCCTCGCCCAGCAGCGGCTGCAACTCCAGCGGCACCACCCCGGCGTCATGCAGCGGCTCGCGCAGGCGGTTCAACGCCACGCCCATCACCACGCAGCCCAGGGCGCACTGGAAACGTTCCGCCGCAGCCGGCTCCTGGCTCGCCGGCAGCAGGCCGACCATCACCGCCAGGCGATCGATCATCCGCGTCTCGAAGGCGAAGCGCTGCGTCTCGCTGGCCTCGCAGCGCGACATTTCCGCGACGTCCTGGCGCGACAGGTAGAGCAGCCGGCGCAGGCGCGGGTCGGCGCGGAACGGATAGACCAGGGCGAACACCAGCACGGCGAGGACCGCCGCGGCGAGGAAGCCGCCGACGAACTCGAACCACTGCGAAGCGTTGCTGTAGTAGACCGCGATATTCTGCGGCGCCACCATCAGCAGGGTCTCCAGGCCGATGCCCATGGCGATCCCGGCGCTCAGCGGGCTGCTCAAGCCGACCGCGACCACGTACAGCAGCAACGCCATCCACAGCGCCAGCCACTCGAAGTCGGCGGATGCCGGCAACAGCACGAACAGCAGCGCCGCCGAGATCAGGATCGCCAGCAGCAGCCCGCGCAGGAAGTTCTGCGCCGCCAGCAGCGGACGCGGGAAGGTCGCCATCAGCGAGCACATCACGCCGACCAGCAGCAGGCTGCTGAGGGCGCCGTTCCAGGCGCTGGTGATCCACAGCCAGGCGGCGCAGGACAAGGCGACGAAAGCGCGCACGGCGTTCATCGAGGCCAGCGCCCAGTCCAGGTGCAGCGCCTGCGCCTGGCCACGGCGGTAGAAACTGCTGGCCTGGCGGCCGGACTGGATCGCATCGTTGAGTTCGAGCACTTCGCCCAGGCGCTGGAACAGCCGCGCGTATTCCCAGCGCAGGATCGCCACCTGCGGGCGCAGCGCCGGGCTCAGCGCCTCGTCGTAGGACTCCGCGCGCGTCGCCGCGGCATCGAAGGCCTGGCGCACCGCCTGGAACTCCTCCAGCACCTCGGAGGGTACCGCCCGCCCCTGCTCGGCCAGCGCGTCCAGCACCCGCAACGCACGATCCAGCAGTGCCTGGATATCCGCCGGCAACGGCCCGACCCAGTGCGCCCGCACCAGCAGGCGATGCTGGCGCAGCAGCAACAGCCGCGAGGCCATCAGCACCAGCAGGTTACCCAGCAACTGCACCAGGCCATCGGCGCGGCGCAGGTTCGGCGCGTCGAAATAGAGGTGCCGGCGCAGGCCGTCCAGCGCGGTGATGCTGGCGACCAGTTGCATCTGCCGCTGGTTGAACGACTCGTCGCCCTCGTCGCCGCGGATCACCGCCGCGGCGTGCCGCGCGGTACTGCGGATCAGGCCGTCGACCTGGGCGAAGTAGCCCTTCGCCACCGCCTGCGGTCGCGCGCTGAGCAGGCTGACCAGGGCCACGCAGGCGACGCCCAGCAGGGTCTCGGTGACCCGCACCACGGCGAGCATGAAGGTGTTTTCCGGATCGGGAATCGACAGCACGGCGACGATCACCGCGGTGAAGCCGCTGAGCACGAAGGCGTGCGAGTCGGTGTAGCGCAGCAAGGTGCCGCCGGCGGTGCAGAGCGCCAGCCAGAGTCCCAGGGCGACGAAGAACGGCAACGGTTGCTGGGCGAACAGCGCCATGATCAGCACCGCCACCACGGCGCCGGCGAAGGTACCGAGGACCTGGGCGAAACTGCGCTTGAGAGCCATCCCGGCCAGCGGCTGGCTGACGATGACCACGGTCATCAGCGCCCACTTCGGCTGCTCCAGGTCGAAGAGGAAGGCCAGGTAGAGGGTCAGCAGCCCGGCGGCGACGGTGCGCAGGGCGAACAGCAGGGTTTCCCGCGGCGGCCGCCAGAGCAAGCGGGCGTAGAATTTCAGCCCTTCCATGCCCGGCCCCACACCTCCAGGCAACGGTTGGCCGCGGACCAGGCGGCGATGAAGCGACTCGACATGCTGGTTTCTCGTTCGGGGTTCATGCGGCGGGTTCGCTTCCAGTCTAGAAGGCGCAAGGAAATCCGTGGCCGCCTACGGGGGCGGGCAGGTGCGGTCGGCCACGGAGCGACGAGTCGCGGCTACAGGGTAAAAGCCCCGACAGCCTTCCCGGTAGCGCGTCCAGGCGAAAACCGTTTTCGCTGAGAACGAACGCTGCGGCGCCTTTCGATTGGGTAAGCTTGCTCAAGGCTGGATCGATTTAGCTTGCGAATCAAGCGGATAGAAAGCCCAAGGAAAACGACCAGGAGGAGCCGAGAATGCGTCGAGCGATTGCCACTGTATCGTGGGCCCACCGATGAGCCTGCGTTTCGACGATATCGAAGCCTTCCTCAACGTCGCCGAACTCAACAGCGTGACGTCGGCGGCCGAGCGCATGAGCCTGTCCAAGTCGGTGATCAGCAAGCGTGTCAGCGATCTCGAACGACGCCTCGGCGTCCGCCTGCTCTACCGCACCACGCGCAACGTCGAGCCGACCGAGGCCGGGCATTTCTTCTACAAGGCCGCCAAGGCCTCGCTGCAGGAACTCAACAACGCCGCGGAGATCGTCGCCCTGCGCGAGAACGACCTGTGCGGCGAATTGCGCATCGTCACCCCGATGAGCTTCGGCACCCTCTGGCTGTCGCCGATCATCGCCGACTTCATGAGCCAGCACCCGCGCCTGGAGATCGTCCTGCAGATGGACGACCGCCTCACCGACTTCGAGAAGGAAGGCTACGACCTGAGCATCCGCGTCACCCGCCTGGACGACAGTTCGCTGATCGCCCGGCCGCTGGCCAACAGCCAGCGGGTGGTCTGCTGCAGCCCCGACTACGCGGAACGCCACGGCACGCTGGACACCCTCGAACAACTGATGCAGCACGAGTGCCTGGGCTACAACAACGCCACGCCGAGCCAGGTCTGGACCTTCGAACCGGCGTTCCCCGGCGCCAAGCCCCGTGCCGTCTCGCCACGCGGACGCTTCAGCAGCAACAACGGCCAGGCCATGCGCGACGCCGCCCTGCGCGGCCAGGGACTGGCGTTGCTGCCGCTGTTCATCGTCGCCGAGGACCTCAAGAACGGCCGCCTGGTGGACGCCGCGCCCGGCCTGCGCCCACTCGACGACGTGATCTACGCGATGTATTCGCGGGCGGCGGCGATGTCGCCGAAGGTCAAGGCGTTCATCCAGCATCTCCAGCAGGCGCTGTCGATCCCGCCCTGGGGCAACGGCTGAGCGACCGAACCATTCCCGCGAGGCTCCGGTCAGATACTGGGCATGCGGAGAAGACTCCCAGGAGCCTGTCGTCTCTCCCCCGTCCGGCCACTCGGCCCACAAAGGAGAACTGCCATGATCGTGCGTACCCTGCTCATCGCCGCCGCCCTGCTCGGCGGCACCGCCCAAGCCGCCGAAAGCACCGACCTGTGCGGCGCCAACCTGCAGAAGCTGGACGATATCCTCGCCGTGCGCGGCAAGACCTCGGTCACCGGTGCGCGGGTCACCGAGGTCAAGGAACTCCAGGCCAAGGCCAGGCAGGACCAGGCCAGCGGCGACACCAAAGGTTGCATCACCGCCACCACCCAGGCCCTGCAGATCCTGCAGAACACCGGCAAGAAATGATCCGCGACAGACGCAAGGCGGATAACCGCAAGCGGTTATCCGTCCTACCCCAATGCGACCCTCCGCAGGGCGAATAGCGCCGCAGGCGTTATCCGCCGACACTCCAGCCCCCGCCCCGACCGCGTCCGATTTCGCTCACTCGAAGCGCAGGCTTTCCCGTACCGCGCGGATTTCCGCCTGGCTGGCGTCGTAGGCCTCGGCCAGGCCGGCATAGGACAGCGAATAGGCCGAGGTCTTGCCGGCCGCGGCGAGCAAGGTCTGCTTCATCACCACGGCGCCGCGCTGGCGAATGGTGCAGGTGGTCTCCAGCGCCGCCAGCCCGCCGGTGGTGGACGGCTGCGGCGAGGTGCAGGCGGTCTGCAGGCCGTTGCGCAGGAACTCGATCTGCACCAGCTTGCGCATGTGCCCGAGGACTTTCTCCAGGTTCACTGCCTGCCCGCTCTGCAGGGGCATCCGCGTCACCTCCATCACCAGTGCCTGGGAGCCGTCTGCCTGCAACTTGACCGCGCGCTGGCGCTGGCCGGCGCCGGCCTGGCCGGGCTGCGCGGCGGGCAGGTCGCTGACCTGCCAGCCCGCCGGCCAGCGCGCCATCGACGCCTCGGCCAGGCTCAGCGCGGACAGCGTGCCGACCGCCAGGGCCAGCCAGCGCCAGCCGTTGCGTCGCGTTTGCGCCTGCCTCACGGTGTACCCTCCTCTTCGCGTCCCTCCACGGCCGGCCGGGGCTGCCCGAGGGGCTCCTCGAAACGCAGCAGGCGTCCGGCATTGCCCAGCACCAGCAAGGTGCTGAGGTTGTGCAGCAGCGCCGCGACCATCGCCCCGGCCGCGCCGAGCAGGCCGAAGGCTGCCGCGGCGACGATCGCCAGGGTCCAGCCGAGGCCGATCGCCACGTTGACCTGCAGGGTCCGCCGGCATTGCCGGCTGAGCCGCACGCAGGTGCCGAGGCGGCGCAGGTCGCTGCCGATCAGCACGATATCCGCCGAGGCCAGGGCGATGTCGGCGCCGCCGGCGCCCATTGCCACCCCGACCACACCGGCCTTCAGCGCCAGCGAATCGTTGATGCCGTCGCCGACCACCATCGGCCGGAAACCGCTGCCGATCTCCGCGCCGACCTGGCGCAGCTTGTCCTCCGGCAACGCCTGCGCCACCAGTTGGCGAATCCCCACCTGCTTGGCCACGGCGTCGGCCACCGCCCGGCGATCGCCGGTCAGCAACAGTTGCCGGCCCAGACCCAGTTCGCGCAGATCGGCCAGGGCCTCGGCGGCCTCCGCGCGTACGCTGTCGGCCAGCAGCAGCCAGCCGAGGAAGCGCCCGTCCAGGGCGATTCCGGCGATCGGTCCCTCATGCTCCGGCACCTCGCTGGCGTCGATGCCCAGTTGCTGGAACAGTTCGGGCCGGCCGAGGGCGGCTTCGCCCGCCGCTGTTCGTGCGACCACGCCGAACCCCTGGCGTTCGCGGATATCGCTCAATGGATGATAGGCATCGTGCGCCGCCAGGGCTGCCAGCGCTCGGCTCACCGGATGGCTGCTGGCGGCGCCGAGGCTAGCGGCCAGGCGCAGCACCGACGCCTCCTCGGCGGCATCGGCCAGGCGCAGCGCCTGCAGGCGCAGGCTGCCATGGGTCAGGGTGCCGGTCTTGTCGACCACCAGCGAAGTCAGGTCCGCCAGTTCCTCGAGGAAGGCCGAGCTGCGGATCAGGATGCCATGACGGGCGGCCACGGCGATCCCGGCGATAGCCGTGGCCGGGGCGGACAGCACCAGGGCGCAGGGACAGGCGGCGACCAGCACGGCGAGCATGGCCTGGGCATCGTTGGTGACGAACCAGGTGACCGCGGCGATCAGCAACACCAGCAACATGTACTGCCCGGCGTAGCGCTCCAGCAGGCGGGTGATCGGCGGCTTGGCGCGCTCGGCCTGCTGCATCAGGCCGATCACCTTGCCCAGGGTCGAGGCCTCGCCGGTACGGGTTATCTCGATGCGCAGCAGGCCGTCGAGGTTGATCGCGCCGCCGTAGACCTCCATCCCCGGCGCCACCTCGAGCGGCACCGACTCGCCGGTGATCGGCGCGGTGTCGAGACTGGCCTGGCCCTGCAGGACCCGCCCGTCGGCCGGAACCCGGTCGCCGGCGCGCACTTCCACCTGGTCGCCCGCTCGCAGGCTGGCGTTGTCCACCTCGCTCAGGCTGCCGTCGGCCTCGATCCGCCGGGCATGGCTGCGGGTCAGCTCGCCGAGGGCGGCGATGGCCTCCTGGGAGCCGATCACGCTGCGCTCCTCCAGCACGTGGCCGAAGATCATGATGATCGGCAGCAGCGCGGCGGTCAGCAGGTCGCCGCTGGCCCAGGCGCCGAGCATGGCCAGCGCGATCAACTGGTCGGTGACGCCGTGCAGGCTCGGATGCCGCAGGCTGTCCCAGGCCGAGCGGGCCACCGGCAGCGCCACCAGCAGCGACGCGACGCCGAGCAGGATCTGGCTGACCCCGGCCTGGTCCGCCGCCAGCCAGCGCCAGGCCAGGCCGAGCAGCAACAGGCCGAGGGCGAGCATCGCCAGGCTCAGCTGGCGCGCGGCGCGGCGCTGCTCGTCGCGGCTGAGCAGGCCGCCGCCGAACGGCAGGTGATGATGGTGATGCGCGCAGCCGCCATGGCTGCCGTGGGCGGTCGGCTCGCTCATGCGCACCTCCCGGGGCGAGCCGCGGCGGCTATTGCGGGAAGCGCGCGTCCGGCCGGCGTACGTAGTCCAGGGCTTCCTTCTCGGTGAGCTCCCAGATCTGCTTGACCTGCCCGTTGTTGTCGCTCTTCAGGCCGACGAAACTGCCCTTGAGCTGGGGCATGCGGCCATAGACGATGAACAGGTTCTGCGCCGTGCGGATGCGCACCGACGGCGCCACCGAATAGCTGACGGTCTTCTTCCCCAGCCCCAGGGTGAGCACGCTGCGCAGCAGGCTCTGCTTGGGCTTCTTCAGGGTGATGACCGGGTACTGCGCGCTGGCCACGAAGCCCACCAGCATGTCGCTCGGCAACTGCCGCGCCAGCGCCTCGCCGCCGCACAGCAACAGCGCCAGCCCGCACAGCAGGGCCCTGCCGGGTGATAGCCGCGCACCGTTGCCCGTGAATGGAATACCGCCTGCCGTCATTGCCCGTCCCGTTCGCCTGGTTGTTCGACTCGGCGCCGCGTTCCGCTGGCGGAAGCGCGTACCGAAGGTTGATGCCGACGCAGGGTAGCCGTTTCACGTTCGCTTGTCCGTCCATTGTTTCACAGCCCGCGAAGGGCACCGTCGGGCAGCGGCTCATGGCTGCCCACCTTGCAGAATCAGGCGGCCATCGTCGCGCGGATCGACGCTGCCGACCGAACCGGCCTTGCCGAGGATCGCCGGCACCCGTTCGCGGTACAGGTGCCAGAGCAGGCCGGCATCGGTCGCGCCCAGCGCCGGGGCCAGGCCAACGATGCTGGCGGTGTCGCGGCGCGCCTGGGCCAGCCGTTCGCCGGCCTCGGCGCGGGCGAGCTGCAGGGTGCGGTCGGCCCCCTCGGTGGCGGCCTGGGTGAGTTTCTCCGCCTCGGTGCGCGCCTTGGCGACGTTCTGCTCGGCCAGTTGGCTGGCGGTCAGCACCGCGTTGAAGGCGCTTACCGCATTGCGCGGCAGGCTCGACTGCACGTCGACCCGCACCACCTGGATGCCCAGCCCGCTGCCGGCCGCGGCCAACGCCGCCAGGCTGTGGTTGATGCCCTGCACCAGGTCGCCGCGCAGGCGTTCGCGGCGCTCGGCGACCGCGCTGTCGTTGCCGAGCAACTCCGGGCGCGCCACCAGGATGGTGTCCAGGTCGCGCGCGGCGCAGACCTGCACGGCGTTGCGCGCCACCAGCCGGTCCAGCGCCGGCAGCACGTGGGCGCCCTGGAGGACGTAGGCGTACGGGTCGTCGACCTTGTAGAACACCCGCACGTCCAGTTGCACCACCCCGGCGTCGCCGGTCAGCAGGTAGCCGGAGCCGGCCAGCGCGTCGCTGGACAGGCTGACGTCGAGATCGGCGCGACGCGCCTGCTCGGAACGCAGCAGGCCCTCGACGCGGCGTTCGATCACCTGTTCGGCGGACGGCAGCAGCACCACCTGCTCCAGCGGCTGCGGCCAGGCCAGCAGCAGGCCGGGACCGGCCAGGCGCTCCAGCGCGCCCAGGCGCAGCACTACGGCGCGGTTCTCCGGGCCGATCTGACGGACGTTGGAAAACGCCCAGGCCAGCGCCGCCAGGAGGGTCACGCCGAACAGTGCGAGGAACGCCAGGCGTCCGGCCTGCAGCCAGGGGCTGCGCAGCCCCTCGTGCGCTTCGCCGCTCATGGCCGGCGCCCGTTGGCCGGCGCTTCGGCGGGGAGCGCCGGCGGCCCGTCGACCAGCACGCGGAACGGTGCGGCATCGGTGCGCAAGACCAGCCGGGTATCGCCGTTGACGATGGTGCCGAGGGTGTCCAGCGAGCGCAGCAGGTTGTATAGCTGCGGCGAACCGGCGTAGGCCTTGCCGTAGATGCGCGCCGCCTCGACCCGTGCCTGGGCCTCGACCTCCGCGGCTTTCACCGAAGCCTCGGCCTGGATCACCCGGGCGTCGCGCTCCGCCGCCGAACGGATCTCCGCGGCCTGGCGACGGCCCTCGGCGGTACGCTCGGTGGCGATGGTCTCGCGCTCGGCGCGCATGCGGTCGACGGTGGCGCCGAGGGTCACCTTGGGCAGGGTCAGGCGCTCGATGCCGACCTGCACCACCTTGACCCCGTAGGTCGCCAGCAACTGATGGTCGATCTGTTCGCGCAGGCGCGCTTCGAAGTCGCCGATACGCACCCGCGACGCCTCGGTATTCACCAGGTCGGCCAGGTCATAGGCGCTGGCGGTGGTTTCCAGCGCCGAGCCGACGAAGGTGCGCAACTGCCGGGCAGCCTCGTCCGGCTGGTTGCGCACCGCGCGCATGAAGCGCTGCACGTTGTCGGCGTCGCCCTGGACCTGCCAGGCCACGTAGGCCTGGACGATGATCCGCAGGCCATCGCGGGTGCCGACGTCCTGCAGGCCGCTGGAGGTGGTGCGCAGGCGCAGGTCGACCGGGATCGCGCTCTCGAACGGCAACGGCAGGCGCCAGGCCAGGCCCGGTTCGAGCAGGACCCGCGCCGGGTTGCCGAAACGGGTGATGACTATCGCCTCGCCGGAACGTACCTGCACCAGGCAAGCGGCGGCGACGGCGAACAGCACCAGCAGCGCGGCGACCAGCAGCCGGCGCCAGGGCGGCGCGGCCTGTGCGCCATGGCCGTGATCGTGATCGTGATCGTGATGATGCTCGTGGTGGCTGTGCGAGTGGGAGTGACCGAGGCTCAAGAGCGCTCTCCTCATGGTGCGGATTGCCCGGCCGCGGACGCCGGAGCGGCGGACGGACGGGACGAAGACGGGGAATCCAGGCGGCCGAGGCCGAAGCTGCGCAGGTCGATGGTCGGCGCGCCGGCGCCGGCGATGCGGTGGTCGATGAGCAGCAGGTTGGCCTTGCCCAGGCCGCGTCCGAGTTGGCGGTAGTAGGCCTCCAGCAGGAAAGCCTGGCCGGCGTCGGCATAGCCTTCCCGCTCGGCGGCGAAACGCCGGTCGGCGGCCTGCGCGGCGGCCAGGGTCTCGCGGGCCTGCGCGCTGGCCCGGTCGTGCGCCACGCTGGCCTGTAGTTGCGCCTCGTTGCGCTGCGCGGCGGCCTGCCCGCGCTCGCGGGCGATCAGCGCCTGGGCGGTGATCTGCGCGGCCTGCACCGCGTGGTAGGCGTTCGCCGCACCGGCCGGCGGATGGATCGCCTCGACCGCCGCGCCCAGTACCTCGACGCCGCTGCCGAGGCGGTCGAGATCGGCCTGCACGGCCTGGCCGATCTGCTCGGCCAGGCCCGCGCGCTGCTCGCCGAGGACCTCATCGAGGGTCCGCGAGGCGAAGGCATGCACCAGTACGCGGCTGGCGGTGCTGCGCACCAGCGTCGGCACGTCGGCGCTGCGGTAGGTCGCCGCCAGCGCTGCCGCGTCGTCGAGAGCGATGCGGTAGACGATGCGCACGTCCATGTTGACGATCTGGAAGCTCTGCCGACGGTCGGCCAGGCTGGCGATGACCTGCGATTTCTCGCTGACGTGGGAGGCGTCCCACAAGCGGTTGGCGCTATCCGGGGCCGGACCTTCGGCGGGCGCGAGCGGCTCGGCTCCGCCGTCGCCGGCGGCGACGCTGGTGGCCAACTCGTGGACCACCCCGTTCTCCACCGCCAACACCCGCCCCAGCGGCCAGGGCAGCCCCAGGTGCAGGCCGGGGCCGAGCACCGCGACCGGCTTGCCGAAGCGCTCGTAGACACCCCGTGCATCCATGCCGATCTCGCGTACGCCGCTGAGCAGCCAGCCGCTCAGCGACACCACCGCCAGCACCGGCAGGAACGCCCGCCGCATGAAACCGAAGGCCCAGACCTGGCGCAGGTCGATGCCGAAGCGCTGGTGCAACTCATGCTGCAGACGCTGCAGGGGACGCGGCGGCCAGCGCAACAGGTCGGCCAGCAGGCTGGTGGCGACCAGGCGCGGTTCGAGGCCGGCACGCTGCGGCGCGAACATCGCCAGGATCGCCCTGCCCAGCAACTCCAGCGCCAGCGCCGCCGGCAACAGGCCGAGCAGTACCGCCAGGCGCGGGGCCCAGGGGTGTCCCTGGCGAGCCAGGAACAGACAGAGGGCGGCCAGCACCAGGGTACCGATCAACGCCCGCGCCAGTTGCCCGAGGACCGGGGCTTCCGGCCACTGCGCCGGCCCTTGGCTGGCGAGGCGACGTTCCAGCACCAGCACCGCGAAGGCCAGCAGCAGGCAGATACCGATGGCGAGGTCGGCCGCTTGCCCGGAACTGGCCGGCGGCAGGTCGAGACGCCAGCCGGCGGCTACCAAGCACAACGCCAGCGCCGCGCTCGCCGCCAGCCACAGCGCAGCGTGCCCGAGCTGGGCCAGGCCGTGGGCGATGGCCTGGCCCAGGCGCTCCAGCAGCCGTTCATAGGCGCTGTCGGCGGTGGCGTCGGGTTCGTCCCGCTGCCAGCGCAGCCAGGCAGGCCGCGCGCTGGCCTCCGCGCCGAGGACCACGCAACGCCAGGCCGCGACCCGGTAGGCCGCGTGCAGACCGGCGAACAGGACCAGCCAGGCCGCGCCGAGGTTGTACAGCAGCGGCGGCCAGAGCGAGTCGGCGGCGAACAGGCCGATGAAGAACCCCAGCACGGCGCAGGCGGCGGCCAAGGCGACGCTGGCCGCTGCCCATCGCCACAGCTGGCGCAACTGCCGGGGCGCCTGCTGGAAACGCGGCAGCGATTCGGCGGCGACGCCCTCGGCGTCCAGGTCGACTCTCATCTTCACTCCAGGCAAAACTCGAAGGTACCGGCCAGGCCGGCGCAAACGCCCGCAACTTTATAACAATGCGCGTTAAGAAGTTGTCATGATTTGAAAAACAGTCTGCATCCCAAGGCTCTTGACTGGAAGACGAGAGTCTGTGTGCAGCACCCTGGGCAACACCTAACCAATCGAAAGGTTCTAAGCAGCCGGGAAAAACCACCGGACATCCGTGCAAACGACCATTCGTCGGCAATTTTCATTCAAATCGGATTTCTTATAACCAATCCGCATAGGCCTACCGGAGCCCTCATCTCCCCCGCAAAGGCACGCCATTCCGGGCCTCGACGCGTAGCCGGCAGGCCTTTTCGCATAGCCTGACGGTTTTATAACAGCGGCAGAGCGTCAATAATCCGACCATCGACTGTGATAGCGTCAAAAAAGAATCATATCGATCCTTTGTAGCGTTATCCGGTGCCATGCAGTCCTTATCGAACAACCGCCGGGGCCTCGCCAAGCCCCGGTTCGAGCCACGCATTGCGTGGTCGCAGCAAACGTTTGTGCGGATTACCCCAGGAGGCTCGCCCATGACCGAATCGACTGCCGGGGCCGGAGTCCATGGCACAGCCTCCGGACAGGCTGGCGAAAGCCCTGCCGCGCGCAGGGAACGATCGCCGGTGACGGATCGTCGATGAGCCGGGGGAAGCCATGCGAAGCCTGATCGGGATGACGTTCCTGAACTCCTCCGTAGGCCAGCGCCGGCTGCGCCAGAACGGTATCGTGCTGCGCCTGGGACCGGTAGTCGCGGATCGCCGGCGCGCGACCCTGCCGCACCGGCAAGGTCACTGCCTCGATCGTCAGGACCTGGAAACCCTGTTGCTATGGCTACAGCGGCACTTCCTCTGCGTTCCCCTGGAACACCTGCTCGAAGGCCCCGCTCCAGCCTGCCTGCGGATCGCCCTGAGCGTCGACGGCAACCCTGCGGAACTGGCCGAGCAGGTCTATCCGCTGCTGGAACGCTACGAAATGCCGGCGAGCGCCTTCATCGGCGGTGACCCGCGCAGTTGGCGCGAAGCGGTGGCCGAGACGCTCTGGCAGGCCGATGCGACTGCCGCCGGACCCTTGCTGGAACTGCTGGAGGGTTATAGCGGCGCGGCACTCATGGCGGTGTTCGAACGCACCGGCGACGACCAGCGTCGCAGCCGCAACCTCGACCTCCTCCTGCGCAAGCTGGAACGCCTCGACCCGGCCTCGCAGCAGGCCTTGCACGCGGCCTGCCCGGTTCCCGCACTGTACAGCGCTGGCGACTGGGAGCGGGTCCGCCGCCTGGAAAACAGCGGCCTGCTTCGCTTCGGCCTGCGCGGACAGGAGCCGCACCCATCGGCAGGCCTTTGCGCCGAGGACTGTCTCGGCCGCGCCCACCGCCAGCTCCAGCAGCATTGCGCCGCCCCCCTGCCGGTGTTCTGCCAAGCTCGTACCACACCCGCCGCGCAACCCGGCCTGCGCGCCGCCCTCGGTCGGCTTGGCTACCGCTTCGCCTTCGGCGCGCGCAATGGCCTGGTGGATACCCGTTGCGACCCGCTGGACCTGCCGCGCATCGAGGTGGATGCGGCGATCGCCGCCCGTCCCGGCCGGCTGGCCTGGCACATCTATCGTGGAGCCCGCCCATGAGCATGGCTTCCAGCCCGTTCCCAAGGAGGCGCGACAGGCAGTCGCCCTCCGCCGGAAGACCGCCCGAACCACGGGAAGCGAACGCGCCGTCGCCCGCCATGCCGCAGCGACGCCGCTCTCAGGGATATGGCCAGCCCAGCTGGCCCGGTATCAGCAAGGATCGTCCCATGACTGCAGACACCCCTACCTCTGTCGCTACCATCAACCACCTGCTGCTCGGCGCGCCCTACACCAGCCCACTGGTGATCCCCGGCGACTGGCTGGTCGACGAGCTGGAAGGCGCCGTGGAGGTCGGCGGCTTCACCGACGGCCTGTTCCGCTGGCCGACGCGCAAGCGCAGCGGCCGCCCTTCGCCGATTCTCTGCGGCGACCTGCTGCGCGCGGTACGTACCGAATGCGCCGAGTCGGTGCAGTTCTGGTGGGGTTTCAGTCCGAGCCTGGTGGGGCGCTGGCGCCGCGCCCTCGGCGTGACCCGCCGCAACAATCCCGGCGACCAGGCGGTGGCGCGCGCCCGCGCCGCCCTCGCCCGCTCGCTGGACCGCAAGGCGCCGCCGAAGGCACCGGCCGCCTGGTCCAGCGAAGAAGTCGAGTTCATCCGCCGCCACGGCAGCAAGCGCAGCCTGGCCTGGTGCGCCTACATGCTCGGCCGCAGCTACCAGAGTGTCGCCAGCAAGGCCGAGGAGCTTTCCCCGCACAGCGGGCGCGACCGCAACAATGCGATCTGGAGCAAGTCCGAGGAAGATCTGTTGCGCCAGCACTACCAGCAGCGCGGCTCGCTATGGTGTGCGCAGCAGACCGGCAAGACCCGCGCAGCGGTATTCCACCGGGCCAAGAAGCTGGGCCTGCAACGGCAGCGGCCGAAACACCCGTGAGGCCGGTCGCCGCCCTCTCCCGCCGAGGCGAGAGAGGGCCAGTGCTCAACCGCGGTAGTAGCGCTGCGCCACGAAGGGCATCTTGCTGACCACCAGGGTCACCGGCTTGCCGCGCACCATCGCCGTCACCTCGCTGCCCAGGCCGGCCAGCTCGCTCGGCACGTAGCCCATGGCCAGCGGCGCGTTGAGACTCGGACCGAAACCGCCGCTGCTGACCTTGCCGATCGCCCGCCCCTGGGCATCGACGATCTCGGCGCCCTCGCGCACCGGCATCCGCCCCTGCGGCAGGAAACCGACGCGCTTGCTGGCAACGCCCTGCGCCTGCTGGGCAAAGATCCGCTCGGCGCCGGGGAAGCCGCCGGCGCGCACGCCGTCGGCGCGGCGCGCCTTGGAAATGGCCCAGCCGAGGCTGGCTTCGACCGGCGTGGTGGCGCTGTCCATGTCGTGGCCGTAGAGGCACAGGCCGGCTTCCAGGCGCAGCGAGTCGCGCGCGCCGAGGCCGATCGGCGCCACTTCCGGCTCGGCCAGCAGGCGCCGCGCCAGGGCCTCGGCATGGGCGGCGGGCACGGAGATCTCGTAGCCGTCTTCACCGGTATAGCCGGAGCGGCTGACGTAGCAGTCCTGGCCGAGCAGCTCGACGCGGGCGAACTGCATGAAGGTCATCTGCGCCACCTGCGGCGCCAGGCGCTCCAGCACCCGCACCGCCGCCGGTCCCTGGAGGGCGAGCAAGGCACGCTCCTCGAACAGCGGCTCGACGCTGCAACGGTCTTCCAGGTGACGACGCAGGTGCGCCAGGTCCTGGTGCTTGCAGGCGGCGTTGACCACCAGCAGCAGGCAATCGCCGAGGTTGGCCACCATCAGGTCGTCGAGGATCCCGCCCTGCTCGTCGGTGAACAACGCGTAGCGCTGCTGGCCCACCGGCAGGTCGAGGATGTCCACCGGCACCAGGCTTTCCAGGGCCAGCGCCGCATCGGCGCCCACCAGGCGGATCTGGCCCATGTGCGAGACATCGAACAGACCGGCCTGCTCGCGGGTGTGCAGGTGCTCCTTGAGCACCCCGGCCGGGTACTGCACCGGCATGTCATAGCCGGCGAAGGGCACCATCTTCGCCCCCAGTTCCAGGTGCAGGGCGTGCAGGGGCGTCTTGGCGAGGGTTTCTGCGGTCATGTTTCACTCCATGGCATCCCGGCCTCCTGTCTGCCGGAGAGCCGCGATCGATTGTCGGGAAAGAAAAAAGAAGCGCCGGCGCAGCGGCGCGGTTCAGCATTCGATGATGTTCACGGCGAGGCCGCCGCGCGCGGTTTCCTTGTATTTGCTTTTCATGTCGGCGCCGGTCTGGCGCATGGTACGGATGACCTTGTCGAGGGAAATGAAGTGCTGGCCGTCGCCGCGCAGGGCCATGCGCGCCGCATTGATCGCCTTCACCGAAGCCATCGCGTTGCGTTCGATGCAGGGCACCTGGACCAGCCCGCCGACCGGGTCGCAGGTCAGCCCGAGGTTGTGCTCCATGCCGATTTCGGCGGCGTTCTCGACCTGCTGCACGCTACCGCCGAGCACTTCGCAGAGCGCCCCGGCAGCCATCGAGCAGGCCACGCCGACCTCGCCCTGGCAACCGACCTCGGCGCCGGAGATCGAGGCGTTTTCCTTGTAGAGGATGCCGATCGCCGCCGCGGTGAGCAGGAAGCGCACCACGCCGTCGTCGTCGGCCCCGGGGATGAAGCGCGCGTAGTAATGCAGCACCGCCGGAATGATCCCCGCCGCGCCGTTGGTCGGCGCGGTCACCACGCGGCCGCCGCTGGCGTTCTCCTCGTTCACCGCCAGGGCGTAGAGGTTGACCCAGTCGAGCACGCTGAGGGCATCGCGCAGGCCGGCCTCCGGCCGCTGGCACAACTGGCGGTGGAGCGCCGCCGCACGGCGCCTGACCTTCAGCCCGCCGGGCATGATGCCCTCGTTGCGGCAGCCGGCCTCGACGCAGTCCTGCATCACCTGCCAGATACGCAGCAGGCCGGCACGGGTTTCCTCGGCGGGGCGCCAGGCCTTCTCGTTCTCGGCCATCAACTGGCTGATCGACAGGCCTTCGCGGACGCAATGGTCGAGCAGTTGCCGCGCGGTCTTGAAGGGGAACGCCAGCGGCGTGCGGTCCTCGACGATGCGGTCGAGGCCGGCGGCCTCGTCGTCGACCACGAAACCGCCGCCCACCGAGTAGTACTCGCGGCTGCGGACCTGCAGGCCGGCGGCGTCGAAGGCACGGAAGATCATGCCATTGGGATGGTAGGCCAGCGGCTTGCGGATCAGCGCAAGGTGTTCCTTCTCGACGAAGCGGATCGGCCGCTCGCCGAGCAGGCGCAGCTCGCCGCTGGAACGGATGGCATCGAGCCGAGCGGGAATCGCGGCGGTATCCACCGTGTCCGGCTGCTCGCCCTCCAGGCCGAGCAGTACCGCCTTGTCGCTGCCGTGGCCCTTGCCGGTGGCGCCGAGCGAGCCGTACAGCTCGACCTTGACGCTGGCAGTGGCCTCCAGCAACCCCTCGCGCCTCAGCCCCTCGGCAAAGCGCGCGGCGGCACGCATCGGCCCCACGGTGTGGGAGCTGGACGGCCCGATGCCGATCTTGAACAGATCGAAGACACTCAGGGACATGCTCGTCTCCGCTTGCGGATTGGCCGCCACCATGGCGGCGCTCCTGTTCAATCAGCGTAGACCGGGAAGTGCCGGCAGAATTCGCCGACCTGGCCCCTGACCCGTTCGCCGACCTCGGGATTGTCGATATCGTCGAGGATGTCGCAGATCCAGCCGGCCAGTTCGCGGCACTCGCCCTCGCGGAAACCGCGAGTGGTCACCGCTGGGGTGCCGATGCGGATGCCGGAGGTGACGAACGGGCTCTGCGGATCGTTCGGCACGGCGTTCTTGTTCACCGTGATGTGCGCCGCTCCGAGCGCCGCGTCGGCGGCCTTGCCGGTCAGCCCCTGCTTCACCAGGCTGATCAGCATCAGGTGGTTGTCGGTGCCGCCGGAAACCACGTCGTAGCCGCGCCCGATGAACACCTCGGCCATCGCCTTGGCGTTGCGGATCACCTGCGCCTGGTAGTCCTTGAAGCCCGGCTCCAGCGCTTCCTTGAAGCACACCGCCTTGGCCGCGATCACGTGCATCAGCGGGCCGCCCTGGGCGCCGGGGAATACCGCGGAGTTGAGCTTCTTCTCGATCTCCTCGTTGGCGCGCGCCAGGATCAGGCCGCCGCGCGGGCCGCGCAGGGTCTTGTGGGTGGTGGTGGTGACCACGTCGGCGAAGGGGATCGGATTCGGGTAGAGGCCGGCGGCGACCAGCCCGGCGACGTGGGCCATGTCGACGAACAGCAGCGCGCCGACCTTGTCGGCGATGGCGCGGAAGCGCGGGAAGTCGAGGGTCTTGGAGTAGGCGGAGAAGCCGGCGACGATCATCTTCGGCTTATGCTCCACGGCCAGGCGCTCGACTTCGTCGTAGTCGATCAGCCCGGTAGCGGTGTCCAGGCCGTACTGCACGGCGTTGTACAGCTTGCCGGAGGAGGACACCTTGGCGCCGTGGGTGAGATGGCCGCCGTGGGCCAGGCTCATGCCGAGGATGGTGTCGCCGGCGTTGAGCAGCGCCAGGTACACCGCGGCGTTGGCCGAGGAACCGGAATGCGGCTGGACGTTGGCGTAGTCGGCGCCGAACAGTTGCCTGGCGCGGTCGATGGCCAGCCGCTCGACCTTGTCGACGTGTTCGCAGCCGCCGTAGTAGCGCTTGCCCGGATAGCCCTCGGCATACTTGTTGGTCAGGCCGCTGCCCTGCGCCTGCATGACCCGCTTGCTGGCGTAGTTCTCCGAGGCGATCAGTTCGATGTGGTCTTCCTGCCGCCGGTCTTCGGCGTCCATCGCGGCGAGCAGTTCGTCGTCGTAGCCCTGGAGCTGGTCGTGCTTGCTGAACATGGCGCTGGCCTCTTGTCGTGTCGGTGTCAGGACGCTCGCTGGCGCGAGCGTGGCCGCGGCGCCGCTACGCAAGCGCGGCGCCGGGAAAGGGGTATCGCCGGAAACGCGAGGACGCCGCCGCTGGCGGCGCCCTCCTCGTCCGTCACTCCTCGCTGTACGCCTCGATGGGCGGGCAGGAGCAGGTCAGGTTGCGGTCGCCGTAGACGTTGTCGACGCGGCCCACCGGCGGCCAGTACTTGGCCTCCACCAGGCTGGCCAGCGGATAGGCGGCCTGCTCGCGGCTGTAGGCGTGGTTCCATTCGCCGAGCAGTTCGGCGGCGGTGTGCGGCGCGTTCTTCAGCGGGTTGTCTTCCTTGTCCAGCTCGCCGCATTCCACCGCGCGGATTTCCTCGCGGATGCGGATCATCGCGTCGCAGAAACGGTCCAGCTCGGCCTTCGACTCGCTCTCGGTGGGCTCGATCATCAGCGTGCCGGCCACCGGGAAGGACATGGTCGGCGCGTGGAAGCCGAAGTCCATCAGGCGCTTGGCCACGTCGTCGACGCTGATCCCGCTGCTGTCCTTGAGCGGACGCAGGTCGAGGATGCATTCGTGGGCGACCAGGCCGTTGCCGCCGGCGTAGAGCACCGGGTAGTGCTCCTCCAGGCGATGGGCGATGTAGTTGGCATTGAGGATGGCCATTTCCGAGGCGCGCTTGAGGCCTTCGCCGCCCATCATGCGGATGTACATCCAGGTGATCGGCAGGATGCTCGCGCTGCCGTACGGCGCCGCGCTCACCGCGCCTTCCTTGCGCTCGCCGCGAGCGTGGCCGGGGAGGAACGGCGCCAGGTGCGCGCGCACGCCGATCGGGCCGACGCCCGGGCCGCCGCCGCCGTGGGGGATGCAGAAGGTCTTGTGCAGGTTCAGGTGGGAAACGTCGCCACCGAACTTGCCCGGGGCGCACAGGCCGACCATGGCGTTCATGTTGGCGCCGTCGATGTACACCTGGCCGCCGCAGTCGTGGACGATGGCGCAGATCTCGCGGATCGCTTCCTCGAACACGCCATGGGTGGACGGATAGGTGATCATCAGCGCGGCCAGGCGTTCCTTGTGCTCGCTGGCCTTGTTGCGCAGGTCCTCGACGTCGACGTTGCCGCGCGCGTCGCAGGCCACCACCACCACGCGCATGCCGACCATGCTGGCGGTAGCCGGGTTGGTACCGTGGGCGGAGGACGGGATCAGACAGATGTCGCGCTGGCTGTCGCCGCGGCTCTGGTGGTAGGCACGGATCGCCAGCAGGCCGGCGTACTCGCCCTGGGAGCCGGCGTTGGGCTGCAACGACACGGCGTCGTAGCCGGTGGCGGAACAGAGCATCGCCTCCAGTTCGTCGGTGAGCTGGCGGTAGCCTTCGCTCTGCTCGGCCGGGGCGAACGGGTGCAGGTTGCCGAATTCGGCCCAGGTCACCGGGATCATCTCGCTGGCGGCATTCAGCTTCATGGTGCAGGAGCCCAGCGGGATCATCGTGCGGTCCAGCGCCAGGTCCTTGTCCGCCAGCTTGCGCAGGTAGCGCATCAGCTCGGTTTCCGAGTGATGGCGGTTGAAGATCGGGTGGCTGAGGATCGCCGACTGGCGCAGCAGCTCGACCGGCAGGCGGTCCCCGCTGCTGGCGGCAAGGGTGGCGAAGTCCGGGAGCGCCTGGCCCTCTTCGGCCAGCAGGCCCCAGAGGGTCTCCACGTCGGCCTGGCGGACGGTCTCGTCGAGCGACAGGCCGAGACGGCCGGCATCGATCTCGCGCAGGTTGATCCCGGCGGCGCGGGCCTTGGCATGGATCGCCGCGGTACGCGCGCCGGTGGCCAGGCTCAGGGTGTCGAAGAAATGCTTCTGCTCGACGGCCACGCCCAGGCGCTCCAGGCCGGCGGCGAGGATCGCGGTCAGCCGGTGGGTGCGCCGGGCGATGCGCAGCAGGCCCTGCGGGCCGTGGTAGACGGCGAACATGCTGGCGATGTTGGCCAGCAGCACCTGGGCGGTGCAGATGTTGCTGGTGGCCTTCTCGCGGCGGATGTGCTGCTCGCGGGTCTGCATGGCCAGGCGGTAGGCCGGCTTGCCGTGGCGGTCGATGGAGACGCCGACCAGGCGTCCCGGCATGTCCCGCTTGAAGGCGTCGCGGGTGGCGAAATAGGCCGCGTGCGGGCCGCCGAAGCCGAGCGGCACGCCGAAGCGCTGGGCGCTGCCGATGGCCACGTCGGCGCCGAACTCGCCCGGCGGGGTCAGCAGGGTCAGCGCCAGCAGGTCGGCGGCCACCGCGACCAGCGCATCGACCGCATGGAAGCGGCTGACCAGTTCGCGATAGTCGACGATCTCGCCGTCGCAGGTGGGGTATTGCAGCAACGCGCCGAAGTAGGCGGAGAAGTCTTCGATGGCGCTCTCGTCGCCGACCACCACCTCGATGCCCAGCGGCTCGGCACGGGTGCGCAGCACGTCGAGGGTCTGCGGGTGGCAATGGCGGGAGGCGAAGAATGCCTGGCTGGTGCGGTTCTTCGACAGACGCTTGCAGAAGGTCATGGCCTCGGCGGCGGCGGTCGCCTCGTCGAGCATCGAGGCGTTGGCGATCGGCAGGCCGGACAGGTCGCTGACCAGGGTCTGGAAGTTCAGCAGCGCCTCCAGGCGGCCCTGGGAGATTTCCGGCTGGTACGGCGTGTAGGCGGTGTACCAGGCCGGGTTCTCCAGGAGGTTGCGCAGGATCGGTGCCGGGGTGTGGCAGTTGTAGTAGCCCTGGCCGATGAAGGAACGCAACGCGCGATTGCGCGCGGCGATCGCCTTCAGGCTGGCCAGCGCCTCGGCCTCGCCCATGCCGGCCGGCAGGTCGAGCACGCTGCTGCCCTTGATGCTGTCGGGGATCACGTTGCCGATCAGCGCGTCCAGCGAGTCGTAGCCCAGGCGCTGGAGCATGGCCTGGGTGTCGGCGGCACGCGGGCCGATATGGCGGGCGATGAATTCGTCGTCGGTGCCCAGGTCGATGGCGCCGAGGTTCAGGTTATCGGTCATGGCGGGATCCTCAGGCGTCGGCGTTGGCGTTCAGCAGGCGGTCGTAGGCGGCCTGGTCGAGCAGCTTTTCCCAGGCGCCGGCGTCGGCCGGACGGAAACGGAAGAACCAGGCCTCGCCGAGCGGATCCTGGTTGACCAGCTCCGGGGCGTCCGGCAGCGCGTCGTTGATCGCCACCACCTCGCCGTCCAGCGGCATCAGGATGTTGCTGGCGGCCTTGACCGACTCCAGCACCGCCACTTCACTGCCGGCGGCGTGTTCGCCGAGTTCCGGCAACTGCACGAATACCACGTCACCGAGGGCGTCCTGGGCGTAGGCGGTGATGCCGACGGTCAGCAGCCCGTCGTCGTCCTGGCGCAGCCATTCGTGGTCGGTGGTAAAGCGCAACTTGCTCATGCTGGATCCTCATTGTCAGCGGGTCGCCCGGTCGGGACGGGACTTTGTTCTGCGGCTGCCCGTAGCAAGCAGGGTGCCAAGCGGCCCCGACCCTGTCGCCACGGGGCGTGGCCGGGCGCGGGGGAAACCCGGACAGGGCCGCCATGGAACGCTTTCGTTACAGACCCGCCGGACATTTCCCGAACCAGAGCGCAAACGCCTGACAGCAAAGGTTTTTCCGGCAATCGGAACGAATTCGTTCCACTCGTAACCGAAGCGTTACAGCCGATGGCACAGCCCCTGTCGCTGCAAGCTGGCGCGCAGGTGCTCGAGGAACGCGCGGACCTTCCGCGTGTTGCGCCGGTGCCCCGGATAGAGGACATGGATGGAGGGCCCGAACGGCCCCGGGTCGAAGTGGTAGTCGCCGAGCAGGCGCACCAGCCGCCCTTCACCGAGCAGCGGCGCGACGCTCCACTGCGGGCAGAACTGCAGGCCCAGCCCGGCCAGCAGGTGGGCGAGCAGGAAGTCGTAGTTGTCGCTGGCCAGTCGCGGGCGCGGCTGGTCGATACGCTGGCGGGCGCCGTCGCGCTCCATCCACCAGAAGTTCTGGTTCAGCGAAGGGTGCTGGAAGACCAGCCAGGCGTGCCGCTCGAAGTCCTCCGGGCCTTGCGGCGCGGGTTGCCGCGCCAGGTAGGCGGGGCTGGCGCAAAGCACGATCTGATTCGGCGCCAGCGGCCGCGCCACCAGCCCCGGCAGGTCGATGGGGCCGTCGCGCAGGCCGAGGTCGTAGCCGCCTTCGCTGAGATCGAGGAAGGTTTCGTCGAGGTCCACCCGCAGGCTGATCCGCGGATGCGCCTCGAGGAAGCTGGCGCAGGCCTGCTGGAGGAACGCCGCGGCGAACGACGGCGGCGCGGCGAGGCGCAGTTCGCCGCGCAACTCCGACTCCAGCAGTTCGATCTCCTGCCCCGCCGTGCGCAGCGTTTCCAGGGACTGACGAGCCGCCTCCAGGTAGATCTGCCCGGCCTCGGTCAGCGCCAGGCTGCGGGTGGTGCGCTCGAACAGGCGGGCACCGAGTTCCGCTTCCAGGTGGGCGACGGCCTTGGTCAGCGCCGAGGGCGTCTTGCCCAGGCGCTCGGCGCCACGGCTGAAGCTACCGGTTTCGGCAGTGGCGACGAACATCGCCAGGGCATTCAATTTGTCCATCGACTCCTTCCGTTCCGGCACAAGTGTTGTGCGTCGCGCCCGGTTCTGCCGGGCCGGCGCTTTGGCTAGTCTCGCCTTGCCCGGGCCACGCTACACAAGACCAAGAAGCAAAGGAAACCACCATGAAGCAACGGATTCCCACCCTCCTCGCCGGCGCCTGCCTGGCCATCCCCCTGCACGCCCTCGGCGCCGCCGACCTGCTGGTGGTCAACGCCAGGATCTTCACCGCCAATCCGCAGCAACCCTTCGCCGAGGCCCTGGCGGTGGAGGACGGGCGGATCCTCGCAGTCGGCGACGAGGCCGGGCTGCGCGCCCTGGCCGATGGCGACAGCCAGGTCGTCGATCTCGGCGGCAAGCGCCTGATGCCCGGCCTGATCGACACCCATTCGCACGCGGTGTTCGGCGGCCTGGAGCTGGCCGGCGCGGACATGGGCAACGAACAGGTCGGCCTCGACGAACTGGAACGGCGCCTGCGCGCCTGGCGCGACAACGGCAAGGCGCGACATGGCGACATGCTCAATGTCAGCGGCATGCATACCGCCTACTGGAGCCAGGTCAAGGACTTCCGAGCGCGATTCGACCACGGCGAATGGGCCGACCAGCCGCTGGCCTTCATCGGTAGCGACCACCACACCGGCTGGGCCAACGCCGCCATGCTGAAACGCGCCGGCATCGACGCCGCGCGGGTCCGCGCCCTGCCCGAGGAACAGCGCAACACCATCGGCCACGACGCCGACGCCACCCCCAACGGCTTCCTCGCCGATGCCGGTCTCGACGCGGTGCTCGCGGTACTGCCGGCGCCGAGCGCGGAACAGATGCTAGAAGCCGGACGCAGCGCGGTGCGCTACAGCAACTCGCTGGGCCTGACCGCATGGATGGACCCGGCCGCCAATGGCTCGCCGGGCGATGCCCTGTTCAGCCTCAGGCCCGACGAGAACACCGTCGGCGTGCTACCGGTCTACCAGCGGCTGGCCAAGAGCGGCGAACTCAGTGCCCACGTCGCCGCCCTCCTGGTCGCCAACCCACGCAGCCGGCCGACCGACCTCGAGGTGCTGGACAAGGTGCGCCAGCGCTTCCTCGGCAGCCCCAACCTGACCCTGCCGGGAATCAAGGTGTTCGCCGACGGCGTACCGGAATACCCGGCGCAGACCGCCGCGCTCCTCGAGCCCTACCGCAACAGCAGGAAGACGGGCGAACTGCTGATCGACCCGGCGCACTTCGGCGAACTGGTCAGCGCCGCCGACGCCCGCGGCTGGCTGGTCCACGTCCACGCCATCGGCGACCGCGCGGTGCGCGAGGCGCTGAACGGCATGCAGCAGGCGCGGCGCGATCGCGACAGCGGCATCGCCCATTCGATTACCCACCTGCAACTGGTCAATCCCAAGGAGTTCGAGCGCTTCAGGCCGCTTGGCGTGATCGCCTCGATGCAGCTGTACTGGGCCGCCGCCGACGAAACCACGGTGGACCTGATGAAGCCCTATATCAGTGCCTTCGCCTACCGCTACCAGTACCCGGCGCACTCCCTGCTGAGCAAGGGCGCGACCATCGCCGGGGCCAGCGACTGGCCGGTGTCCAGCCTGTCGCCGTGGAAGGCCATCCAGCAGGCGGTGACCCGCAAGGGCCCGCAGGGCGTGCTCAACGCCGGCGAACGCCTGGACCGCCAGACCATGTTCTACGCCTACACCCGCAACGCTGCGCGGACCATCGGCCTGGAGCACCGGATCGGCAGCCTGGAGCCGGGCAAGCAGGCGGACTTCATCGTCCTCGACCGCGACGTGTTCGAGGTGCCGGAGACGCAACTGGGCGAAACCAAGGTGCTGAAGACCTGGTTCGCCGGCAAGCCGGTGTATTCCAGCGAGGGCTGAGCCCGCTTCAGGCGCGCGGACCGATGCCGTACTTGCGCAGGCGGTGGGCGATGGCGGTGTGCGAGGTTTGCAGGCGCGCCGCCAACTGGCGGGTCGATGGATAGCTGACGTAGAGCTTCTCCAGCAGGGCTTTCTCGAAGCCCTCCACCGCCTCCTCCAGGCTGCCCACCTCGCCGTCGTTCTGCCGCGCCACGGCGGTGCCGGCGATCTCCAGGTCGCCGATATCCACCAGGCTGCTCTCGCAGATCGCAGCGGCACGGAAGATCACGTTCTGCAACTGGCGCACGTTGCCCGGCCAGCGGTTGCTCAGCAGCGCCGGGTAGGTGCCCGGCGCCAGCCGGCACACCGGGCGCTGGATCTGCGCACAGGCCTGCTGCATGAAGTGCCGCGCCAGCAGCAGGATGTCGTGGCCGCGCTCTCGCAACGGCGGGACTTCCAGGCTGAGCACGTTGAGGCGGTAGAACAGGTCCTCGCGGAAGCTGCCCTCGGCGACCATCTTCTCCAGGTTGCGGTGGGTGGCGCTGAGGATCCGCACGTCGACCCTCACCTCGCGGTCGCCGCCGACCCGGCGGAAGCTGCCGTCGCTGAGGAAGCGCAGCAGCTTGGCTTGCAGATAGGGGGACATCTCGCCGATCTCGTCGAGGAACACCGTGCCCTGGTGGGCCAGCTCCAGCAGGCCCGGCTTGCCGCCGCGCTGGGCGCCGGTGAAGGCGCCGGGGGCGTAGCCGAACAGCTCGCTTTCGGCCAGGTTCTCCGGCAACGCCGCGCAGTTCAGCGCCAGGAACGGCGAGTTGTGCCGCGCACTCAGGGCATGGCAGCCGCGCGCCACCAGTTCCTTGCCGGTACCGGTCTCGCCGTGGATCAGCAGCGGCGCGTCGAGCGCCGCCACGCGCTGCGCACGGGTCTTCAGGGTGCGGATCGGCTGGGAATCGCCGAGGAGCATCTCGAACCCCTCGGCATGGTCATGGTGCAAGGCCGCCAGGCGCTCGCCGATGCGGTTCGGTTCGTAGAGGGTCAACAGGCCGCCGGCCAGGTGCCGCTCGCCCTCGCCCGGCCCTTCGGTGATCGGCGTGGCATCGAGCAGCAGGGCCTGGCCCATGAAGGTCACTTCGCGCAGCGGCAGGCGGAAGCCCTGCTCGACCAGCGCATCCTCCAGGGTTTCATCGTCGAACAGGCTGGCCAGCCGCTCGCCGGCCGGGTCGCGTCCGCAGCGCTCGCTGAAGGCCGGGTTGGCCAGCAGCACCAGGCCCTTGCCGTCCACCGCCAGCACCGGATCGGCCATCGCCGCCAGCAACGCATCGAGCTGCAAGCGGCGGCGCTGGCCAGGAAGGATGTCGACCACGGTCATCGCCTGCACGCCACGGATGCCCAGCAGCGCTGCGCGCAGTTCCTCCAGCACTTCGGGACTGAGGGTCGGCGCGTCGATGTAGACGTTCGGCGGCACCATTTCCACCGCATCCAGGTTCAGGTTGCGCCCACCCAGCAGCGCCAGCACCTCCTGGGTGATGCCGACACGGTCGATGAAGGAGACGTGGATGCGCATGCGGGAACCTGGACTGCGGCGACGCTCGCCATAAAGCCGTCGATTGTACGGCCTGGCGCCGCCCAGCCCAAGGGGCCGGCGTCAGGGTACGGGGCGCAGCGCCTCGCTGCGGGTGCGGTGGCTCCAGTCGCCCTCGTCGTCCATCACGGTTTCGGTCACCAGCACCCGGCCCGGCTGCTGCGGGTCGGCCTTGTACAGCACCAGTTCGGCCTCGGCGTCGTCCCAGGTGGTGGAGATGTCCGGCAGCACCCGCACCCACTCGCCGTCGCGGATTTCCAGCAGCGACGACTTGGTCCAGGTGCTGGTCCACCAGGTACGCAGCAGTTGCAGGCGCTCGCGGCCGCTGTCGTCGAGGCCGCCGAGGACGCTGAGCACCGCGCCGGTGCAACTGCCCAGCGGCTTGGGCGGGACGCGCGCGTCGGCGCTCCAGAGGTCGCAGCGGCAATCCTCGTATTCGTCGCACAAGGCGGCGCTGTTCGGCGCGTGGGCCACTACCCAGGCGAAGTCCGCCTCGGTACCGGCGAAGCGGCCGCGAGCCAGCGGGGTGTACCGCGGGTCGACGGCGTAGCGGGTGATCTCGTCGCTCTCGCCGACGAAGCGCCAGGTATCGCCAGGCCCGGCGCGCTCGGCCAGGAGCAGCCCCGGATAGTTGCGCAGGCGTCCGTCGAGGCGTACCTGCTTGACGAAGCGCACCTCGTAGCGGCCTTCCTGGTCGCCCGGCACGATCTGCGGCGCAGCGACGATGCGCTGCTCGAAGTCGGGATGGCGGGCGAAGAAGGCCTGCTTGGCGGAGAGGGTGCGCTCGCGCGTCTGCGCGCGGCCATAGTAGTCCAGGCGCGGCGCATAGACCCCTTCCAGGGCCTTGCCGCTGCGTTGCCCGTGGGCGGCCTGCCAGCGCTGGAACAGGCCGAGGATTTCGCTTTCGGCGGCAGCCTGGACCAGCGCTGGGTACAGGCAGAAGAGCGCGGCGCAGAATACCGGGCGCAAGAGTCGGCGCATCGAGAACATCCTTGTCGTTCGATTGAGGCGAACGCCGATTGTCCCCTATCCGCCGACGCTGGCAAATGGCCCTGGACGATTTTTTCCGATTCCGCAACGCGGTGGGCATTGCGAATACGCTCCGGACAGCCTTCCCCATCTCCAGGCCGCGGCACGGCGGATAACCGCAAGCGGCTATCCGCCCCACGCCAGCCAGCCGGCTCAATGCGTCGGCAACAAGGCCTGCAACCCTTCGGCAAGCTCCAGGCTCCACGCCGCGTAGTCGTGACCGCCGGGGAACTCACGGTAGTGCAGCGGGTAGCCCTTGCCTTGCAGCGCCGCGCGCAGGCTGCGGTTGCTGCCGAGAATGCCGTCCGCCTCGGGCTCCTCGAGCAGGCCGGAACTGAGGAAGAACGCCAGCGGCAAACGCTCGCCAGCGGCGAACTGCCGTACCAGCCACTGAGGCTGCTGCTCGTCCGGCCCCCACCAGAACGAGCCGGACAGGCTCAGCACCTTGCCGAAGCGTTCCGGATAACGGTAGGCGATGCAGCCCGAGGCCAGCCCGCCGTAGCTGGAACCGGAAAGCACGCGATCGGCAGGCTCCTCGCTCAATGCATAGCGCTGCTGCAACCAGGGCAGCAACTCGTGGGCGAGCATGTCGGCGAAGGCCTCGTTGCAGGGCAGCTCGCGGCCCCGGCTGCTGGCGTCGACATTGCCGACAATCACCGCCAGGGTCGGGCGGATACGCCCGGCGGCGATCAGGTTGTCGAGGATGGTCGGGGTCGGTACGTCGCGCGCGTAGTGGTCCTCGTCGAACAGCACCAGCAGCGGATAGCGCTGGCCCTCTGGGTCGTAGCCCGGCGGCGTGTAGAGCGTCAGCTGGCGCTGGTTGGCCAGGGCCTGGCTGCTATAGCCGAGGCGCTCCACCTTGCCGCGCGGCACGTCCTTGCGCGGCTGGTCCCAGGTCTCGGCAGGGGCGCCGCCGAGCTGCACCAGCGAGGCCTGCTCGGCCCGCGGCAGCGCGCGGCTGTTGAGCCACGGCGTACGGCTCAGCGGGTCCGGCCGCGCCGCCGCCTGCAACGCCAGGCGCAAGGTGCCGCGATCGGCCTGTTGCAGGTCCGGCAGGTCGGCGCTGAGCTGGTAGGAAACCCGCGCGTCGCGGCGCAGCGGCAGGCTCAGGTAGCGCACGTCGCTGCCGGCCAGGGCCTCGAAGCGGCGGGTGTTGACCTCCGGGGTCGGCCACAGCAGGCGCACGTCGCCGGGACGCTGCTGGCGCCAGAGGAAGGTGACCAGCACACGTTCGGCATCCAGCGGCTCCACCAGCGGCGTGCCCTGCTTCGCCACCTGCTTCCAGAACGCCTTCAGCGCGCCGGGGCGCTTTTCCGCAAGCTCCGCCTGCAGGCGTTGCAGGGTCGGGCTCTGCGGCGCCGGCGAATCAAGCGCCGGGGTCTGCGGGGTGAGGCGCTGGGTGGGGATCAGGGTCAGTGCGGTGTCTTCGTCGGCGCTGAAGGTCAGGCGCAGGCCCTGGCGCTCGCCGGCCTGCAGGCCGAGCGACTGGCGTCCGGCCAGCTCCGTCGCGCGCAACGCCTTGCCGTCGGGCGTGGTGGCGCGCAGGCGGACGCGGCCGCGGTCGACCTCCAGGTCGAGCAACTGCAACTCGCCGGGGGCAAGGTCGAGGTAGCGCTGGCGGCTCTCGCCGGCAGCGATCTCGATGCGGCCATCGGCCAGCGGCACGGGCTGGGCGGCCTGGGCCGGGGTCAGCAGGTTGAGGAAAAGCAACAACGAGGTGGAAACGGCAGACATGGAATCTCCCTTCGAATAGGCGCCGCCATCCGGGCGGCTCACCGGAAGAGACGTACGATCACAGCGGAAATTTGCCGCTGTGATCCAGGCTAGAGCGGTTGCGCCGCGACTGGAGTAGAATCCGCCGCCTCGAAAACCGTCCGAAGGAAAATTCCGATGACCTCCCGTCTGCTGCCCGCCCTGTTGCTCTCGTCCGCATTCGCCGTCCTGGCCGGCTGCTCCACCCCGACCATCGTCACCCTCAACGATGGCCGCGAGATCCAGGCGGTGGATACCCCGCGCTATGATCGTAGTTCCGGCTTCTACGAACTGGAGCAACTGGACGGCAAGCGCACCCGCGTCAACAAGGACCAGGTGCGCAGCATCAAGGACATGTAATCCCCCGGACCCGCCATCCGCGCGGTGGCGCACTCCAGGGAAGGAGTCGAACCATGCGATCCGACCTGCACGAGGCCAACCGGCTGTCGTGGAACGCCGCCACCCGGGCGCACAACAGCCACAAGGCCGACCAGGCCGCCTTCTTCCGCAACGGCGGTTCCACGCTCTATCCCGAGGAACTGCAACTGCTCGGCCATCTCGACGGCCTGCGCCTGCTGCATCTGCAATGCAACGCCGGACAGGACAGCCTGAGCCTGGCGCGCCTTGGCGCCCGCGTCACCGGGGTCGACATCGCCGACAGCGCCATCGACTTCGCCCGCCAGCTGTCCCGCGACAGCGGCATCGCCGCCGACTTCCAGCGCGACGACATCCTCCGCTGGCTGCCCGTCGCCGCCACCCGTGGCGAACGCTTCGAACGGGTCTTCGCCTCCTACGGCACGCTGGTCTGGCTCTCCGACCTCAAGCGCTGGGCCGACGGCATCGCCCAGGTACTGGTTCCCGGCGGGCGCTTCGTCCTGGTGGAGTTCCATCCTTTCGCCCTGTACTTCGACCCACACTGGCAACCGGCCTACGACTACTTCAGCCGCGAGCCGATCGCCGAGAGCGGCGTCAGCGACTACGTCGCCGAGTCCGGCGCCAGCCTGGCGCCCTCCGGCTACCGCGCCGGCGTCGAGAACTTCAGCAACCCTCATCCCAGCTACGAGTTCCAGTGGGGCCTGGCCGATGTGATCGGCGCCCTGCTCGGCGCCGGCCTGCAACTCGAACGGCTGGAGGAATACCCCTACGCCAACGGCTGGGCCGGCTTCGACGGCATGCGCGACGGCGGCGGCGGACGCATGCTGCCGCCCGCCGATCGTCCGCGCCTGCCGCTGATGTACGGCCTCAGCGCAAGGAAACCACGATGACCGAAGAACGCCTGCTGCGCCGCGACGAAATCCCCCTGGTCTGGGAGATCGACCGCAGCGAAGTGATCGAACACCTGTATTCCGTCGAGGCCGGCCAACTGGTGCTGCGCCCCGAGTTCTACGACATGCGCGGCTGGCCGGAGGGCGAGGCCGAGCATTACACGCCGATCCTGCTCGACTGCTTCGACCGCGGCGGCTGGTTCCTCGGCCTGTTCGACCAGGGCCGCCTGATCGGCGCGGTAGTCCTCGACCCACGCCGCCTCGGCCCCGAGCGCGACTGGCTGCAACTGAAGTTCCTCCACCTCAGCCACGCCTACCGCCGCCGCGGCCTCGGCGCCCACCTCTTCCACCTCGCCGCCACCCAGGCCCGCCACCTCGGCGCCAGCGCGCTCTACGTTTCGGCTACGCCGTCGCAGAACACGGTGGATTTCTATATGAGACTCGGATGCCGGCTGTGCATGGAACCGGATGAGGAGTTGTATCGGTTGGAGCCGGAGGATGTTCATCTGGTCTATGGGTTAGGGGGTAGCAAGTAGCGCACCGAGGATCGAGTCTCATTGCGGACTATAAGCTGGTGAGCAGATAAAAAGGAAGTTCTTTTCAGGTGATCATCAGATCATTCGAATACGCTCATTCAGAGTTCTAACAGAGCGTCACGACTCCATAGAGCAGAGTACGCTAGCCCCTATGAATTACACACTTTCATACTTCCCCAACCTAGATATCTTTAATCGAATTTACTCCAGGAGACCTAGGTGAAGAAACCACACCTGTTACTTATTTTATTTGCATCCCTGCTTGCAACAGAGATGTGCTTTGGCGAGGACATCTATAGATGGCGAGTTACCTTCTACTCAAGCAGTACCTCACGCTCGCCCTCTGAATCCTGTGAGAAAGCTCGACAGGTTGCTGATCGCACCGAAAGTAGCTGGGCATTTACCGAGGCCGTGCCGGTTGTGAGCCCTTCGGGAGACGTGTTTATGGGATATTGCCGTGTCACGTATCATTACCGCGAAAAGCCTAGCGATGTTCGCCACTGTGATGGTGATTGCCCTAATTGGCGTTTGATTCGTGAAGGTTCATCGTGCCCCCTGGGGGCTGAGTACAATCAGCAAACGGGGGAATGCGATTGCCGTCCTGGTCACGAAATGGATGACTCTGGTTGTAAGCTTCCAGATAAAAACGGCCTCGAAAAGGGACCGCCTCCACCAGAGGGCTGTGCAGGAAATCCGGTTAATATCACCAATGGCAACAAATACCAAGTTGAACACGACTTAAGTATTCCGATCCCGTTGACCCGTTACTACAACGGCCTGGACGGCTTGTGGCGACATTCGTATTCTGCGCGTATAACACGCAAGGGTGATGGCTTCCTACTCTACCGCGAAAACGGAAAAGCCTCGGAGTTCACGGGATCGGGAAAAGATCTAACCTCCATCACAGATCTGGGCAGGCTTAGCCGGTTACCAGGAAAGTTTAGCTACACCTCCGAACTCAACGAAGTGATGGAGTTCGACCAGAATGGAATACTCACTAAACTCACCACCAAGGAAGGTCGCAAGTATCGTGTAGAGCGAGGCGCTAATCTTACGATTAGCGACGAGCATGGCAACAAGCTCGTTCTCTCGGAGGGAACCAACCATCAACTCCTTCGCGCTCAGACAGGGGGTATATCCATTGAGTACACATACGACAAGGAACAGCGACTCACTTCGGTAACACGAACAGATGGGCAATACAGCACGAAAACACAGTACCTCTATGACGACCCGAGGAACATAAAACTACTTACAGGCATCCAGGATAACAATAATCGCCGGTTCGCCACCTGGGCCTACGACAACCAAGGCCGCGCCATCTCCAGCGAACACGCCAACGGCGCCGAAAAGGTCTCCCTCGCCTACAACGATGACGGCTCCACCACCGTCACCAACGAATACGGCAAGCAGGCCACCTACCGCTTCCAGGTGATCCAGGGCATCAAGCGCATCGTCGCCATCGAAGGCGAACCCTCTCCCAACTGCCCCAGCAGCAATTCCACCTTCACCTATGACGAACGCGGACTGCTCACCAGCAAACGCGACAACAACGGCAACCTGACCACCTACCAGTACAGCGCCCGTGGCCTGGAGACCTCGCGCACCGAGGCCGCCGGCACTGCACAAGCGCGCACCATCACAACCGACTGGCACCCGACCCTGTTCCTCCCGGTGCAGGTCAGCGAGCCCGGCCGGATCACCCGCTACCAGTACGACGCCGAGGGACGCAAGACCGGCGAGACCGTCACCACCCGCTGACAAGGACGACCCCCATGCGCATCCCCCCATACTTCCCCCGTCTCGGCGCCCTCGCCCTGGCCCTCGCCCTCGCCCTGCCCGCGCAGGCGGCCGAGCGCGCCTGGAGCTACAGCTACAACGCCCTCGGCCTGATCGAGCGCGCCGACGGTCCGCGCACCGATGTGCAGGACGTCACCCTCTATGCCTACGACAGTCGCGGCAACCTGACCCAGGTGACCAACGCCCTCGGCCAGGTCACCCGCCTCGGCGACTATGACGAGCGCGGCAAGCCCGGCAGCATCACCGATGCCAACGGCGTCACCAGCAGCCTCGCCTACACCGGCGTCGACGGCTGGCTGGCCTCCGTCAGCACCGCCGGCAGCACCACCCGCTTCGACTACGACGCGGTCGGCCAGATCACCCGCGTCACCCGTGGCGACGGCAGTTGGCTGAGCTACGAATACGACGACGCACGGCGCCTGGTGGCGATCGGCAACAACCTCGGCGAACGCCTCGAATACGACGTCGACACCAAGGGCAATCGCACCGCCCAGCGCATCAAGGACGCCAGCGGCAGCCTGGTGCGCCAGCAGCAATGGGCCTACGACGAGCTTGGCCGGCTGCTCCGCGCGGTCGGCGCCGGCGGCCAGACACGCAGCTTCGCCTACGACCTCAACGACAATCCGGTCGGCGAAACCAACCCGCGCCAGTTCGCCCACAGCCAGGCCTTCGATGCCCTCGACCGGCTGGTCGGCCAGAGCGATCCCCTCGGCGGCAAGACCCGACTCGCCTACGACGCCCAGGACAACCTCACCGAGGTCAAGGACCCGCGCGGCGTCACCACCCGCTACGAATACGACGGCCTCGGCAACCTGACCCGACTGGTCAGCCCGGACAGCGGCACCACCACCTTCGAGCACGACGCCGCCGGCAACGTCATCCGCCGTACCGACGCTCGCGGTGCGGTCACCGAGTATCGCTACGACGCCCTCAATCGCCTGATCGAGCGCCACTCGCCGAGCGACCCGAGCCTCGACGTACAGTACCGCTACGACCTCACCGCCGACGGCAACAAAGGCATCGGCCGCCTGGGCGCCATCGAAGGTGCCCGCGACAGCCTGGTGTACCGCTACGACGAGCGCGGCAACCTGGTCGAGCAGGTACGCAGCATCCGCCTCGACCAGCAGACCCTGCTCGACCGCGTGACCTACCGCTACGACGCGGCCAACCAACTGCTGGAGATCGGCTACCCCTCCGGCCTCGCCATCGGCTACCCGCGCAACGCCGGCGGCCAGGTCGCCAGCGTGACCCTGGCAGTAGGCGACAAGGCGCCGAGCACCCTGGTCGGGCAGATCGCCTACCTGCCCTTCGGCCCGCTGCAGCGCCTGACCTGGGGCAACGGCATCACTCTCAGCCGCGAGTACGACCAGGACTACCAACTGCTGCGGCAGAAGGTCGGCCCCTGGCAGAGCGACTACCAGCACGATGCCAATGGCAATATCCAGCAGCACCGCCACAGCCTCTGGGGCACCCTGGACTACCAGTACGACCCGCTGGACCGCCTGACCGAGGAACGCGGCGTCCAGGGCGGGCGCAGCTACGCCTACGACGCGGTCGGCAACCGCACCCAACGCAGCGACAACCCCGCCTCAGGCGGCACCGCCAGCAGCCAGGACTACCAGTACGCGCCCGACAGCAACCGATTGACCGCCATCGGCACGCAAGTGGTGACCAGCGACGCCGCCGGCAACCTCACCCAGGACCGCCCCGCACGCAAACTGGCCTACGACGCCCAGGGCCGCCTGCAAAGCGTCAGCCTCGACGGCCAGCAGGTCGCCGAATACCGCTACAACGCCCTCGGCCAGCGCATCGTCAAGCTCACCCCCGAAAGCATCACCACCTACCTCTACGGCCCCGACGGCCAATTGCTCAGCGAAGCCGAACACGACGGCAGCGGCCGGAAACTGCGAGCCCAGTACTACCTGTGGCTGGACAGCCTGCCGCTGGCCACCATCGACGCCGACTACGACGCCCAGGGCAAGGTCGGCAACCCGACCCTGCTCTACCTCCATGGCGACCACCTCGACACCCCGCGCCTGGCCACCGATGCCAGCGGCCAGATCGCCTGGCAGTGGCAGTCCGACGCCTTCGGCCGCGGCGAAGCGCTGAGCCAGGGCAGCACCCAGGTCAACCTGCGCTTCCCCGGGCAGTACTACGATGCGGAGAGCGGGCTGCACTACAACTACTTCCGCGACTATGATCCGGAGACTGGGCGGTATGTGGAGAGTGATCCGATTGGGTTGGCAGGAGGACTTAATACATTCGGGTATGTAACTGGAAATCCAATAAATTACTTTGACCCCAACGGGCTTTGTGGCGTGGGTAGTCACATGGAGGTTTATTGGGACAGATATAATGGACTAAAAACACGTTGCATTCTGAATCCACCACCACCTAACCCTGCTGCAAAGTGCCTGACTGCAGAGTGCGTAATGAGGAATGGGGATGGACGTGACACCAGAATTCCATCCAATTGCCGGATGATTTGCAGAGCAACTAGCGTCCCATGCGGCATTCTTGGGGGTCCGCTAACGCCTGCTGGTGCGGCTTGTAGGGCCGCAGTAAGCAGCACGGCATGTTATATGCTGTGTTCTCCATATGACCCACCCTCGGAAGATGCACCCAAACAGTGTGAGTAGTGATTATAATGAGAATCTTAAATTTGGCCTGTCCGAAATGTGGAAACAGCATTTCTTTTATTAGGCTCGGCTCTGACGGAAGAGCAACTTGCAAAAAGTGCAAAACAACACTAATTGCAAGAAACTACCATAGAGACTTAGGAGTAGCGAATGCAGCCTTCTTTCTTGCCGCACTTCCAATTAATGCACTACTATTCAAGGGCTGGATATTCTGGATGATGGATTTTTTGTCAGCACTTATTATTACCTCTATATTTTTACGAGGGGTCGAGTTGGAGATTGATCACGATCTAGTTGATTAGCGGCGACCACAAAAACTGAGTACAACACCCGTGAGAAAAGGGGACCGTGGGAAAGGGGACAGATTTATTTTTACTACCATAATCTCAGCAACCGCTCACGCTAAACCACTCAAAGCGAATAACTCGCTAAACCAATCGCCCTTACCGAGGCATCGCGGAGTCCCCTTACGGCGTCTAGGACCTCCTTTTCAGAGCATTAGAGCAGGGAAGATAAATCTGCCCCTTTTATTCTTTTACTCCTTTATTCCTGGAGCAAGGGGTAGTATGCAATAGCAAAATAGTAATGATCTGCGGAGCATCTTGCAGCCAAGAGCGAAATAGAGAGCCAAGCTGCGAAAAAGAGGGAAGCGGCAATGAGTAGCCTCTACAACATAATAGCAGTTCTGTGCGCCATCACTCTGGTAGTCTTAGAGCTAAAAAGAACAACATTCATAAGAATTTTAAAGAAAGAAGAGCTAAACACCTGGGAGAAGCTTGGCAGGCCATCAGGGTATTTCTTATCCTATCTAGTAAAAATAGACGACTTCAAGCTTGAGAAATTTATATTCCGAAAGCAATACAATTCCTTGAAAAATAAAGAAATCAGGAAAAGAGGGAGGCAACTCCTTTACCTGCAATCAACTTGCCTCACCTTAATTATTGCACTCATCGCTTTGATGACTTTACAGTTCACAATAAAAAACTGAGAAAGCTCTAAAGATAGAGCTTCTGGGAAAAGGGGAAAGATCTATTTTTACCACTATAATTTCAGCGACTGCCCACGCTAAACCACTCGCTCCTGCCTAGGCATCGGGAAGTTCCCTTACAGCATCTGCGCAGGAGCCTCCATGCTCAGAAAATTTAGAGTAGATAAAATAAATCCGCCCCTTTATTCACGAATTCGGAGAAAAAATGTCATTTGAATGCACATTAGAGATAACTGCCAACCCTAGTCTAAAATTTGACCTTCCTTCATTTATCACAAGCCTACCCATCCGACACACATTCAAAAACAAGAAAAATAGCACTATCTCAGTATCCACGGATGACTTCAGCTTCTCTAACTGGATGGAATTTGAAAATAATGCTTACTCCTTCCTTAAGGGCTTGACCTTCATGACTAATGAGGAAGAAATTAGCAACCTAATCTTTAGAATCGCAATTTACTACAATACAGATGAAACCGTCATATTTCCTTTCCACCTTTCAAAAAAAATGATCAATAAAATCCATGAAATGAAACTTTCCGTAGAAATAAATGGCTACCCAAGCACCAACTAAAGCCAGACACAAAGAACTCCAGAGACAGAGGAAAACCCTATACTATAAAGAGGAAATAAACATATTTATTTTCTCGCCCCTTTGCCTTTCTTGACAGATCCAAATAACTCAATTTTTGGGAAAACAGAGATACGATGAGCAGCGTATTCATACTTCACCACACATACGGAAACTCCGAGAGCGAAAGTTATAAGATTCTAGGAATATTCCGTACAAAGACCAAGGCAAACTCAGAAATTTCCAAATATCTAGAACTTTCAGGATTCAAAGAATCCCCTAACGGTTTTACTGTTACCGAGTATGCTCTTGATGAACCACATTGGTTAAGTGGATTCGAAGGAGCACAGTCTGTTGTTATAGAAGACAGGTAACGCGGGAAGGAAGTAGGGCGAATAACCGCACCGCGGTTATCCGCCAATGTAGCGGGGTATCGGCGGATAACGCCTTTGGCGTTATTCACCCTACGGCAGCGCTGGCCAGGAAAGGGATGGAGGCGCGACGCGCCTCTCACTTCACCGGCAGGTCCTTGCCCCACAGGCGTACCGCCTTGATCCCTTCCGCGCCGCCTTCGAAGACGAAGGTCTGGCGGATGCCGGCCTTGGCCGGGACGGTGACGTCGTCGGGGTTGGCGAGGGCGACCAGGGCGTTGGAGTAGCCGTCGTTGTCGATCACCAGCAGCGCGCCGGTCTGGGTCAGGTTGATCAGGCGCACGGTGGCGTCGCTGTCGTTCTTGAAGCCGAGGGTGACGGCCAGTTGCTGGTCGCGCGGCTCGGTCTTGAGCACTTCGACCTGGCCGATCTCGGCGAAGCCGGCGTTGTCGGAGACCACCTTGGCGCCATCGGCGCCCTGGGCCGACTGGCGGCCGCTGGTGATGCCCTCGCTGACCCCGCCGAGGAGGTTCTTGCCAGTCTCGATGGCCGAGGACACCGCGGCCTTGGCCGCGTCCTTGACCGAGCTGCCCTCCTCCGCGGCCACGGCGCTGCCGGCGGCCAGGGGCAGGAGCAGTCCCAATGCGGCGATCCTTGCGTTCATTCGTCCATCCTCTGGTGGTGTGGGAGGCAGCCAGACTAACAGCCGTCTAGCGGCCGTTCCAGTGGCGCGCCCGGCGCTTGCGCCACCAGATGTAGACACCGGTCAGCGACAGCCCGGCGATGGCCAGGCCGAGGGCGGCGATGGCGATGCGTCCCGGCAGGCCGGCGATGCGCCCGCCGTGGATCGGGTACTGCAAGCGGTAGAAACGCTCTCCCCAACTGCCCTGCCCGGCGACTTCCTGGCCTAGCAGGCGGCCGTCGCTGCCGTGGAAGAACAGCCAGGACTTGCCCATGGGGTCGTCGTGGTCGCCGAAGCCGGCGCCGAAGAAGTTGTATTCGAAGCTGTAGTACAGCTCGCCGATCGGCTCGGCGATGCCCAGCCGCGCCGCTTCGACGCTGGCCAACTGGAAGGTGCGGTCGTAGTCCAGGCGGGTCTCCCCCAGTTGCTCCCTGGGCAGCCGCCCGCGCGCCTCGTAGACGCTCGGTTCGATCGGCGAGAACAGCGATACCAGCGGCTTGAACACCTGGCTCGGCAGGTTCAGGGCGACGCTGCTCAGCGCCACCGGCGCCAGCAGCAGCCAGAGCCAGAGGCCGCCGGCGCGATGCAGGTCGAAGTTGAAGCGGTAGGCGTTGCCGCGCTTGATCTTCCAGGCTGTCGTCCACTTGCTCCAGAACGGCCGGCCGCGCGGCAGGGTCAGCCAGGCGCCGACGAAGCAGTCGAGGAACCAGAACATCGCCACCCCGCCCATCAGGTACAGGCCCCAGTTCCCCGGCAGGGTCAGGTTGTGGTGGAACTCCAGGACCCAGGGAACCAGGTTCGCCGGCTGGAAGCAGCAGGCCGCCCAGAGGCGCTTGCCGACTTCCTCGCCGCTGACCGGGTCGAGGTAGAACACGTCGTGCTCGACCTTGGCGCCGGCCTCGCGCGGCACGGTGGCGAGCAACGCCGGATGCCCGCCCGCCTCGGGATACTCCATGTACCACACCAGTTGTCGCGGATAGCGTGACTCGACGCGTTGCACCAGGCTGCCCGGGGAAAGGCGCTCGCCACCCTCGCCCACGGCGTAGAAGCCGGGGTTCAGCCATTCGTCGATTTCATGATGGAAGGCCAGCAGGCTGCCGGTGAGACCGGCGAGGAAAAGGAACAGCGCGGTAGCCAGACCGACATAGCGGTGCAGCAGGACCAGGACGGGGCGCATGGGGGCTCCAGGTAACCAGGGTACGGCCGGCGACGCCGGCGAATGCCCGGCGCGTACGTCGCGCGCCGGGCTGCTTGGCCGGTACCGCGGCGCTGGCGCCGGGGCCCGGGTGGACGGTCAGAACTGGTAGTTCACCGTCGCGGTGACGTTGCGCTTCTCGCCGAAGTAGCAGAAGTCCAGGCTGTAGCAGGACGCCACGTAGTCCTTGTCCAGCAGGTTGTTGGCATTGAGGCTGACGTCCAGGCCTTTCAGGCCGAGCTTGCCGAGGTCGTAGCCGATCCGCGCGTCGACCAGGGTGTAGTCCGGCACCCGCAAGGTGTTTTCCTTGTCCGCCCAGGTCTCGCCGACGTAGCGAGCGCCGCCGCCGATGCTCAGACCGCTGAGCGGGCCGGCGTCGAAGGCATAGTCGGCCCACAGCGAAGCCATGTGCTTGGGCGCCTGGTTCGGCGTATGGCCCTGGTTGCCGTCCAGCGACTTGGTGTAGGTGATGTCGGTGTAGGTGTAGCTGCCGAGCAGTTTCAGGTTGTCGCTGAGCTGGGTATGGGCCTCCAGTTCGAGCCCCTGGGAGCGCACTTCGCCGACCGAGGTGTAGAAGTTGTCCTGGGGTTCCTTGGAGGCGACGTTTTCCTGGGTGATATGGAACAGCGAGGCGGTGTAGAAGCTGTTGCTGCCCGGCGCCTGGAACTTCAGGCCGAGTTCCCACTGCTTGCCCTCGGTGGGCGCCAGGGGCGTGCCGGAGGCGTCGGAATAGGCGTTCGGGTTGAACGACTCGGAGTAGCTGACGTAGGGCGCCAGGCCGTTGTCGAACAGGTACAGCGCGCCGATCCGCCCGGTGAATTTCTCCCAGTCGTCGTCGGCCTTGCTGCCGGTGCTGCGGTTCTTGTCGGTGACGCTGACCCAGTCCTGGCGCAGGCCGAGCGAGAAGCGCCACTGGTCGATGTCGATCAGGTCCTGGAGGTAGACGCCGGTCTGCTCCAGGCGGCGGGTGTGGTTGTCGTCCGGGAAATAGCTGATGGCGTCGTCGCCGTAGACCGGGTTGAACGCGTCCAGCGCCGAGGCCGAGCCGGAACGCCAGTCGACCACGGTGCGCCGGCGCTGGTAGTCGAGGCCGGTGAGCAGGGTGTGGCGCGCCGCGCCGGTGGCGAATTCGGCCTGCAGCATGTTGTCGACGATATACGCCTGCAGGTGCTCGCGGGCGCCGCTGAAGTAGCGGTTCAGCTTGTTCGGCTCGCTGGCGCTCCAGCCGTAGGCGTAGACCTGCGACAGGTCGACGTCGGAGTCCAGGTAGCGGAAGTTCTGCCGCGCCGACCAGACGTCGTCGATGCGGTGCTCCAGCTGGTAGCCGAACATCCGCTGGGTGCGGTCGAAGTCGTCCTTGCTCGGCTCGCCATCGAAGAACTCGCGGGAGATGTGCCGGCCGTTGTGGTGCGACAGGGTGCCGTCGGCCGGTACGCCGCCGTGGTAGCCCCCGTTGGGATCGTGTTGCAGGTAGCCTTGCAGGGTCAGGGTGGTGTCGTCGCTGAAGTCGATGGCCAGGGTCGGGGCGATGGCGTAGCGCTCCTCCTTGACGTGATCGAACTGGGTGTCCGAGCCCTTGCCGAGACCGATCAGGCGGTAGGCGATGCGCTTCTCCTCGTCGAGCGGCCCGCTGAAATCGAAGCCCATCTCCTTCTGGCCCATGTTGCCGATGCTGCCGGTGATCTGGCGGTAGTCCTCGTACAACGGCTTCTTGCTGGTCAGCGCCACCAGGCCGCCCGGCAGGCTACGGCCGTAGAGCACCGAGGACGGCCCCTTGAGCACATCGATGCGTTCGAGGAAGTACGGGTCGACCTGCATCGAGCTGAAGGTACCGCTGTCGCCCATGGCCTTGAGGCCGTCGAGGTAGATGTTGTCCACGCTGTTGTCGGCGAAGCCGCGCATCACCACGTAGTCGTAGCGGTTGGAGGCGCCGACCTGGCCGGTGAAGATGCCGGGGGTATAGCGCATCGCCTGCTGCACGGTCTTGGAGGCGGTGTCGTCGATCTGCTCGCGGGTGATCACCGAGACGGTCTGGCTGGTTTCCAGCAGCGGCTTGCTGGTCTTGGTGGCGATCTGGCTATGGGTGGCCAGGTAGCCATCGGTGCTGCCCAGGTTGTTGCCGAGGGCGAAGACCTCCACCGCCTGCATGTTCAGCACATCGCCGTCCTTTGCCGGCGCCTCGCGCAAGACGAAGCTGCCGTCGCCCTGGTCTTCCGCTTCCAGCGGGGTGTTGGCGAGCAGCCGGGCCAGGCCCTGCTGCACGGTGAAACTGCCGCGCAACCCCTGGGAGCTGTAGCCACCGGTCTGCGCCGGAGTGGCCGAGAGGGTGATGCCGGCTTCGCGGGCGAAGCGGTTGAGCACGTCGCCCAACTGTCCGGCGGGGATCGCATAGGGCCGCGCCTGTTCCGCCGCCGCTTCGGCGGCCGAGGCGCAGAGCGGCGCCGCGCCGGCCGCCATGGCCAACGACAGCAGGGCCGCGCGCACCGAACGGCTCAGGCGCGAGGCGCGGGGGAAATCGAGGGACGACGGGGCATTGCGGAGGACGACGGCGGTGGCGGTCATGAACGGGATCCGTTGGAGTCGTTGAAGGGTGTTCAATCGGTAAAGCCGGACCAGTCGCGGAAAGCCGACAAAAATAATGAAAATAATTTTCAGTGCGTTTCGCTCCGGACGAAAGCAAGCGTCCACGCGGCCGCCGGCGCGACTCAGGCGGCGACCACCCTCACCCACCAGCGGGTATGTCGCTGCAGGCGCACCGGCAGGGTCCGCGCGAGCACCTGCAGCAGCTTGTCGGTGTCGTCCAGGCGATAGACCCCGGACAGGCGCAGGTCGGCGACCTCCGCGGCGCAGCCGAGGTAGCCGTTGCGGTAGCGGGCGACCTCGGCGAGGAAATCGGCCAGGCGCATGTCGCGGGTGACGATGAGGCCATCGGCCCAGGCCACGGCGTCCATCTGCGGCCGTTCGAGGCGCCGCACGCCGTCGGCGGCGATCCGATAGCTCTGCCCCGCCTCGGCCACCGGAGCCTGCAGCGGACGCGCGCCGAAGGCATCGATGCGCACCGAACCCTCGCTGACGCTGAGACAGGTGGCGGCATCTTGCAGGCGTACGTTGAAACGGGTGCCGAGGGCCTCGAACAGCCCTTGCGCGGTACGTACCCGCAGCGGCCTGTGCGTGGGCGATTGCGTATCGGCGCCGCTGGCGAGGAAGATCTCGCCGCGGGCGAGGAGGATCAGGCGCTGGCCGGCGTCGTAGCGCACGTCGACCGCGCTGTCGGTGTTCAGTTGCAGGCGGGTGCCGTCGACCAGCTCGATACTGCGCCGCTCGCCGGTGGCGGTGCTGTAGTCGGCGCTCAGGCGCTGCCAGGGCAGGCTATCGCGACCGACCCAGGCCACGGCGCCGCCGGCCACCAGCAGCGACAGCAGTTTCAGCGCCTGGCGCCGCTGCAGGCGCTGCGCGCTGCTGTCCAGGGTGCCGTAGGCGACCCCGCCGGGCAGCGCCTTGAAGCGTCCTTGCAGTTCTTCGTTGAGCGCGCTGACCTGCTGCCAGGCCCGCTCGTGCTCGCCGTGCTCCGCGCGCCAGGCCGCGCAGGCGCGCTGCAGGCGATCGTCGGCCGGCTGCGAGCGCAGGCGGACCAGCCAGTGGATGGCCTGCCTGACCACCGCTTCGTCGACCCTACCGCGCGTCCCGTCCACGGCTCCGCTCATTCGCCGTAGCGCAGCAGGTAGCAGTGGTACAGCGCCTCGGCCACGTAGCGCTCGACGCTACGCTGGGAAACCCCCATGCGTTCGGCGATCTGCCGGTGGCTGAGGTCTTCGCACTGGGCCAGGAGGAAGGCGGTGCGGACCTTCGGCTTGAGCCCGTCGAGCATCCGCGAGATTTCCTCCAGCAGTTCCAGCACCAGTTCCCGCGCCTCGGGCGACGGCGCCTGTGCCTCGGGCAGGTGGGCGATGCTTTCGAGGTAGGCGCGCTGCAGTTCCTCGCGACGCCAGTGGTCGATCACCAGGCCGCGGGCGATGGTCCGCAGGAACGCGCGCGGCATGCCGATCTCGCGCAGTTCGCGCTTGAGCAGGATGCGCAGGAAGGTGTCCTGGGCCAGGTCCGCCGCGTCCGCCGCGCAGCCCAGCTTGCCGCGCAGCCAGTTCTGCAACCAGCCATGGTGCTCGCTGTACAGCGCATGCATGGCGCGATGGTGGGCGCTGAGAAGGATCGGGGCGGACATGGGAAAGTCGGGGCGACACATGAATGATAATGAATCGCATTGTCGAGAAGCCGCGGCCTTTTTGCAATAGCACCCGCCGGCCGGCGCCCTACTCGGCCGCCGCGCCTTCGCGCAGGCAGGCCAGCAGGTCTTCGCTGGCACGGTCGCGGTGCGGTTCGTCGCGCCAGCACATGCCCACCGCGCCCTCGCCGGGAATCTCCAGCGCCAGCCTGGCCACCAGGCCGAGCCCGGCAAGGTGCTCGACCACCCGCGCCGAGCCGATGGACAGCATGTCGCTGCCACGCAACAATTCGATGTTGGCCAGCATCGACGATGACTCCAGGCGGTAGGCCGGCGGCTGCCGGCCGCCCTGGGTCAGGGCCATGTCGAGCTTGCTGCGGATCGGCGAGCCGGGCGGCCAGACGATCCAGTCGTAGCGCCGCACGTCTTCCCAGTCCAGCGCGGCGGCCTGGGCCAGGGGGTGACCGGGGCGCGCCATCACCACGATCGCCTCGCTGTAGAGCACCTCGCAGCGCAGGCTGGCGCGCGGCGCATAGTTGTCCAGGCGCCCCACCACCACATCGAGCTGGCGTTTCTCCAGCCGTTCGAGAAGGCCGTTCATGGTGCCTTCGAGCAGTTCCACCTGGGCCCCGGGGTAGCGTCCGAGGAACGCCCGCAATGCGCGCGGCACCAGGCTCGGCGCGGAGGCCGGCGACGTGCCAAGGAGCACCCGGCTGCCGCTGCCGCTGCGCATCGCCTCGAGGTTCTGCCGCGCCCGCTCCATCTCGGTGAGTACGCGCTGGGCGTGGTTGAACAGGGTCATGCCATAGGGCGTCGGGCGCAGGCCACGGGCGTGACGCTCGAACAGCGGCGCGCCGACGTCCTCCTCCAGTTCCTTGAGCCACTTCGACAGGCCCGGTTGGGTGGTGTGTGCGGCCCGGGCGGTGCCGCTGAGGTTGCCGGTCTCCATCAGGCTGACCAGCAGTTGCAGGTGTTGCAGGCGCAGGCGGCGGGTCCAGTCCATCGCAAGCCATCCTCGAATACGTATAGGTCGATGTCTAAATATCATTATTCGGTTATGCCTTCACCTCGAATAATGACTACCAGACCGAGGCGGCCCCGCCTCCTCCCGCCGGAGATTCATCGGTATGCATAACGACAATTCCACCGAGAAGCGCGCCGACTTCTATCGACGCATCCGCCAGCAGCACCTCACCCCGCTCTGGGAAGCCCTGCACAGCCTGGTCCCGGCGCAACCCGCCGGCGGCTGCCAGGCGGCGCTGTGGCGCTATCGCGAACTGCGCCCGTTCCTGCTCGAGGCAGGCGACCTGATCAGCGCCGAGGAAGCGGTGCGCCGCGTGCTGGTGCTGGAGAACCCGGACCTTCCCGGCCAGTCGGCGATCACCCCGAGCCTCTACGCCGGCCTGCAACTGATCCTGCCGGGCGAGATCGCCCCCAGCCACCGGCACACCCAGTCGGCCCTGCGCTTCGTCGTCGAGGGCTACGGCGCCTACACCTCGGTGGACGGCGAACGCACCCGCATGGAGCCGGGCGACTTCATCATCACCCCGTCCTGGACCTGGCACGACCACGGCAACCGCGCCGCCGCAGAAGGCGGCGAGCCGGTGGTCTGGCTGGACGGCCTGGACATCCCGATGCTGCGTTTCTTCGGCGCCACCTTCGCCGAAAACCATGACGAACCGGTACAGCCGTTGCGACGTGGCGAAGGCGACAGCCTCGCCCGCTACGGCAGCAACATGCTGCCGCTGCGCCATCAGCCGACGACGCCGACCTCGCCGCTGTTCAGCTACCCCTACGCGCGCAGCCGCGAGGCCCTCGAGCGCCTGGCGCGCCTCGAACGGCCCGATCCCTGGGAAGGCCACAAGCTGCGCTACGTCAACCCGGCCACCGGCGGCTGGGCCATGCCGACCATCGCCACCTGCCTGCAACTGCTGCCGGCCGGCTTCCTCGGGCAGCCCGCGCGCAGCACCGACGCCAGCGTCTATTCGGTGGTGGAAGGCAGCGGCGTGGCGCAGATCGGCGGCCGGCGCTTCGCCTTCGAGGCCAAGGATCTGTTCGTCGTGCCCTCCTGGGCCGAGCTGCGCCTGGAAGCCGGCGCCACCGACTGCGTGCTGTTCAGTTTCTCCGACCGCCCTGTGCAGCAGGCGCTCGGCATCCTCCGCGAATCCCGCGAAACCCTCGCCCACTGAAGGACCCGTCCCATGAACCATCTCTTCGCGCCCGAAGCACCCGTCAGCCTCACCATCCATGGCAGCGACCAGACCTTCCCGGTGCGGCGGGTCTACTGCGTCGGCCGCAACTACGCCGCCCACGCCCGGGAAATGGGCTTCGATCCCGAGCGCGAGCCGCCGTTCTTCTTCTGCAAGCCGGCCGACGCGGTGGTCCCGGTCGCCGCCGGCAGCACCCTGGAGCTGGCCTACCCGAGCCAGACCGGCAACTACCACTACGAGATCGAACTGGTGGCGGCGATCGGCAAGGGCGGCTGCGACATCCCCCTGGAGCAGGCCGAGGAACACGTCTGGGGCTACGCGGTGGGCCTGGACATGACCCGCCGCGACCTGCAGATGCGCATGCGCGAGATGGGCCGGCCCTGGGAGATCGGCAAGGCCTTCGACCGCTCGGCGCCGATCGGCCCGCTCTACCCTGCCAGCCAGGTCGGCCATCCGCGCCACGCCGCCATCAGCCTCCAGGTCGACGGCGAGGATCGCCAGCGCAGCGACATCGACCAGTTGATCTGGTCGGTGGCGGAAACCGTCAGCTACCTGTCGCGCTTCTTCGAGCTGCGCCCCGGCGACCTGGTCTTCACCGGCACCCCGGAAGGCGTCGGCGCGGTCGAGCGCGGCGAGCGGATGCTCGGCGCCATCGACGGCCTCGGCGAACTCAGCGTCCGCGTGGTCTGACCCACCGCCCGCGCACGGCGCGGGCCCACCCTGCCCTTCATCCGGGCTGTCGCCAAGGCGACGGCCGAGGAACGCTCATGCCTACGCCCGACAAGAACAACAAGATCGACGTCCAGGCTTTCATCGATGCGCAGGCGGTTTCCGCCTTCCAGTTGCGAGTCCTGTCGCTGTGCTTCCTGATCGTCGCCATGGACGGATTCGACACCGCCGCCATCGGCTTCATCGCCCCGGCCCTGGCCCACGACTGGCAACTGAGCCCGGCGCAACTCAGCCCGATCCTCGGCGCCGCGCTGGCCGGCCTGGCCCTCGGCGCCTTCGCCGCCGGCCCGCTGGCCGACCGTTTCGGACGCAAGAGCGTGCTCCTGCTCTCGGTGCTGTTCTTCGGCGGCTGGAGCCTCGCCTCGGCCTACGCCGGTTCGGTGGAAACCCTGGCCCTGCTGCGCTTTTTCACCGGCCTCGGCCTGGGCGGGGCGATGCCCAACGCGATCACCCTGACCTCCGAATACTGCCCGCGCCGGCACCGCGCGCTGATGGTCACCGCGATGTTCTGCGGCTTCACCCTCGGCTCGGCGCTGGGCGGCCTGCTCGCCGCGCGGATGGTCCCGGCGTTGGGCTGGGAAAGCGTGCTGCTGCTCGGCGGCGGCCTGCCCCTGGCGAGCCTGCCGCTGCTCTGGGCATGCCTGCCGGAGTCGGTGCGCTTCCTCGCCCGCCGCGCACCGGACGCGGCGCGCCTGCGGCGCATCCTCGAACGCCTGGGGCGCCTGCCCGACGGCTGGGCCGGACGCCTCGAACTGCCCGCCGACGAGTCCGACGGCACCTCGCCCCTGCGGCAGATCCTCGGCGCCGAGCTGCGCGGCGGCACCCTGCTGCTCTGGGCCACCTTTTTCATGGGCCTGCTGATCATCTACCTGCTGACCAACTGGCTGCCGACGCTGATCGGCGGCACCGGCTTCAGTCTCGGCGAGGCGGCGACGATCAGCGCCATGTTCCAGCTCGGCGGCACCCTCGGCGCACTCCTCCTGGGCAGCGCCATGGATCGCTTCGACGCGCACCGGGTGCTGAGCCTGGCCTACGTCGGCGGCGCCCTGTTCATCCTCGGCATCGCCAGCCTCTACCACAGCTTCGCCCTGCTGGCGCTGTGCGTCGCCGGCGTCGGTTTCTGCATCAGCGGCTCGCAGGTCGGCGCCAACGCCCTGGCCGCCGATTTCTATCCGACCCGCAGCCGCGCCACCGGGGTCAGCTGGGCCCTCGGCCTGGGCCGCATCGGCTCGATCGTCGGCTCCCTTAGCGGCGGCGCCCTGCTCGGCCTGGGCCTGGGCTTCAGCGGCATCCTCGCCCTGCTGGTGATCCCGGCGCTGCTCGCCGCCGTGGCCGTGCATCGCCTGGGCCGGCGCCGGGCCAGGCCTTCTCCCACCACTCTCTGAACAGGACTTTCCATGCAGCTCTACAGCTTCTTCAACAGCTCCACGTCCTATCGGGTGCGTATCGCATTGGCCCTGAAAGGTCTGGATTACCAGGTAGTGCCGGTCAACCTGCGGCAGGGCGAGCAACTGCGCCCGGCCGACCGCCAGCGCAACCCGATGGGCGCGCTGCCGACCCTGGTCGACGCCGACGGCCGTCGGTTCAGCCAGTCGCTGGCGATCATCGACTATCTCGATGCCGTGCAGCCCGAACCGCGCCTGATCCCTCTCGACCCACTGCATCGCGCCCAGGCGCTGGAACTGGCCCTGCTGGTGGCCTGCGACATCCATCCGCTGAACAACGTGCGGGTGCTCAAGTACCTGACCCAGGTCCTCGGCATAGACGCCGAGGACCGCCAGCGCTGGTACGCGCACTGGGTCGCCGAGGGCCTGGCGGCGGCGGAGACCCTGCTGAACCGACACCGTCGCGGCGCCTTCTTCGCCGGCGCCGCAGCGGGCATCGTCGAGTGCTGCCTGGTACCGCAACTGGCCAACGCCCGGCGCATGGGCTGTGACCTGGCGCCCTACCCGGCGTTGCTCGAACTGGAGGGGCGCTGCCTGGCGCTCGAAGCCTTCCAGCGCGCCAGCCCCGAGCGCCAGCCCGACTACCTGCCGGACTGACGCGCTGCCCCGTGGAAAACAACAACAAGAAGGACACGCCCATGACCACCCGCATCCGGGCCAGCCTGCTGGCCCTGCCCCTGCTGCTGCCTCCGTTCCAGGCTATCGCCGCGCTGCCGGGGATGAACCTCGGCCAGACCTCCTTCCTCGACGGCAAGGCCCTGCCCGGCACGCTGTTCCAGCAGTTCGTGAATATCTACGAGGCCGACGACTTCATGGACGCCAACGGTCACCGGCGCCCGCTCGACAACCGCCTGCGCACCCTGCTCGCCACCAGCCACTTCGCCCACATCAGCCAGCACCAGCTGTTCGGCGCCTACTACGGCGCGGAAATCCTCGTCCCGGTGCTGCTCGCCGATCCCGACTTCGAACCCCACGCCGGCAGCGCCAACGGCCTCGGCAACCTGATCGTCAGTCCGTTCATCCTGCAATGGCCGCAGACCGAGCTGTTCGGCCGGCCCTACTGGCAGCGCCTGAACCTCGCCTTCCAGTTACCCACCGGGCGCTACGACAGGCATCGGGCGATAAATCCCGGCAGCAACCACTGGAGCTTCAACCCGCACTACGCGCTGACCTGGGAATTCGCCGAAGGCTGGGAAGCCAGCGCTCGCCTGCAGTACCTGTTGCCGGGCAAGAATCGCGACCCGGCGCCGCCGTTGGCCGACGACTACCTGCAACCGGGCCAGGCGTTCCACGCCAACTACTCGGTATCGCTGGCGCTGGATGCGCATTGGCGGCTCGGGTTGTCCGGCTACAGCCTGCGACAGATCACCGACGAGCGGGTCGACGGCCACGACCGCCCGGACTCCCGCGAGCGGGTCGATGCCATCGGCCCGGCGCTGATGTTCGGCTGGGGCAAGTCGCGGCTGTTCCTCAACGCCCATCACGAATACGGCGCACGCAACCGCAGCGAGGGCAGCCGGCTGATCCTGCGCTACTCGCAGGTCTTCTGAGCGTCGCCTTCCGGGACGATCGGCAAGCGCTCCAGGGTGCGGAACACCGAGCTGCGCCGCCAGCGCAGGTCCCTCGGTTCCGAGGCCAGGGCGAAACGGCGACGCACCAGGCCGCGCAATGCGCATTGCAATTCGAGCCGGGCCAGGTACGCGCCCAGGCAGTAGTGCGGACCATGGGCGAACGCCACGTGCTGCTTGGCGTTCGCTCGCTGCAATTGCAGGCGGTCGGGGGCGGCGAACATCTCCGGGTCGCGGTTCGCCGCGAGGAAGCTCAGCCAGACCTTCTCTCCAGGCGGAATCCGCTGGCCGCCGATCTCCACCTCCTCCAGGGTGCAACGCACGCCGCCGCGCACCGCGCCATCGAAGCGCAGCAGTTCCTCCACCGCGTTCGCCGCCAGCTCCGGGCACCGCCGCAGCAGATCGAGCTGGTCGGGATGGGTGAGCAGCGCCAGCGTAGCGTTGCCGACCATGCTGATGGTGGTTTCGAACGCGGCCATGAACACCATGGCATAGGCCGCCACCAGGTCCTCGAGGCCCAGTCCGGCCTCCAGCATCGCGGCGCCGTCGAGGATGCTCGGCGCCGCGCCGGGCGGCGGGTGCGAAGAGCCATCGCTCCAGCCGCGCGCCTGGCGTTGCAGGTAGTCGCTGAAGGCGGCCGCGCTGCGGTTGATCTGCCCGGCATCGCCGTGGCTGGCGGCGAGATCGAGCCCGGCGGCCAGGTCGCGGCCCCAGGGCAGCAGTTGCCCGGTATCTTCGCGGGGAAAGCCGAACAGCTCGGCGGCCACCCGGATCGTCAGCGGTTCGGCGAAGTCCCTGAGCAGATCGGGCTCGCGGCGCTCCAGCAAGCTGTCGAGGAGCTCTTCCACCAGCGCCTCGATGCACGCCTCCCAGCGGCGCACGGCGTCGGGGCCGAAGGCCGGAGCGAACAGCCTGCGCAGGCGGGTGTGCCGCGGCGCGTCATTGAACAGCATGAAGTTGTCGTAGAAGCGCGCCAGCGGTTGCAATTGCTGGTGGCCGAACCAGCTGGCGCCGCCCTGGCGGACGCCGGCGGCGCCAAGGCGAGCGGGGTCGGCGGAGAAACGGCGGTCGCGCAGGCACGCCGAGACATCGGCATAGCGACTGATCCACCAGATCGAGGCCTGGTCGCGGCAGACCGGCGCACGGGAGCGGATCAGCCGCAACAGCGGATAGGGATCGGCGACGAAGTCGGGATGGTAGGTGTGGATGTCGAAACCGTCGCTCCGCGAGGCCAGCGCCGGACGCTGAGCGTCATGGCGCGGCTGCGCGCTGCCTTCCTCGCTGAATGCGTCGTCCATGGCCCTCGCTCCGCTGGGTTGGCGTAACGCAGGGAGTATAGATGGCCGGCGGCTCGGCGCCGGCCCGGAGGATCAACGCGGACCGAGGATCTCCGCCAACTGGTCCGGCTGCGGCGCGCCCTGTTGCTGCTGCATGCGCCCCTCGGCATTGAGATAGAAGATCGCCGGGGTCGCCGCGGCGCCCATCGACTCCATCAGTTCCATGTTGCCGGCGAGCTGCTTGCGCACCGCCGCCGGGATCTTCGCAAGCGGCTTCAGGGTGCTGGCCTTGCCCGCCTGCTCATGGTCGTGCAGGGCCTTCTGCGGGTCCTTGCTGGCCAGCAGCGCAGCGGACTTGGCTTCGCTGTCCTCGCGAATGATGCCGACCATGATATGCCGCAACTGCACCTTGCCGGCATCCACCCAGGGTCGCGCCTGCTCCCAGAACATGGTGCAGTACGGGCAGTTCGGGTCGCTGAACAGGTAGACCACGCGCGGCGCGTCGGCACGGCCATCGGCGATCCAGGCGCTCTGCTCCATCTTCTGCCACATTTCCTTGGCCAGCGGCGCATACACCAGGCGCTCCAGCGGTTCGCGGCTGAGGTCCTTGCCCTGGGCGTCGAACAGGTGGCCGGTGAGTACGTGCTTGCCGTCGGGCGTCAGGTACAGCGCCATGCCCTGGTTCTGGTATTCGGCGGCGTATCCGCGCAGGCCATCCGGGGCGTCGAAGCTGCCGAGGATGCGGGCGCCCTTCTCCTGGACCATGCGGATCGGCGCCGGCAGCTCCTCCGCCGCCGTGGCCAGGCCGGCGTTGAGGAGGGTCAGGCCCAGGCCAAGGGTGATCAGGTTGCGCGGCAGTCTCATTCGGAACTCCTGGTTGCGGGGGCGGCAGCGGCCGGCTCGAAGGCTTCGAGGTAGCGCGCCAGGCTGCCGCGGGACAGTTCGCCGAGATGGCTGCCCAGCAGGCGGCCCTCGGCGGTGTAGAAAACGGTGGTGGGCAAGGCGACCGAGCCGACCTGCTGGCCAAGCTGCCCGCCGTTGTCGAACAGCAGGTTGTCCAGGCGCAGGTTCTCGCCCTGGAGGAAATGGCGCACGGTCTCGGCGCTCTCGCCCTGGTTGGCGAAGAGGAACACCACGTCGGGATTCTCCGCCTGCGCCTGTTGCAGCACCGGCATCTCACGCCGACACGGCGGGCACCAACTGGCCCAGAGGTTGATCACCAGCGGGCGGCCCCGGAAATCGGCCAGTTGCACCGACTCGCCGGCGGCGTTGCGCAGGCTCAGTTCGGGCAGACGCGTACCGCGCTCGTAGATGCCCAGGCCCAGGCTGCCAAGCAGCCAGAACGCCAGTCCGAGGCTGGCGCCGACACCCAGCGAGCGACGTAGCGCCGGTCGCCGCCAGGCCCAGAACAGCGCGCCGAGCACGGCGGCGAGCAGGCCTGGCCAGGCGAGGAAACCGCCATCGCGGATATCCAGCATCTGTGCGAAGTCGCCACGGTACTGCGGCCAGTAGCGCACCACGAAGGCCAGGCGCGCCACCAGCAGGCCGAGCAACAACAGGTTGAACAGCACCGGCTCGGCGTTGCGCCCGCCGCCGCGCGCCGCCAGCCAACCACCGAGCAGCGCGGCGCCGAGGGCGAGGAACAGCAGCAGGTGTTGCAGCGAGACCACCAGCGGCCCCAGGGAAAAACTCAGCATCAGCCGCGCTCCCGGGTCGCCTGCCAATGGGCGAGGAAGCCGCCGGCGTCGACTTCGCCGGTCAACCGGCGCGCGCGGCGCTCCTCGCCTTCCGGGCCGATCCAGATCAGGCTCGGCGGGCCGGGTACCTGGTAGCGGTGCAGCAGCTCGCGGCTGGCGGCGTTATCCGCGGTCACGTCGAGCCGCAGCAGGCGCACGCCCTGCAGGGCGGCGAGCACATCGGGCTTGGCAAACACCTGTTTCTCCATGATCCGGCAGGACACGCACCAGTCAGCGTAGTAGTCGAGCAGCACCCATTGTCCCTCGGCCTTGGCCGCAGCCAACTGACGGTCCAGCTCGGCCGGCTGGCTCACCGTGAGGAACGCCTCGTGGGCGCTGGCCGTCGGCGTAGCGCCCCGGTTCGCCGCCGCATACACCTGTAGCGGACGCCAGGGGTCGTCGGCCCCGGCCGCGGCGCCCAGCAGCATCGCCGCGCCCCAGAGACCGAAGATGCAGCCCGCCGCGCCGAACAGCACCGCGTGCCGTGCCAGGCCTCGCGCCGTGTGCAGCGCGGCGTAGGCCAGGACCAGCAGCAACGCGCCGCCAAGGCCGATCCACAGCGCCTCGCCGAGCAGCGGACGCAGGAGTATCCAGGCGGTGCCGAGGAAAAGGAAGCCGAACACGCCCTTGACCAGGTTCATCCAGGGACCGGGCTTGGGCAGGAAGCGGCTGCCGACCGTCACCAGCAGCAACAGCGGCATGCCGATGCCGAGGCCCAGGCTGAACAGCACCAGGCCGCCATGCAGGGCATTGCCGGTCTGCGCGATATAGAGCAAGGCGCCGGCCAGCGGCGCGGTCATGCACGGCCCCACCAGCAGCCCGGACAACGCGCCGAGCGCGGCCGCGCCGGCCAGGCTGCCGCCCTTGCGGCCGCGACTGAGACCGTCGAGGCGGTCGCGCAGGGCAGCCGGCAGTTGCAGTTCGAAGAAGCCGAACATCGGCAGCGCGAGGAACACGAACAGCGCGGCGAAGCTGCCCAGCAGCCACGGCTGTTGCAGCCAGGCCTGCAGGTTGCCGCCAAGCAGCGCCGCGACCACCCCGAGTCCGGCGTAGACCAGCGCCATGCTCAGCACGTAGCTACCGGCCAGCAGCAGGCCTCGACGAGGGCCGGCGCCGCTGCCGACCACCAGCCCGGCGAGGATCGGCAGCATCGGCAGCGAACAGGGAGCGAACGCCAGCAGCAGGCCGAGGCCGAAGAACAGCAACAGGCTCCAGGCCAGGTTGCCGGCCTGCAGGCTGCCGGCCAGGCCCTGGTCCTCGGCGACTTCGCCGCTCGTCCCGGCGGCGGCAGGGCCGGTACCGCCCAGGTCGAGCGCCTGGCTCTGCGGCGGATAGCACAGGCCGGCATCGGCGCAGCCCTGCCAGCCCAGGCGCAGTTGTCCGGCGGCGGCCGCCGGCAGGGTCAGTTCCAGGCTCTGGCGATAGACCTGCGACTCGCCGAAGAACTCGTCGCTGTGGCTTTCGCCGGGCGGCAGCTGCGGCTGCAAGGCCGGGTCGAGTCCGTCGAAGCGCAGGCGCTTCTGGTACAGGTAGTAGCCCGGCGCGATCTGCCAGCGCAGTTGCACCTGGCCGTCGTCGAGGCGCTCCCAGGTGAAGCGGAAGGCTTTCTCCACCGGCAGGAAATCCGTCTGCGTCGCGCCGCGCGGCGCGAACAGGTCGTCGCCCGGTTGCGCCTGGGACAGGCCCGGCAGCAGGAGCATCAGGAGCAGGATCAACACACGCATGGATAACGCCTTCTACGATGAACTCGGCGGCAGCATGGCCAGCGACGATTAACAGGCCGTTAACGCGGCCACGGGAAAACCCCGGCGACGCGCCGGGCGGGGCATAATCCTGGCTTAATTCGCCCGCTTCAGACTCCTATCCCTTTAACCAGCGATACCGCCATGCATGTACTGCTCACCGAAGACGACGACCTGATCGCCAGCGGCATCGTCGCCGGCCTCAACGCCCAGGGCCTGACCGTGGACCGGGTGGCCAGCGCCGCCGATACCCAGGCGCTGCTCCAGGTGGCGCGCTTCGACGTGCTGGTCCTCGATCTCGGCCTGCCCGACGAGGACGGCCTGCGCCTGCTGCAGCGCCTGCGCCAGCAGGGCGTCGACCTGCCGGTGCTGGTGCTGACCGCGCGCGACGCGGTGACCGACCGGGTCGCCGGGCTGCAGGCCGGCGCCGACGACTACCTGCTCAAGCCCTTCGACCTGCGTGAACTCGGCGCCCGCCTGCATACCTTGCAGCGGCGCTCCGCCGGGCGTTGCGTCAACGTCATCGAACACGGCCGCCTCAGCTACGATCCGAGCACCCGCGAAACCTGGCTCGACGGCCGCCCCGTGGAACTGTCGCGACGCGAACAGGCGCTGTTGCAGGCATTGCTCAACAACCGCGGGCGGATCCTCAGCGGCGAGCAGCTCAAGGACAGCGTCTATGGCTTCGGCGACGAGGTCGAGAGCAACGCCCTCAACGTCCACATCCATCACCTGCGGCGCAAGCTCGGCAACGCCATCGTGCAGACCGTGCGCGGCCTCGGCTACCGCCTCGGGCCGGCGCGCGGCGACGGAGACGACGCATGAGCCTGCGCCTGCGCCTGACCCTGATCCTCGGCTCGGCCTTCATCCTGCTCTGGTCGCTGGCCGCGGCCTGGATGCTCTGCGACCTGCGCGGGCAGATGATGCGCTCCTTCGACCAACGCCTGGCGGCCTCGGCGCGGATGGTTGCCGGCCTGCTCCAGCAGTTGCCGCAGCCGCAGCCGGCGGACGGCCAGACCACGCGCCTGAGCGCGGAGCAACTGGGAATTCCCAACGGCATGGCCTGCCAGGTCAGCTCACTGCGCGGCGAAGTCCTGGCGCAGAGCCATGCCACCCCGGAGCGGGCGCTGGACAGCACCGCCAGCGGCTTCCGCGACCAGGAAATCAACGGCGTGCTGTGGCGCAGCTTCACCGTGCAGGCCGGCGATCTGCGGGTCAGCACCGCCGACCGCCTGGAAGAGCGCGACGTGCTGCAACGCTCGGTGGTGGTGGCCGCCGCGGTGCCGGTGACGGTCGCCCTGCTCGGCAGCCTGGCCCTGCTCTGGCTCGGCGCCGGCCAGGGTCTGGCGCCGCTCAAGCGGATTCGCGACGCCCTCACCCGGCGCGGCGCCGACTCGCTGGAGCCACTGGAGCTGGCGGCCCTGCCGAGCGAACTGAAGCCGCTGGTGGAAACCCAGAACCAGTTGTTCCAGCGCATCGCCCAGGCCATCGAACGCGAGCGACGCCTGACCGGCGATGCCGCCCACGAGCTGCGCAGCCCGCTGACCGCGATCAAGACCCACCTGCAGGTCGCGCGCATGACCGAGGGCGCCGCCGCCGAGCAGGCCCTGGCCCACGCCGAGGAAGGCGCCGACCGTCTGCACCGGACGCTGGACCAGCTGTTGCTGCTGGCGCGGGTGGAAGGCAGCCTGTCGTTCGACGACGGCGTGCAATGCAGCGCCGAGGACGCCGCCCGGGTGGCCATGCACGACGCCGGCCACGGCGACGTGCGGATGTTCGAGCTGAAGCTGGCCGACGGCTTGTCCGAGGCGCCGCTGGAAGTCCCCTCGGTGCTGGCCATCGCCGCGCTGCGCAACCTGCTGGACAACGCCCTGCGCCACACCGCCGCCGGCACCCGGGTGGAGCTGGCGGTGGAAACCGCGCAAGGCTGCGCGCGCTTCCACGTCCGCGACCACGGTCCGGGCATCGCCGAAACCGACCTGCCGCACCTCACCCGGCGTTTCTGGCGCCACGGCAAGAGCGGCGGCAGCGGGCTCGGCCTGGCCATCGTCCAGGCTATCGTGCAACGCTGCCAATGCCGGCTGGACTTCGACAGCCGCGCGGACGGCCTGCGGGTGACGCTGGAAATGCCGCTGCGCGAGTGATGCGCGGGCCCACCCGCCAACCGGCCCCCGTAGGGCGAATAGCCGCCCGCGGCTATCCGCCGGACCGAGGCCCAGGCATCGGCGGATAACGCCGTTGGCGTTATCCGCCCTACCCCCGCGCCGACCTGCTTCCGCCGGACCGGGTCTCCGTCCTGCGGACGCCAGGCCACGAGGGTCAGATTCCCTGTCCCAGCAGCACGCCGTTGACCTTCTGTCCGTACAGGTTGACGCCGTCGTTGGCATGGAACTTCTGCCGCGTCTTCTCCACCGAACCGTCCACCAGGCGCGGGTCCTGCGGGCGCTCGTGGCTGTTCATGAAGGCGGCGACGTCCCAGGCGTCGCGGTCGCTGAGGGTACCGGGCTTGCCCAGCGGCATGTTGTACTTGATGAAGGAGGCCGCGGTGTTGATGCGGTGCATGCCCGCGCCCCAGTTGAACGACTGCGCGCCCCACAGCGGTGGGAACACCGTCTGCCCCAGAGCCATCTGGCCCTGGCCGTCGGCGCCGTGGCAGATCGCGCACTGCGCGGCATAGACCTTGGCGCCGCGCTCGATGCTGTAGCCGCCTTCCGGCGGGGCCACGTCCGGATAGCCGCGTCCGGGCAGGCTGACCCCGGTCGGCGCCTGGCTCGCCAGCCAATAGGCGTAGACGGTCAGGGCCTTGATCTCCGGGCTGTCGGCCGCCGGCACCTTGCCGTTCATGCTGAACTGGAAGCAGCCCTGCAGGCGCTCGGCGAACGTATTGACCTTGTTGTTCTTGGCGCGGAACGCCGGATAGACCGGATAGGCCGCCCACTGCGGCGCGGAGTTGGCCCGGCGGCCCTGGTCGAGATGGCAGTTGACGCAGTTGAGCTGGTTGCCGACCAGATGCGGCGCGTTCTTCCGGGTTTCCACGAACAACGCCTGGCCCTGGCGTACCATTTCGCCGAAGGCGTTGTCCGGGAGGCTGCTTTCCGCCGGCGGCTGGAACGGCTCCGAGGGCGCCGTTGCCGCGTGGACGGGAGCGACCAGCAGGCCGGCGACGGCCAGGGAAAGGATCGACGGCATGTTCATGGCTGGCCTCCTGCCTGACCGAGGGTGGCGAAGAACTGGCTGACGCTGCGGATCTCCTCTTCGCTGAGGGATTTGGCGATATGTCCCATCAGATCGTTCGGGTCGTTGCGGCGAGTGCCAAGCTGCCAGGCGCGCAACTGGTTGCTCAGGTACATCTCGCCCTGCCCCTGCAACGGCGGGAAGGCCTCCCCCACGCCGCTGCCGGCCGGACCGTGACAGGTCACGCACTCGGGAATGTTGCGCTCCCAGGCGCCACGCACCGCCAGGGTCTCGCCGGGGCTGCGCGGGGTGGCCACGCGCGACAGCTCCACCGGCTTGGGCGCCGGCATTGCCGCGAGGGTATTGGCGAGCGCCTGGATCTCGTCGTCGCCGAGAGCATCGGCTATGCCCTTCATCACCGGGTGCTCGCGACTGCCGCCCTGCTTGAGGTCGTGCAGCTGCTTGCTCAGGTAGGCGGCGGGAAGGCCCGCCAGGCGCGGAAAGCCGGCGGCGGCCAGGCCCATGCCATCGGCGCCGTGGCAGGTGACGCAGGCCGCGGCGGCCGGGTTGGCGCCGCCCTGTGTGTAGAGTTTCTGGCCGTCGACGGCGGCCTGGGCCGTCGCCGCCAGCAAGGCGGTCAATGAAAACAGCAGTCGGTGTGCAACCGGCATGGCAGGGTTCCTCTCTGGCTTATTGTTTTTAGTTCTAAGTTTAGAACCAAAAAACCTATCGCCGAAAGACCCTACCGCACGCAGGTCTACATCATTTTCCCTACAGGCCCCGGATCACGCCCCTTTCAGCCCCGCGACGATTTCGCAAGAGCGCAGCCGATGGGCGTGCTCGTAGAAGTCGCTGGTGAAGATAAGCTCGTCGGCGCCGGTCTGCTCCAGGAGGATCTCCAGGCGCGCGCGAACCTTCTCCGGACCGCCGATCACCGCCAGGCCGAAGAAGCTGCCGACCGCATCCTGCTCGTGGGGCAGCCACAACGGCGCCATGCTTTCCACCGGCGGCTTCTGTTTCAGGCTCTCGCCGCGGATCAGCGCCAGCACGCGCTGGAAGGCGGTAGTGGCGAGGAACTCGGCCTCTTCGTCGGTAGGTGCGGCGATCAGCGGCACGCCGATCATCGCGTAAGGTTTGTCGAGTACCGCCGAGGGCTGGAAGTTGCTGCGGTAGATGCGCAGCGCCTCGTGCAGGTAACGCGGTGCGAAATGCGAAGCGAAGGCATAGGGCAAGCCTTTCTGCGCCGCCAGGTGGGCGCTGAACAAGCTCGAACCGAGTAGCCAGATCGGCACCTGGGTACCCTCGCCCGGCACCGCCAGCAGGCTCTGCTGGGAACGGCGCGGGCCGAGCAGCATTTCCAGCTCGGCGACCTGCTCGGGGAAGTCGTCGCCGTTGCCCAGGCGGTCGCGACGCAAGGCGCGCATGGTCGCCTGGTCGGCGCCGGGGGCGCGGCCAAGGCCGAGGTCGATGCGGCCCGGGTAGAGCGTCTCCAGGGTGCCGAAGTTTTCCGCCACCACCAACGGCGCATGGTTCGGCAGCATCACCCCACCCGAGCCGACGCGGATCCGCGAGGTGCCGCCGGCGATATGGCCGATCAGCAGCGCGGTGGCGGAACTGGCGATGCCATCCATGTTGTGGTGCTCGGCCAGCCAGAAACGGTTGAAGCCCAGGCGCTCCACATGGCGCGCCAGGTCCAGGGAGTTGTGCAGGGCTTCGGCCACGCTGCCGCCGGTGCGCACCGGCACCAGGTCGAGCATGGACAGGGGGATATCAGCAAGCGTTGTCATGAAGGCTCCAATCGGCAGCGAGCGATGGCCAGGGCGCGAGACACGCGCGGAAGGACCTCGCCCGGGGTTTGGATCAATTCTATATCACGCGTTATAGTTTTTGCCCACGGAGAATCCATGGGCTTTTTCCAGTCAAGGCGCGCTGTGGCGTCAGGCGGCCTCGACCGCCAGCAGGGAATCCCAGGCCGCCATCGCGCAGCGGCCGATGGCCAGCAACTGCTGGCGGCTGGCGCCGTCGCGGGCCTGGATCGACAGGCCCTGAAGCACGCTGCTGTAGAAACTGGTGAGCGCGTCGAGATCGGCTCCGGCCGGCACGTCGCCGTCGGCCACGCCTCGTGCGAAACGCTCGCGCAGCAGGCGCGCGGCGCGCCGCCGGTGATCGCGCAGGTAGTCTTCGACGCCTTTGTTGGCCGGCGAGAAATTGGTCGTGCTGAGGTCGACCAGGCAACCGCGCGGCTTGCCTTCCGTGGTGTAGCTGACGGCGGCGCTTTCCAGCAGCGCGGCGATCGACTCGCGCGCCGTCGGCAGGGCGAAGGCGCCCTTGGAAAGCTGGCACTCCTGGCTCAGGTAGAGTTCCACCGCCGAACGGAACAGCGCCTCCTTGGAACCATAGGCGGCATACATGCTCGGCGCGCAGATGCCACCCATGGCCTCCTTCAGCGCGGCCATGGTCGCGCCTTCGTAACCGGCCTCCCAGAACACGTCGAGCGCCCGGCGCAATGCCTGTTCACGATCGAAGCCGCAGGGGCGTCCACGCTTGGCCATGGGAATTCCTGAGAAAAAAACACGTCATATGGTAACACCGGCGAACAGTCGCAAGGCTGGAGGGGGTCGCTTGATCCATCACCGCGCTCGATATACACCATGCAGGCTTTTTACTTCTGCCGGTTCTCCCGCTGGGCAAACATGCTCTCCAAGGGCAGACGCCCACCCTTCCCCAGGAGAACCGATCATGTCCAGCTTCAGCGCCCTCGCCAGCTACTTCGCCGCTTCCGCGTTCTACAGCAATGCAGTGACCCCTACTCGCCCGGTTCAGGCCAGCGCGCCCGCATCGACCAGCGAGAAGAAATGAGCCCAAGGAGGCATCCATGCTCTCAGCCCGCTCCCGCAAGGCCCCGACCTATGGCGTCACCTATGTGAGCCTCGAGGATTGCACCCTGCACTTCGAGACCGAGTACATCATCGAGCGCCGCGACGGCAGCCTCGCGCACATGCCGATGCGCACGCCGGTCAGTGAGCGCGAAGCCCTGCAACGCCTGATCGAAAGCTGCATCGACGACTGATACCTCCAAGTGCCCGTGTGCCGCTCTCAGGAGCGGCCAGCGGCGTTTTCCCAATCCGCCACCAGCGTCCGCAGTCGCGCGTCGCGCAGTTCGAAGAGTTCCAGCAGCCCCAGTGCCCGGATCGCCGGCAGCAGGGCGCGCAGGTCTTCTTCGGCCTGCCGCCGTTGCGCCGCGGGCAGTTCCTCCTCAAGCAGCAGCCGGGCGTTGGCGATGAACGCGCCGACGCTGCCCTTGCGTATCTCCACGCCGCCCAGGCGGATGCGGTCCTGTCGGTCGGAAAGGATGTCTTCGGCTTTCATGGCGTGCTCCAGGCAAGAATGATGAGCCGCCAGGCTACATCCGCAGTCGAATGGCCTATTATCCATCCCAAGCCAATCATCGTCGCTTTTCCGCCAAATGCTTCCGGAACCCCTGCCCGTCCCGCTCTTCGCCCTGCGCATCGACCGCGCAGCCAGCCGCACGGCCTCCCACCGCCATGCCTGCGGCCAGCTCTACTGCCTGGAGCGCGGCCTTCTGGTGGTCGAGGACGAGCATGGCCGCCAGGCCCTGCCTCCGCGCCAGATCGCCTGGATCCCACCGGGTCACCCACACTCGGCGCACTCCCACGGCAGCCTGGCGGGCTGGAGCGCCTACCTCGCCGCCGAACACTGCCGCGACCTGCCCCGGCACCCCGGCGTGCTCGCCTGCTCGGCTTTCGTGGCGCTGATCGTCGAACGCGCCACCCGCTGGCCGACCGGCTCCGCCTGGAACACCGAACGCGAGAACCTGCTGCGCGTGCTGCTGGACGAACTGCGCCACGCCGTGCCCCAGCGGACCCGCCTGCCCTATCCGGGGGATTCGCGCCTGCGCAGGATCGCCGAGGCATTGCTGGCCAACCCCGGCGATCCGCGGCCGGCGGCCGAATGGGCACGCTGGGCGGGCCTCAGCAGCCGTAGCCTGAGCCGGCTGTTCGGCGCCGAGACCGGCATGAGCTTCGCGCAATGGCGGCAACTGGCGCGACTGCACGCGGCCGTCGAACGGCTGGCAGCGGGCCAGGCGGTCGGCGAGGTCGCCTGGTCGCTCGGCTACGAAAGCCCGAGCAGCTTCGCCAGTGCCTTCCGCGCAGTATTCGGCGAGACGCCGTCCGGCTATTCCAGTCGCGCCAACGAAGCGCTAGCCTGAACCTTCCGCGCCACGAGCCTTTCCCCATGAGCCACGCCAATACGCCCCGCGACTGGGTTCGACGCGCCCCGCAACACGGTGCGGTGGAACGCATCGAGGCTTACTTCGCCGGCCACGGCTACGATCCGCATCGCCACGACACCTATGCCATCGGCCAGACCCTGGCCGGGGTGCAGAGCTTCCGCTATCGCCGCAGCCAGCGCCACAGCCTGCCGGGCGGCTGCCTGGTGCTGCATCCCGACGAGCTGCACGACGGCGAGGCCGGCAGCCAGGAAGGGTTCCGCTACCGGATGCTCTACGTCGAGCCGGCGCTGATCCAGCAGGCCCTCGGCGGCCGGCCGCTGCCGTTCGTGCGCGGGGGCTTGTCCGACGACCCGCGCCTGATCGCCGCCAGCCGGACCCTGCTACAGGCCATGGATACCCCGCTGGAGCCGCTGGAAGAACAGGACGCCCTGTTCGAACTGGCCCACACCCTCGACGCCGTGGCCGGCAACCGGGCGCGCGGCAGGCGCCACTTCGACTTCGTCGCCGCCGAGCGCGCCCGGCAGTACATCCACGCGCACCTGGAGCGCCCGCTGGGCCTCGACGAACTGGCGCAGGTCGCCCAGCGAGAACGCTGGAGCCTGTCGCGCGATTTCCGCGCGCTGTTCGGCACCAGCCCCTACCGCTACCTGATCCAGCGCCGGCTGGACATCGCCCGCCGGCTGATGCTCGGCGGCCAGACGCTGGCCGAAGCCGCGCTTGCCGCCGGTTTCACAGACCAGAGCCACATGACCCGCCATTTCGGCCAGAGCTACGGCCTGCCACCGGCACGCTGGCTGCGTATGCTCGGCCGCGCCTAGCCAGGTTGCACGATCATCCAAGACCGCCCGCTCCGTAGCCGCCTACCCTGGCGCCAGAGACCAACCACCGGAGCGCACCGATGTCCACCAGCACAACCCAAGCGATCAACTTCGCCGCCAAGCTCGCCCTGTTCGACGACCGCTGGCAACCCAGGGTGATCGCCCAGATGAACGACTACCAGTTCAAGCTGGTGAAGATCGAAGGCGACTTCGTCTGGCACAGCCACGCCGACACCGACGAGACCTTCATCGTCCTCGCCGGTCGCCTGCGCATCGATTTCCGCGACGGCGCGGTGCATCTGGGCCCCGGCGAGATGTATGTGGTGCCGCGCGGCGTGGAGCACAAGCCGTTCGCCGAGGGCGAGGTGCGCATGCTCCTGGTGGAGCCCTGCGGCGTGCGCAATACCGGCGACCAGGGCGGCGAGCGGACGGCGGTCAACGATCTGTGGATCTGAACGAATAAGCAGTTTGCTTTGGCGGCAATGTATATTCGCGCCGCCATAGCGCCTACATATACATGCAAACCTGCCATTGGAGACATCCTCTAAAACACAGCACGCTCAAGAATAAAAACTGCCAAGGCACATAATAAATTTCCAAAACCGCCAGAAACGACACATCTCCACATCCTTCAAAAACCCCTCCCAAGGGCATTTCAAAAGCGCCCCCACCTAGACCGTCAAACATGCTTCTGTCTACTCCATGACACCCAAAGCCTCTCACGCAAGAAAAATCCATTAGTTTTCACAGAATTCTCTTACACACATCAAGAACGATATCGTGCTAAAAAACTAACGCCACACCACCCCAACCAGCAGGGAATATAAAATTGTCAGAACACAATTTTAGCAAACTCAAGATAGATAAAATCAGGAGAAGTCCTACACTCATAATTTCCGGCTACGGAGCGGGAATCGCCATACTCTTCTCAATCTTCAATGACCAACTAGGAATGGAGAAAAAATGGCTAGCAACCATTGACGCAACATTATCAATCTGCGCCATAATATTTTACACAGGAATCATTCATCTTATTTCAACAACAAAAGCGCTTAAAGAGCTAAACAAAGAAAAATCTAACCAACTAGAGCCACGAAAACGCATTCAAACACTTAGCGGGCTTCTAATCATGATCTCCACAGGCTTATTCGGCCTCTATCTGATTGGCAATAGCGATATATCACCAGGAGCAAAACTGTCATCATCTACAACCGGCCTAATACTACTTAGCTCTTGCATTATCGCTTTACTAATATCTTTTGAAAAAATCTCAAAGGAGTTATCAGGTGCGCGAACTAAGCATCATTGAGATGGATATTGTGTCAGGAGGAAACAGTCTTGATGCCGCAGCAACAGGAGCTGGTGGAGCTATAGGTGCAGGACTCGGAAAATTTGGCGGAAGTGCGCCCTGCGCATGGGCCTGGCGCCGGATACCCCGCTGCGCCTCTCCGGCGAGCTGGAGGCGCAACCCGACACCGGCTTCGTCAAGGCCATCGACGAGATGCTCGCCGAAGCCCGCCGCGAGCATCCGGCGCTGCTCGCCGCCCAGGCGCGGCTGAAAGCCGCCGCCGCCTCGGTGGAGGAAAGCCGCGCCGCCGGCCGGCCGAGCCTGGCGCTGAGCGCCAACCTGGCACGCAGCCATAGCGACCAGGCGATGGCGTTCAACGGCGATACCCGCGAACGCGACCGCAGCATCGGCCTGCAACTGAACATCCCGTTGTTCGAAGGCTTCGAACGCACCTACCAGGTCCGCAACGCCCTGGCCCGCCGCGAAGCCAGCGAAGCGGAGCTGGCCGACACCGAGCAGCAGGTTTCGCTGGAGGTGTGGAACAACTACCAGTCGCTCAGCGTCGAGACCCGCAGCCTGGCGCGCACCCGCGAACTGGTCGAACAGTCGCGGCAAAGCCTGGAGGTGGTGCAGGGCCGCTACCGCTCAGGGGTCGGCAGCATGATCGAGCTGCTCAACGCCCTGACCGCCTACGCCAGCGCCGAGGACCAGCACATCCGCGCCCTCGGCAACTGGCAGACCTCGCGCCTGCGACTGGCGGCGAGCCTCGGTCGCTTGGGGCTTCAAATGATCTGAAGCCGGATTACAGATATTTTCAAGAAGAGTCGAACTGTCCCTTTGCTCTCCTAACGCGCTGGCGACCAGAACCCAGAGACCTCTGTCCCCCACGAAAAAGCCCGGCTCGATGGCCGGGCTCTTTCGCTGCGGGTCGTCTTCAATCGGCGACGTGGATCACCACCCGGCCGCGCTTCGGACAGGTTTCCATGTAGCGGTGCGCCTCGACCACCTGGTCGAACTCGAATACCCGGTCGACCACCGGCTTGAGCAGGCGATCGCGGGTCAGTTGCTCGATGTGCGCGAGGGCCTTGCTCACCGACTCGTCGTTGCGTTCCAGGCCCATCTCCGGATGACCGGTGAAATCCATCAGGCAGTGGCGGTAGAACTGCAGGTGCTTCTTGAACGCGGCGCAGGCCGGGAACGCCGACTCGTTGCCGCCGTTGCAGCCATACAGCACCAGCTTGCCGCGGGTGGCGGAGACATCGCCGAGCAGGGTCATCTGCGGGCCGCCCAATTCGTCGAGGATGACATTGACGCCCTTGCCCTCGGTGAAGCGCTCGACTTCCAGGACCAGGTCCTGCTCGTCGGTCACCACCACCTTGTCGGCGCCCTGCTCGCGGAGGAACTCGCGCTCCTCGGCGGACTTGGTGGAAGCGATCACCCGCGCGCCGAGAGCCTTGGCCAACTGGATCGAGACCGGTCCGTACATGCGCGCCGCCTCGGTGATCAGCACGGTCTGCCCGGCCTTCAACCCGGCCAGGTCGACCAGGCCGAAATAGGCCACCAGCAGGCCGGTGTAGTAGACGCTGGCCTCCACCGGGGTGAGTACCTCGGGGTAGACCGCCAGGGCCGCGCGCGGCATCAGCACCACGTCGCCATAGGCCGGATAATGATCGGGGGTATGGGCGGGGAAACTGGCCACGCGGGAACCCAGCGGCAGGTCGCCGACGCCGGCGCCGACCGCCAGCACCTCGCCGGCCAGTTCGAAGCCGAGACCGGACGGCAGCGCAGCCTGCTCCGGGGCCAGGTTCTGACGCCAGAGCACATCCTTCCAGCTCACGCCGATCGCCTGGACACGCACCAGGACTTCCCCTGCGGCCGGCGCCGGGGTCGGCAGCTCTTCGCATTTGAGGACCTCTGGCGGGCCAAACTGATGAAAACGGATCACTCGGGACATCGCAAACCTCTGCAGTGCATCACGGGGTGAATAACCTCATGGGTTGTGACTGTATCCGCCCATGCCTGACAAAACCACCCGTCGTTATTGATAATGGCTATGCCTGTCAGTGATCCTATGCCCCTCCGGCACCTCGCCAGGCCCCGCCCCGTCTCGCACGCAAGGCTTGACGGCGAGCCCCCGCGGTTGCAGCCTCTAGCCCCTGGAAACGAGGAACGCCATGAACCGAAACGACCTGCGCCGCGTCGATCTGAACCTGCTGATCGTGTTCGAGACCCTGATGCACGAACGCAGCGTGACCCGCGCCGCAGAGAAACTGTTCCTCGGCCAGCCGGCCATCAGCGCCGCGCTGTCGCGCCTGCGCACGCTGTTCGACGACCCGCTGTTCGTCCGTACCGGACGCAGCATGGAACCCACCGCGCGAGCCCAGGAAATCTTCGCCCACCTGTCGCCGGCGCTGGATTCCATCTCCACCGCCATGAGTCGCGCCAGCGAGTTCGATCCGGCGACCAGCACCGCGGTGTTCCGCATCGGCCTTTCCGACGACGTCGAGTTCGGCCTGCTGCCGCCCCTGCTCCGCCGCCTGCGCGCGGAGGCGCCGGGGATCGTCCTCGTCGTGCGCCGCGCCAACTATCTATTGATGCCGAACCTGCTGGCCTCGGGGGAGATCTCGGTGGGCGTCAGCTACACCGACGAACTGCCGGCCAACGCCAAGCGCAAGACCGTGCGCCGCAGCAAGCCGAAGATCCTCCGCGCCGACTCCGCGCCCGGCCAGCTGACCCTCGACGACTATTGCGCGCGACCGCACGCGCTGGTGTCCTTCGCCGGCGACCTCAGCGGCTTCGTCGACGAGGAGCTGGAAAAATTCGGCCGCAAGCGCAAGGTGGTCCTGGCGGTGCCGCAGTTCAACGGCCTCGGCACCCTCCTGGCCGGCACCGACATCATCGCCACCGTGCCCGACTACGCCGCCCAGGCGCTGATCGCCGCCGGCGGCCTACGCGCCGAGGACCCACCGTTCGAGACCCGCGCCTTCGAACTGTCGATGGCTTGGCGCGGCGCCCAGGACAACGATCCGGCCGAACGCTGGCTGCGCTCGCGGATCAGCATGTTCATCGGCGATCCGGACAGTCTCTGAGCCCTCCGGCAGCTACCCGCACGAGGCGTCGCAACGGGAAAATCGATCGCGCGCCGCGGGTGTGCGGCTTATTCCATCGAAAGCACTGTCCATAACCATCGACTGTTACAGAAAACGAAAAACCATGTATCACTGTTCGTGATAATCAAAATCTCGTCGTTCGATTAGTTCCCTGCCGGAGCAGCCCGCAGACTTCGCCAATCCCGAAAAACCGACTGGCGGAGTCAAGCATGGAACAGTCATCCCACTTCTCCTGGCGCTACCCCCTCGCACTCGCGGCCGTACTGGTCCTGAGCGCCTGCGGCAAGGCCCCGGAAACCACCCAAGGCATGGCGGCGCCCAAGGTCAGCGTCGCCGAAGTCATCGAACAACCGCTGAACGAGTGGGACGAATTCACCGGCCGCCTGGAGGCCCCGGAGTCGGTGGAGCTGCGCCCGCGGGTGTCGGGCTACATCGACCGCGTGGCCTTCCATGAAGGCGCACTGGTGAAGAAAGGCGACCTGCTGTTCCAGATCGACCCGCGCCCGTTCGAGGCCGAGGTCAAGCGCCTCGAAGCCCAGCTGCAACAGGCCCGCGCGGCCCAGGCGCGGAGCGTCAACGAAGCCCAGCGCGGCGAACGCCTGCGCGCCAGCAACGCGATCTCCGCGGAACTCGCCGACGCCCGCACCACCGCCGCCCAGGAAGCCAAGGCGGCGGTCGCCGCGACCCAGGCGCAACTGGACGCGGCGCGCCTGAACCTGAGCTTCACCCGGATCACCGCGCCGATCGACGGTCGCGTCAGCCGCGCCGAGGTCACCGCCGGCAACCTGGTCAACTCCGGGGAGACCCTGCTCACCACCCTGGTCAGCACCGACAAGGTCTACGCCTACTTCGACGCCGACGAGCGCGTGTTCCTCAAGTACGTCGAGCTGGCCCGCCAGGCCGGTCGCGACACGCGCAGCGAGAGCCCGGTGTACCTCGGCCTGAGCAGCGAGGACGGCAACCCGCACCTGGGCCGGCTGGACTTCCTCGACAACCAGGTCAACCCGCGTACCGGCACCATCCGCGGCCGCGCCGTGTTCGACAACGCCAAGGGCGAGTTCACCCCGGGCCTCTACGTGCGCCTGAAGCTGGTCGGCAGCAAGACCTACGCCGCCACCCTGATCAAGGACGAAGCGGTCGGCACCGACCTGGGCAAGAAGTTCGTGCTGGTCCTGGATGGCGACAACAAGACCGTCTACCGCACCGTCGAGATGGGACCGAAGCTGGAGGGCCTGCGCATCGTCCGCAGCGGCCTGAGCAAGGGCGACCGGATCGTCGTGAATGGCCTGCAGCGGGTCCGCCCGGGCATGCAGGTGGATCCGCAGAAGGTCGAGATGGCCAGCGCCGACACCCTGGCCACCCTCGCGCGCCTGCGGCAGTCGGTCGGCGACAGCGAACCACCGAAGGTGGCGGCGTCCAAGGACAACGCCACTCGCAACGAGCCGCGCGGCTGAGCGCGGCGATAGGAAGAACCGATGAATTTCTCCCAATTCTTCATCCAGCGGCCGATCTTCGCCGCGGTGCTGTCGCTGCTGATCCTGATCGGCGGCGCCATCTCCCTGTTCCAGCTACCCATCAGCGAATACCCGGAAGTGGTGCCGCCGACCGTCGTGGTCCGCGCCAACTTCCCCGGCGCCAACCCGAAAGTCATCGGCGAGACCGTCGCCTCTCCCCTTGAACAGGCGATCACCGGGGTGGAGAACATGCTCTACATGTCCTCCCAGTCGACCTCCGACGGCAAGCTGACCCTGACCATCACCTTCGCCCTCGGCACCGACCTGGACAACGCCCAGGTGCAGGTGCAGAACCGCGTCACCCGGACCGAGCCGAAGCTCCCGGAAGAAGTGACCCGGCTCGGCATCACCGTCGACAAGGCCTCGCCCGACCTGACCATGGTCGTGCACCTGACCTCGCCGGATAACCGCTACGACATGCTCTACCTGTCGAACTACGCGGTGCTCAACGTGAAGGACGAACTGGCCCGCCTCGACGGCGTCGGCGACGTCCAGTTGTTCGGCCTCGGCGACTATTCGCTGCGCGTCTGGCTGGACCCGAACAAGGTCGCCTCGCGCAACCTCACCGCCACCGACGTGGTCAACGCCATCCGCGAGCAGAACCGCCAGGTCGCCGCCGGCACCCTGGGCGCGCCGCCGGCGCCGAGCGATACCAGCTTCCAGTTGTCGATCAACACCCAGGGTCGCCTGGTCACCGAGGAAGAGTTCGAGAACATCATCATCCGCGCCGGCGCCAACGGCGAGATCACCCGTCTGCGCGACATCGCCCGGGTCGAGCTGGGCTCCAACCAGTACGCCCTGCGTTCGCTGCTGAACAACAAGCCGGCGGTGGCGATCCCGATCTTCCAGCGTCCCGGCTCGAACGCCATCGAGATCTCCAACCTGGTGCGGGAGAAGATGGCCGAGCTGAAGCACAGCTTCCCGCAAGGCATGGACTACTCCATCGTCTACGACCCGACCATCTTCGTCCGCGGCTCCATCGAGGCGGTGGTGCACACCCTGTTCGAAGCCCTGGTGCTGGTGGTGCTGGTGGTGATCCTGTTCCTGCAGACCTGGCGCGCCTCGATCATCCCGCTGGCCGCGGTGCCGGTGTCGCTGATCGGCACCTTCGCGGTGATGCACATGCTCGGCTTCTCGCTCAACGCGCTGTCGCTGTTCGGCCTGGTGCTGGCCATCGGCATCGTGGTGGACGACGCCATCGTGGTGGTGGAGAACGTCGAGCGCAACATCGGCCTCGGCCTCAAGCCGGTGGAAGCCACCAAGCGTGCCATGCGCGAGGTGACCGGGCCGATCATCGCCACGGCGCTGGTGCTCTGCGCGGTGTTCATCCCGACCGCGTTCATCTCCGGCCTCACCGGGCAGTTCTACCGCCAGTTCGCCCTGACCATCGCGATCTCCACGGTGATCTCGGCGTTCAACTCGCTGACCCTGTCGCCAGCGCTGGCGGCGGTCCTGCTCAAGGGCCACCACGAGCCGAAGGACCGCTTCTCGGTGTTCCTCGACAAGCTCCTCGGCAGTTGGCTGTTCCGTCCGTTCAACCGTTTCTTCGACCGCGCCAGCCATGGCTACGTCGGCACGGTGAACCGGGTCCTGCGCGGCAGTTCGATCGCCCTGCTGGTCTACGGCGGACTGATGGTGCTGACCTACTTCGGCTTCTCCAGCACGCCGACCGGTTTCGTCCCGCAGCAGGACAAGCAGTACCTGGTGGCCTTCGCCCAGTTGCCCGACGCGGCCAGCCTGGACCGTACCGAGGCGGTGATCAAGCAGATGTCCGAGATCGCCCTGGCGCAGCCCGGCGTGGCAGACTCGGTGGCCTTCCCCGGCCTGTCGATCAACGGCTTCACCAACAGCCCGAACAGCGGCATCGTGTTCACCCCGCTGAAGCCGTTCGACGAGCGCAAGGACCCGAGCCAGTCGGCCGGGGCCATCGCCGCCGCGCTGAACGCCAAGTACGCCGACATCCAGGACGCCTACATCGCGATCTTCCCGCCGCCGCCGGTACAGGGGCTGGGGACCATCGGCGGCTTCCGCCTGCAGATCGAGGACCGTGGCAACCAGGGCTACGAGGAGCTGTTCAAGCAGACCCAGAACATCATCACCAAGGCCCGTGCGCTGCCTGAGCTGGAACCCAGCTCGGTGTTCTCCAGCTACCAGGTCAACGTGCCGCAGATCGACGCCGACATCGACCGCGAGAAGGCCAAGACCCACGGCGTGGCGATCAGCGACATCTTCGACACCCTGCAGGTCTACCTCGGCTCGCTGTACGCGAACGACTTCAACCGCTTCGGCCGTACCTATCAGGTCAACGTCCAGGCCGAGCAGCAGTTCCGCCTCGAACCCGAGCAGATCGGCCAGTTGAAGGTGCGCAACAACCTCGGCGAGATGGTCCCGCTGGCGTCCTTCATCAAGGTCAGCGACACCTCCGGTCCGGACCGTGTGATGCACTACAACGGCTTCATCACCGCCGAACTCAACGGCGCCCCGGCCGCGGGCTACAGCTCCGGCCAGGCGCAGGCGGCGATCGAGAAGCTGCTGAAGGAGGAACTGCCCAACGGCATGACCTACGAGTGGACCGAGCTGACCTACCAGCAGATCCTCGCCGGCAATACCGCGCTGTTCGTCTTCCCGCTCTGCGTGCTGCTGGCCTTCCTCGTGCTGGCCGCCCAGTACGAGAGCTGGAGCCTGCCGCTGGCGGTGATCCTGATCGTGCCGATGACCCTGCTGTCGGCGATCACCGGGGTGATCCTGGCCGGCAGCGACAACAACATCTTTACCCAGATCGGCCTGATCGTTCTGGTGGGGCTGGCGTGCAAGAACGCGATCCTGATCGTCGAGTTCGCCAAGGACAAGCAGGAGGAAGGCATGGACCGCGTCGCCGCGGTGCTGGAAGCCTGCCGCCTGCGCCTGCGGCCGATCCTGATGACGTCCATCGCCTTCATCATGGGCGTGGTGCCGCTGGTGATCTCCACCGGCGCCGGCGCCGAGATGCGCCATGCGATGGGCGTGGCGGTGTTCTCCGGGATGATCGGGGTGACCTTCTTCGGCCTGCTGCTGACGCCGGTGTTCTACGTCCTCATCCGCCGCTTCGTGGAGAACCGCGAAGCGCGCCGCGCCGCCAACGACAAAGGCCTGCCAGAGGTGCATGCATGATTCACGCGCAGTCGATCCGGAGCGGGCTCGCGTCCGCCCTGGGTCTGTTCAGTCTGCTGGCGCTCAGCGCCTGCACGGTGGGTCCGGACTACCGGACCCCCGACACCGCGGCGGCGAAGATCGACGCCACGGCGAGCAAGCCCTACGACCGCAGCCGCTTCGAAAGCCTGTGGTGGAAACAGTTCGACGATCCGACCCTGAACCAGTTGGTCGAACAGTCGCTGAGCGGCAACCGCGACCTGCGCGTGGCCTTCGCCCGCCTGCGCGCCGCCCGCGCCCTGCGCGACGACGTGGCCAACGATCGCTTCCCGGTGGTCACCAGCCGCGCCAGCGCCGACATCGGCAAGGGCCAGCAACCGGGAGTGACCGAGGACCGGGTCAACAGCGAGCGCTACGACCTTGGCCTGGATAGCGCCTGGGAGCTTGACCTGTTCGGGCGCATCCGCCGTCAGCTGGAGTCCAGCGACGCCCTCAGCGAAGCGGCCGAGGCCGACCTGCAGCAACTGCAGGTCAGCCTGATCGCCGAGCTGGTGGACGCCTACGGCCAACTGCGCGGCGCGCAACTGCGCGAGAAGATTGCCCTGAGCAACCTGGAGAACCAGAAGGAGTCGCGCCAGCTCACCGAGCAACTGCGCGACGCCGGGGTCGGTGCCGAACTCGACGTACTGCGCGCCGATGCGCGCCTGGCGGCCACCGCCGCCAGCGTGCCGCAACTGCAGGCGGAAGCCGAGCGCGCCAGGCATCGTATCGCCACCCTCCTCGGCCAACGGCCGGAAGAGTTGACAGTGGACCTTTCGCCGCGCGACCTGCCGGCGATCACCAAGGCCCTGCCGATCGGCGATCCCGGCGAGCTGCTGCGCCGCCGGCCGGACATCCGCGCCGCCGAACGGCGCCTGGCCGCCAGCACCGCCGACGTCGGCGTGGCCACCGCCGACCTGTTCCCGCGGGTCAGCCTCAGCGGCTTCCTCGGCTTCACCGCCGGGCGGGGCTCGCAGATCGGCTCAAGCGCCGCCCGCGCCTGGAGCGTCGGCCCGAGCATCAGTTGGGCCGCCTTCGACCTCGGCAGCGTGCGTGCCCGCCTGCGAGGCGCCAAGGCCGACGCCGACGCCGCGCTGGCCAGCTACGAACAGCAGGTGCTGCTGGCCCTGGAAGAATCGGCGAATGCCTTCAGCGACTATGGCAAGCGCCAGGAGCGCCTGGTCTCGCTGGTCCGCCAGTCGGAAGCCAGCCGCGCCGCCGCGCAACAGGCGGCGATCCGCTACCGCGAAGGCACCACCGATTTCCTGGTGCTGCTGGACGCCGAACGCGAGCAACTCTCCGCCGAAGATGCCCAGGCCCAGGCCGAGGTCGAGCTGTACCGCGGCATCGTGGCGATCTACCGCTCCCTCGGCGGTGGCTGGCAACCCAGCGCCTGAACCGGCTATCCCCCGGCCGATGGAAATCGGCCACTCCAGCCCCGCGATTGCAGCTCCTGGTCGCGGGGCTTTTTTATGCGCAGCGCGGGGGCTCGGTCGAGCCCCACGTCGTTTCTCGGCGATGGCGTAGAGGCTCGGCGGCCATTGCCGCGGGCTATTCCCGCCGCTCCGGCTGCGCGGAGTGGATATACAGGGTGTAGGTATCCGCCGGCCGGGGCGCGCCCGCCAGGTCGAGGGCATGACCGATGGCGCCGCGATGGTAGGTGCCATGGTTGACGATATGGAAGAGGATCTCCTGGCGCGTCATGCCGCCGTCGCGGCCATCGGCGAAGCGGAAGCGCAGCCATTCGCCGCGACGCTCCAGCGGCAGCTCGGCGACATAGCCGGCGAACCAGGCGGCCGAATCCTCCAGCCGGCGACGCAGGACGTCGTAGCCAGGCACCACCTCGCTGTTGGTCTGTTGGTGGGGCGCCGGCTCGCCCAGCAGGCGTGCCCTGAACAGTTCCTCGACGATCGCCATGTGATTGAGCTGTTGCAAGGCGAAGGCCAGCGAGGCCGGGAACGCCTCGGCGTCGATCCGGGCGATGGCATCGAGGGTGCGGCGGTCGGACCAGGCCTTGTAGTTGAAGGACTCGACCAGCAGGTCGACTTGCAGGGTGGGTCGGGACATGTGGCGGGCTTCCGTGTCCATTCGCTGAGGGAGCCGGATCATAGCCCGGAGACAGCGCTCAGCGCTCGCCCTGCAACCCTTCCAGGCGTGCATCGCAGAGGTCGCGCAGGCGGTCGCGGAGGGTGCGCCCGGCGCTGTCCAGCTCGGGCCGCGCGTAGAGCGCCAGCTCCAGGCCAGCGATGGGCGGGAAGCCGGCCTGCGCGCCAAGCAGGCGATGCTCGGGCCCGACGCAGCCCAGCGGCAGCAGGCTGACCCCCAGTCCGGCGCCGACCGCGGCCACCAGGCTGGCCAGGCTGGCGCTGGAATAGCCGATGCGCCAGCGACGCCCGATGCTCTCCAGGGCATGGATCATCTCCTGGCGATACAGCGCGCCGACCGGGAACACCACCAGCGGCACCGGCTCCTCCGGCGAACCCTCGCCGAACGGCCGCGTGGCGCTGCCGAACCAGCCCAGCGGCTCGGCCCAGCGTGCATGGCAGTCGCTGTCGGCCCCCCACTGCTTGACCAGCAGCAGGTCCAGCTCGCCGCTGCGATAGAGGCGCAGCAGGTGATGGCTGAGACCGCTCTCGACCTCCAGGCGCAGTCGCGGACGCTCTTCGGTGAAGCGCGTCAGCACCGGCATCAGCACTTCGCCGGCGAGGTCTTCCGGCACGCCGAGGCGCAGCACGCCGTCGCCATGGGCCGGGCTGAGGGCCTCGCTGGCCTCGTCCGAGAGCCGCAGCAGGCGCCGCGCGTAGCCAAGCAGACGCTCGCCTTCCTCGGTCGGCAAAACCTGCCGCTGGCTGCGGTCGAGCAGGCGGCAACCGAGGTTCTGTTCGAGGCGGATGACCTGCTGGCTGACGGTGGACTGGGTCAGATGCAGGTGTTCGCCGGCGCGGGTGAAGTTGCCGGTGTCGACAACGCTGACGAAGGTACGGAGCAGGACCAGATCGAGCATGCACACTCCCACTGAAAGGCATTACATCATTTAATTTCAGCATACATGACATCGACGCCATACTTTTCGCCAACGCCTATCGGAGCCCATCGACATGTCCCTGGCCAATCTATGCAGGAGCGGAGCCATGCTGGTCTGCGCAGCATTCAGCGGAGGCGCCGGCGCGAGCGACGCCGGAGCATTGCTCGAAGCCGCGCGTCGCGGCGATACCGCGCAGGTCGCCAGCCTGCTCGAACGCAAGGTCGAGGTCGACGCGCCCAGCGCCGACGGCAGCACCCCGCTGCTGCTGGCCACCGCCAACGACCACCTGGCGGTGGCGCGCCAGTTGATCGAGGCCGGCGCCGACGTCAACCGGCAGAACAGCCGGCTCGACAGCCCGTATCTGCTGGCCGGCGCCGAGGGCCGCCTGGAAATCCTGCGCCTGACCCTGCTCCACGGCGCCGACCTGAAGAGTACCAACCGCTATGGCGGCACCGCGCTGATCCCGGCCTGCGAACGCGGCCATGTGGAAGTGGTGAAGACGCTGCTGCAAGCCGGGGTCGATCCCAACCATGTCAACAAGCTCGGCTGGACCGGGCTGCTCGAGGCGATCCTGCTGAGTGACGGTGGTCCGCGCCACCAGGAGATCGTGCGCCTGCTGATCGACGCCGGCGCCGACGTCAACCTGGCCGATGCCGACGGCGTCAGCCCGCTGGCCCACGCCCGCCAGCGCGGCCAGGGCGGGATCGAGCGGCTGCTGCTGGCCGCCGGCGCCCAATGAAAGCGAAGGAGAAAGACATGTCCGATGAAATCTTCATGCGCGAGGCCATCGCCCTCGCCCGCGCCAACGTCGAGGCCGGCGGCCGCCCGTTCGGCGCCGTGCTGGTGCGCGACGGGCGGGTCCTGGCCCGCGGCGTCAACCAGATCCACGAGACCCACGATCCCAGTGCCCACGCCGAACTGCAGGCGATCCGCCAGGCCAGTCAGGCGCTCGGCAGCCCGCGTCTGGACGGTTGTGTGATCTACGCCAGCGGCCATCCCTGCCCGATGTGTCTGGCCGCCATGCATCTCTGCGGCATCCAGGCGGCCTGGTTCGCCTATTCCAACGAGGACGGCGAAGCGTTCGGCCTGTCCACGGCCACGCTCTACGCCGAGATGGCGCGCCCGCCACAGCGGCAGAGCCTGCCGCTACGCGCCCTGCGTCCTGCCGGCGAAGAGGGTCTGTACCGGCAATGGCGGCAACGCCAGGCATGAGCGCGCGAATCCCTTCCGGCGGCCAGGCCGCCACCGGCGTCGGCGCGGCGGAGGTCAGTTGGGTCGGCCTGCTGGTGATCTTCTGCCTCGGCATCAACCTGCGACCGATCCTCACCGGCATCGGCCCGCTGCTCGAGGAAATCACCGCCGGCACCGGTCTCGGCTTCCAGGGCGCGTCGCTGCTGACGGTGTTGCCGGTGCTCTGCATGGGCCTGGTGGCGCTGTTGCTGCCCTGGCTCGGGCGCTGGCTGGCCGAGCACCGCGGCATCGTCTGCGGACTGCTGGCCATCGCCGCGGCCTGCCTCTGGCGCCTGGAACTGGATAGCGGGCTGGCGCTGATCGCCAGCGCCGCGCTGGCCGGCAGCGGCGTGGCGATCATCCAGGCGCTGGTACCGGGCGTGGTCAAGCGCTGGTTCCCGAGGCGGGTCCCGGCGGCGATGGGCCTCTACTCGGCCTCGCTGATGGCCGGCGGCGGAACCGCGGCGGTGCTCAGCCCGCGGATCGCCGAACACTTCTCCAACTGGCAGGCCGGCCTCGGCGCCTGGGCCGTACCGGCCCTGCTGGCGCTGCTGCTGTGGATGTTCGCGCGGCCAAGGGAGGTGCTGCCGAGCGCTGGCGAGGGGCCGGTCCGGCACTTCTTCGGCAATCGCCGTGGCTGGCTGCTGGCGGTGTATTTCGGGCTGATCAACGGCGGCTACACCAGCATGGTGGCCTGGTTGCCGGTGTACTACCGCCAGCTCGGCTGGAGCGCCCAGGACAGCGGCGGGCTGGTCGGGATCATGACCATCTTCCAGGTGCTCGCCGCGCTCAGCGTGCCGCTGCTGATTCGCCGCCGCCTCGACCGCCGGCCCTGGCTGCTGGCCGCGCTGCTGGTCCAGCTCGGCGGCTTCTGCGGCCTGCTGCTGATGCCGCTACAGCATGCGGCACTGTGGGTGGCGTTGATCGGCTACGGCCTGGGCGCCTGCTTCGCCCTCAGCCTGACCCTGACCCTCGACCACCTCCACGAGCCGCGTGCGGCGGGAAGCCTGGCGGCCTTCGTGCAAGGCATCGGCTTCATCATCACAGGCATCGTGCCCTACCTGACCGGCTGGCTGCGCGACGTCACCGGCAGCTTCCAGGCCTCCTGGCTGCTGCTCGCGGCGAGCGTGGTGGCGATGTTGCTGGTGACCCTGCGCTTCGCCCCGTCCGGCTATGCCCGGGCCATGGGCGAGACGCGCGACTGAGCGGCGGACCTCCGCGCCCGCCATTGCAGGCGCGGGTGGCGCTTCAGTAATGGGTGGCGATATAGATGCGGTAGCTGATGATGGCCAGCATGCAGATCACCCCGACCCACATGAGGAACAGGCCGAACGGCGTGTCGCGCTTGGTGAAACCCGTGCCGATGAAGAGCATGCCCAGCACGATGATTGCGAAAGTGACGCCGTAGGAATCCATGTTTACCCTCGTTGGCCGCGTTCCTGACATACTTGTCAGTCTAGCTCCAAGCCCGCTAGAACTGCGTTGATATTTATCAGCCTGCGGTCAATTTCGGACAAATTCATCGAACTTGAGGAAACGCCTGGCTGCGAGCGGCAAGGTCGCGCAAGATCGCCTGGATCTCGCCGAAGTCCGGCCGCTCGCTCACCCGTGGCAGCGCGCAACGTCGCTGCAACTCGACCAGCACCGCACGTAGCGAGGCCTGCCCCGGCGGCGCCTCGCTGCGCTCGAGCAACTCTTCCAGCAGGCAGGCGAAGGCACGTACTTCCAGGCGCCGCAGGGCGCCGGCGAGCACGGCGTCGTCCGGGAGAAAGGACGCGGCGCCGAAATCGCCCAGCAGGCAGGCGCCATCCTCGCGCCAGAGGATGTTATGCGCATAGAAGTCGCCATGGCTGATGCCGCGTCCATGCAGATGGGCCATCAACGCGGCGAGCGAGGCCGCCAGGCGCAGCGCCGTGGCCAGCTCGAAGCGCAGTCCCGGCGGATAGACGTCGCGGGTACAGGACTCCAGGCTCGGCGGCCCCGCCAGGTTGCGATAGGCGTCGTCGAGCAGCTCCAGCACCAGCCCGTCGCGCCCTTGCGGATGCCCGGCGAGCTGGCCGAGCACCTCGATCAATTGCGCATGGCGCCCCGCCGCCAGGCAGGCGGCCATCTCGCTGGCGGGGGTGCCATCGCTGGTCACTTCGCCCTTGAACAGCTTCAGCGCCACCGTGCGCGTCGAGCCGTCCGGCTGGTGCCAGCCGGCGCGATGGATGACCCCGGAGGCTCCTTCGCCGATCAAACCGTCCAGGCTCAGCTCGCTCCAGTCCAGCGCAGCGATGCCGCTGTCGGCCAGCGCCGGCAGACGGCACAACGGGTTGCCGGCGTAGGCCAGCCAGGCCAGGCGCGGCAGCGTCGCCAGCCAGGCCGGCAGGCGCTGGAAACGGTTGGCGGCGATCCGCAGCAGTTCCAGGCCTTCGCAAGCGGCCATGCTCTCGGGCAAGGCCTCCAGGCGGTTGCCGGCCAGCATCAGCTTCTGCAACGGCCGGCGACCCAGTTCCTCGGGCAGCGTGGCAATCCGGTTGTCGGTGAGGATCAGCCAGCGCAGCGCTGGCGGCAGGGCCGCGGCCGGCACCCGCTCGATGCGGTTGGACTTGAAGCCGACCATGCTCAGCGCCGGACAGTCCCCCACCGCCGCCGGCAATTCGTCGAAGTCGTTGGCGGAACAGAACAGCACCTTGAGACGATGCAGCCGCCCGAGGTCGTCCGGCAGGCTGTCCAGGGCGTTGCCGCTGAGGTTGAGCACCTCCAGGGAGTCGGCCAGCTCGAAGATTTCCCGGGGGAACTCGCGCAGGCCGCAGGACAGGTCCAGGCGCGTGGCGCCGGCCAGTTCGCCGCTGCGCAGTTGCTGCAAGGTGTGCATGGTTCGACGGACTCCGGCCAGGGCGGATGGAAAGCCGCGCATGATAGCCAAGGCGTTGCGGAACGCGCACCCTCGCCGTGCTAGAGTGGCCGCCCCGAATCGACAGGACCACAGAGAATGGAACTCTCCCCCGCCGAACGCCAACTCCTGCTGGCCCATCGCCTGGCCGTGTTCGACGGCTGCGTGGTGTACGACGCCCAACCGCCGGTGTCCGCCGAACACGTCCAGCGTCTTGCCGAAGGCCTGGCCGGACCGATTCCAGAAGACCTGCTACGCCTCTGGCGCACCTGTTTCGGCGGGCGCCTCGGCTATGACCTGGAAGTCGACTACGACGGCCACCGCCACCCGTTCTCTTTCAGCGAACTGTTCTATCCGGACAGCGACGGCTACCACGACCTCTGGGGCTGGATCGAACACGAGCGCGAGCTGGCGGCAGAAGCCGCGGCAGAAGAAGGCCGCGACTGGAACGGCAAGCTGGCCTACCTGCCGTTCGGTGGCTTCGAGTACCTGGAGCGGCTCTACGTCTGCGTCGAACCCGGCCCCGAGCATGGCGCGGTAATCGCCTGGAGCCACGGCCTGCCGCCGGCCTGGGCCGGACGCCTGCACCAGGATTCGGTGACGCGCCTGGCCGACGACGTCGGCGGGCTGTTCCGCCTGCTGTCCTTCGAACAGGACCCGTTCGACGCCGAGAACGCCTGCGGCGTGGCCGACGAGCTACTGGAAGCGCTGGACGCCCTGGAGGCCGCCGGGGAGCCCGGCAAGGCGCTGAAGGGCCGCCTGGAAGTCCTGCTGCGCCAGCGCATCCTCGACTGGCGGCCGGCCCTCGCCGACGGCAGCCTGGCCGCCGAGCCAAGGCTGCGTCAACTGGCCCTGGCCGAAGCTGCGCAAGACGGCGACATCGACCTGCTGCAACGCCTGCGCGATGCCGGCTGCGACTTCGCCGAAACCTTGCGCGGACGCGGCGGTGTGCTGGAGGCCTGCCTCGCCCGCGGGCGCCTGGAGGCCGCCAGATGGCTGCTCGACCAGGGCGTCGCGGTGCACCAGGACAGCCTGCAGATTGGCGCCGCGCACCTCGATGCGGTCCTGGCCGAACGCCTGTTGCGGCTCGGCGCGATCTCCGACCCGAATACGGTGCTCCTCGCCCTGCAATACGGCGACGCCGACGCCGCGCGGATCATGGCGCGACCGCTGCTGGAGGAGTCGCCGGCGAGGGCCAGCGCCCTGCGTCTGGCCCTCGCCAGCCGCGCCGAGCGCGAGCGCAGCGACGCCAGGCGGGTCAGGTCGGGAAAGATGGGCAGCAACCGCAGTCCCGACGACTACCTGGCCCTGGCCGAGCGCCTGGAGCGCTTCCTCGCCGAGCTGCCAGGCTGAGGCTCAACCCTCCGGTCCCTGCACCTCGATGAAGGAACCGTCGGCCAGCCGCTCGAACGCCCGTCCCGGCGGCGCGTCGAGCAGCGGCAGGATGCTGTCGTCGGCGTTCAGCACCGAGCCCAGGCTGACGTAGGCGGTGGTCCCGGCGGTATTCATGTAGTCGTCCGACTCGTCGCCGGCCATCAGCCGCCAGCCGCTGTCGTTTTCCTCTTCCGGCGCCTCGCGGTAGAGGTAGCCGACCGCCTTCCCCTCGTCTATCACCCGGCGCGTCACGAAGCAGCGCCGGGCATAGCGCGAGATCGGCGTTTCCCGCGGGTCGTGCTCGGTGTTGATGATGTGCCGCGCCTCGAAGACGATGCGCTCGCCCAGCGACAGGTCGCGGATGTATTGCGGATAGTTGTCCAGGCGGCCGCTGAAGGCGCCATCCGCCTCGATGCCCTCGACCGTCACCCAGAGCCGCTCGGCGCGCGGCGCATCGGGGTTGTCGGTATCGAAGGCGAAGATCAGCTTGACGCTTTCCCCGGCGGCGACCCGGTCGATGGTCTCCGCGTCCGGTTTGTAGAAGGTGTAGGGATGGCGGACAGCGATCGCACTGGCGTCCACCAAGGTCCACGAGGCCATGTCGACTCCCGCTTGGCTGGCTACGCGGCGCCCGTAGCCTGGGCTGCCACGGGCACGCCGGTGCCCGGGCGGCATGGGTGGAATGGCGTGGCCGAGGTTCGGGTCGCGGCGCCCACCGGCAGGTCGAAGCCATGCCCGGCCAGGAACCGCCCTTCGGCCCGCCTACCCAGAGGAAAGTAGCAGCGCCGCCGCGCAGCCGCCAGCAACGGGCTGTCGCAGAGCGCCGCCCCGGACGGGGCGGCGGCGCGCCTTCAGAGGACTTGCAGCGGGTATTCGACGATCAGGCGGACTTCGTCGAGGTCCGACTCGAAGCTGTCGGAGCGCACGGTGGCCTGGCGCACGCGGAACGCCAGGTCCTTGGCCGCGCCACCCTGCACCACGTACTTGACCTCCACGTCGCGTTCCCAGCGGCCCTGGTTGGTCAGCGGGTTGCCGTTGGCGTCGGTGCGCATGTAGACGCTGTTGGCATTCGAATAATCGGCGTCCCAGCCCTTGCCATAGCGGGTCATGAAGCTCAGCCCCGGCACGCCGAAGGCGGCCATGTCGAGGTCGTAGCGGAGCATCAGCGAGCGTTCCTTGGGCGAGTTGAAGTCGCTGTACTGGATCGAGTTGTCCAGGTAGATGGAGTCGGTCTGGCGCAGGTAGTCGAAGTCGTCGTCGCCGTTGTTGCGCTGGTACGACAGCAGCACCTGGTGCGGACCGTAGGCGAAGCCGCCGCGCACGCTCCAGATGTCGTTGTCGAGTTCGCCCATCACCTGCCTGCCCTGGTCCTTGACCTTGTAGTAGTTGGCGCCGCCGAGCAGGGACAGCTTGTCGTCCAGCGGATAGTTGAAGCTGGTGCCGGCGTAGTACTGGTCCCAGGCGTCCTTCTGGCGGCTGCCGTAGAGGCTGACGCTCCAGTGCTCGGTGGCCTGGTAGTCGCCGCCGGCGTAGGCGACCCACGGCGAGTCGATGCGCCGGCCGGTGTAGAAGCTGTAGAAGTCGTCGCTGCCGCTGGTGCTGTTCGGCTGGGTCATCGAGTTCAGCTTGCCGGCCTGCAGGGTCAGGCCCTTCGCCAGGCTGTCGTTGACCAGGGTGAAGCCACGGAAGCTGGAGGGGAACAGCCGGCTGTTGCCGTACTGGATCACCGGGGTTTCCGGGAACACGTCGCCGACCCGCAGCACGGTGCCGTACCAGCGCAGCTTGACCGCGCCGCCGGCTCGCGAATAGTCGTCCTGCGGCCGCCCCTGGTCGTCATAGGGCAGCAGGTCGACGCTACCGCCGGCGCCGGAACGCCCGCCGCCGCTGTCCAGGCGCACGCCGAGCTGGGCGAAGGCGTCGATGCCGACGCCCAGCGTGCCCTGGGTGAAGCCCGAGGAAAAGTTGGCCATGAAGCCCTGCACCCACTCCTCGGTGTAGCCGCCGCCCGCCGGGCTCGATTGGCCCTTGCGGAAGTCGCGGTTGAAGTAGAAGTTGCGCAGCAGCAGGTTGACCTCGCTGCCCTCGATGAAACCTTCCTTGCTCCGCTCGGCGTTCTCCTCGGCGACGGCCGAGGCCATCAGTCCGGCGCCCAGCAGCAGTGGAAGCGTCCACAGTCGTTTCTTTCCATCCCCTTGCATGGCGATTGCTCCAGATCGGTTCATGTCTGTTTTTCTTCTGCGGCCATGCCTTGCGGCGCTGGCTGTGCGTGAACTTCTGGTCGATCGCGCCCCCGCGCAGTCCTGCCGCAACCGGCATTGACCGTGGGGCTGATTCTGGAACCGGGGAAATGACGCAGACATGAGGCGGGGATTACTTTTCCGCAATCTTAACTCGCACTTAATGCGCTTCGCGCAGACTCCTCCGCCATGCAACGGAGCATCGCCGAAGTTATCGGAAACGTAATTTTCCACTCACCCTCGGGTAATCCGTCCGCTCTTACTCTTTGCTCAAACGGGACGAATACCTCGCCCCGGCGACGAGCCAACCCGAGAGGTTTGCCATGAAGATCATCCCGATGCTGCTGGCCGCCCTGCTGGCGACCGGCGCCGCCACTGCCCAGGCCCAGGACGGCAGCGAACGCTCCTGGCAGTACAACGCCGAATTCCGCGCCGCGCAGAAAGAACTGCGCGAAAAGCGCCTGCAGAAGCAACAACTGGAAGCGCAAGCGCAGAAGACCGACCGCAGCAAATGCGCCGAGCGCAAGAACGGCAACGGCTGAGCAGCCTTTCACCGAGCAATACACTTGTCCTTTTTGGGTTGCTCCTTTGGACAAGTCCTGAGGCGCCAGTCATGGCGCCTTTTTTTATCCGCCGTCGCGCCTGGCGGAAGAAGGCGGCATGGTCGCCAGCGACCAGCCGCCCTCCCCGTTTCCCACCTTACTCCTGCAATGCCCGCGGCCGCTGGCTGCGGCGCTCGGCGGCGGGCGCCGGGCTGGACTGGAGCTGGAAGTCGAAATCCAGTTCGGCGAAGCGTCCGCCCTCCACGCCGCGGTCGCGGGCCGCGGCGGGGTCGTCGTTAAAGCGCAGGTCGCCGATCAGCCCATCGCGGGTGGCATAGGCGAAGTCGTCCCACAGGTAGCGGTCGCCCGCCAGGTTGATCTGGGTGGTCAGGTGGCGATGGCCGGGCGCCGAGACGAAGAAGTGGATGTGCGCCGGCCGCTGGCCGTGGCGGCCGAGGCGGTCGAGCAGCTCCTGGGTCGGGCCGTCGCTCGGGCAACCGTAGCCGGAGGGCACGATGCTGCGCGCACGGTAGCGGCCGTCGGCGTCGGTGCGGATGCGCCGGCGCAGGTTGTATTCGGACTGACTGCTGTCGAAGTAGGAATAGGTGCCTTGGGTATTGGCGTGCCAGACGTCGACGATGGCTCCGGCCAGCGGCTGGCCGTCGGGACCGCTGACGCGGCCCTGGAGGAACATCACGGTGCCGGGGTCGCGGCCGTCGTCCATCCGTGCCTCGCCGTCGCTCAGCGGCGCGCCGGCGACGTACAGCGGCCCTTCGATGGTGCGCGGCGTGCCGCCGGTGAGGCCGGCCTCGGCGTCCTGGGCGTCGAGCAGCAGGTCCAGGTAATGCTCCAGGCCCAGCCCGGCGGCCAGCAGGCCGGCCTCCTGGCGGCTGCCCAGGCGGTTCAGGTAGTCCACCGCTTTCCAGAATTCGTCGGGCGTGACCTGCATCTCTTCGATCAACTTCGCCGTGTCGTCGAGGATGCGCCGCACCAGGGCCTTGGTGCGCGGATCGCCGCGTTCGTTGAGCTGGCCGCTGGCCTCTTCGAAGAAGCGCTGGACATCGGCAGTCTGGGAAATCTTCACGGTCATGGCGTTTGCCTCTGCTTGTTGTTGTCGGGCGTGGGAAGGGAATCTCAGCGGTCGTCGGCATGGATCGACGAGGGATGCCGGCAAAGCCCGTCGATCTCGATGTCCATGTAGGGAAACAGCGGCAGCCGGGTCAGGGTGTCGTGCAGCGCCTCGACGCTGGGCAGGTCGAACAGGCTGTAGTTGGCGTAGTGCCCGGCGATCCGCCAGAGGTGCCGCCAGCTGCCCTCGCGCTGGAGGCGCTGGGCCATTTCCTTCTCCTCGGCCTTGAGCCGCTCGGCCTGTTGCGGGTCCATGTCGACGGGCAACGTCACGGTCATCTTCACGTGGAACAGCATCGGTCGTTTCTCCTCTGTCTGCGGGACGGCTTCAGCGCCGGCGGAAGCGCGCCAGGCGCTCCTCGTCGAGCGCCAGGCCGAGACCCGGCGCACGCGGCACGTGCAAGTGGAAGTCCTGGTAGCGCGGCGACTCGAGGAGGATGTCCTCGGTCAGCAGCAACGGGCCGAACAGTTCGCTGTGCCAGGCCAGGCGGTCGAGGGTGACGAAGGCGTGGGCGGCGGCCAGGGTGCCGATGCCGCCCTCGAGCATGGTCCCGCCGTACAGGCCGATCCCGGCCGCCTCGGCGATCGCCGCGCTACGCAGCACCGCGCGCGGTCCGCCGTTCTTGGCGATCTTCAGGGCGAACACCGGGGCGGCGCCCTCGCGAGCCAGATGGAAGGCATCCTCGACGCTCTCGATGGCCTCGTCGGCCATGATCGGCGCGCCGCCGCGGCTGCTCAGGCGCGCCAGGCCGACGCGGTTGTGGCGGGCGATGGGCTGTTCGATCAGGGCGATGCCGTTGTCGCCGAGCGTCGCGCAGGCACGCTGGGCAACGCCTTCGTCCCAGGCCTGGTTGACGTCCACCCGCACGCTGGCGCGCTCGCCGAGGGCGCGCTTGATGGCGATCGCGTGGGCCACGTCGGCATCCACCTCACCGGCGCCGATCTTCAGCTTGAAATGCCGGTGGCGGCGCAGGTCGAGCATCCGCTCGGCTTCCTCGATGTCGCGGCCGGTGTCGCCGCTGGCCAGGGTCCAGGCCACCTCCAGGCTGTCGTGCAGGCGGCCGCCGAGCAGTTCGCTGACGGCCAGGCCGAGGCGCTTGCCATGGGCGTCGAGCAAGGCGGTCTCGACCGCCGAGCGGGCGAAGGTGTTGCCCCTGATGTGCCGGTCCAGGCGCTGCATCGCGGCATTCACGTTGTCCGCCGGCTGGCCCAGCAGCAACGGGGCGAAATGCGCGTCGAGATTGCTCTTGATGCTCTCCGGGCTCTCGCTGCCGTAGGCCAGGCCACCGATGGTGGTGGCTTCGCCGAGGCCCTCGATGCCGTCGCTGCAACGCAGGCGGAGGATCACCAGGGTCTGCCGGTTCATGGTGTGCATGGCCAGCTTGTGCGGGCGGATGGTCGGCAGGTCGACGATGATCGACTCGAGGCTTTGGATCACGGCTTGGCTCATTCTCGGGGGTCCACCAGGGTTGCGGTTGGGTTTTCGACGGTTCGCCGCTCAAGGCTCGCTCGATACCGAGCAGGTTTCGCCGTCGTTTCGGCCAAGCATCCATCGCCTTCTTCACTGGGGTCCAATATCATCTTCCTCTCGAACCATACCCTGGAGGTATCATGGAGCTTCGTCACCTGCGCTACTTCCAGGCGCTGGCCCGGACCCTCAACTTCACCCGCGCCGCCGAGCAGTTGCACATCGCCCAGCCACCGCTGAGCCGGCAGATCCAGCAACTCGAGGAAATGCTCGGGGTGGCCCTGCTGGAGCGCGGCCGGCCGCTGCGCCTGACCGAAGCCGGGCGCTTCTTCCACGAACAGAGCGCGACGCTCCTGGACCAACTGGAAAGCATCTGCGACAGCACCCGGCGGATCGGCCAGGGCCAGCGCCAGTGGTTCGGCATCGGCTTCGTGCCCTCGGCGCTGTATGGCGTGCTGCCGGAGCTGATCCGCCACCTGCGCGGCGACCCGGAGCTGGAGCTGGGCCTGCTGGAGATGACCACCCTGCAACAGGTCGAGGCGCTGAAGAGCGGGCGTATCGACATCGGTTTCGGACGCATCCGCATCGACGACCCGGCGATCCGCCAGAGCGTGCTCAGCGAAGAGCCGCTGGTCGCCGCCCTGCCCGCCGGGCACCCGTTGCTCGGCCAGCCGCTGAGCCTGGAGCGCCTGTCGCGCGAGCCGTTCGTGCTCTACCCCGGCCAGCCGCGGCCGAGCTACGCCGACCACGTGCTGGCGCTGTTCGCCACCCACGGCCTGAGCCTGCGCGTGACGCAATGGGCCAACGAGATGCAGACCGCCATCGGCCTGGTCGCCGCCGGACTCGGCGCGACCCTGGTGCCGGCCTCGGTGCAGTTGCAGCACCGCGACGACGTCGCCTACCAGGCCCTGGCCGACGCCTCCCTGACCTCGCCGATCATCGTCAGCCGGCGCCAGGGCGACGGCTCCCCGCACCTGCGGCGCTGCCTGGCGCTGATCGGCCGCGAGGACGCCTGAACGCCCTCTCAGGAGCGCCGCGCAGCGCGGCGCTGGGTCATGCTCGGGGTTTCCTCGAAGCGCTTGCGGTAGTCCACGGAGAAGCGTCCGAGGTGGCTGAAGCCCCAGCCCAGGGCGATCGTCGAGATGCTGCGGGCGCCGCCGCTGGCGAGGATCTCCTCGCGCACCGCGGCGAGCCGGTAGTGCTTCAGGTAGCTCATCGGCGACACCCCGAAGTAGCGACGGAAGCCCTCGAACAGCTTGAACCGCGAGACCCCGGCGGCGCGTTCCACGTCCTCCAGGCTCAGGGTCTCGCGGGCGTTGGCCTGGAGAAACTCGCGGGCGCGCAGCAGGTAGTGCGGCGGGCGCCCGCCAAGGCCCTGCTGCAGGGCCTCGCTGTAGTTGTTCGGCTGGGCCAGGATCAGTCCCTTGATCAGCGCGCGTTCCAGGTCGCTGCTGAAAAACGCCTGGGCGTAGAGTTCGCTGCGCGCCATCTCCTCGCTGATGTGCCGCACGGTGCGCCACCAGGACGCGGAGGCGCCGTCCAGGGCATCCATCTCCGGATCGAAGCGCAAGGGCGTATCGATCGGCCGCTGCAACATCTCCTCCAGGACCTTGCGCATCGCCGTGCGGCCGATCACCACCTGCAGCTTGCGGCAGTCCCCGGCGATGCTCAGCTCCTGGCGCTCGTTGGGCGCGATGATCACCCCGCGGCGGACGTCGGAGAGCAGGCGCAGCCCGCCCCGGCACAGCTCCTGCTCGCCGCTGAGTGGCAGGCTCAGGCTGTAGGCGTTGAACGCCGCGGCATCCTCGACGGTGATGGTGACGTCGGTACCGTAGCCGATGTAGCCGAGGGTGGTGCACATCGACTTCAGCACGTTGCCGTGGTGCTGGAACTGCACCAGTCCCGGGCTCGCCGCTTCGAGCCGGTGCGGCCCGCAGACCTTCGACATCCAGGAACGGGCGGCGGCCAGGTCCAGGTGGTCGGCATGGAGATCGCCACGATCGGCGACGGGATGGGTCCTCATCATGGTTCGGCACTCGACACGGCAAGGCTGGGGGTGCGCTCTGCTGGCGCTCTGTTTTCAGCAAAATGCAAGGCATATGCCGGCGCAAGGCCGGCTCCCCGCATCCTCCACTATCCGGATAGCGTTCGCCGACTTTCCGGACAAAGCGTCCGCCGCAAGCGCCGCTCGAACCTCGGCCGAGCCCTCCGCGAGCCCCCCGGCCGCTCCTCGGCGGCTGCGGATTTTCGGGATGCGCATCGTCGACTAAGCGGATAGCCCGCCCCCGCTCGCGGCCGTTGAATGGGTCACCCATAACGACAACGCACAAGGGTGAGAACGCATGAACGCTACCCGCAGAAGCCTCGAACAGTGGCGCGACTATGTCGGCGGCTGCCTCGACTTCCGTCCCGAGGAAGGCATCTTCCGCATCGCCCGGGACATGTTCACCGAACCGGAGCTGTTCGACCTGGAGATGGAGCTGATCTTCGAAAAGAACTGGATCTACGCCTGCCACGAAAGCGAACTGGCCAGGCCCCACGACTTCGTCACCCTGCGCGCCGGACGCCAGCCGCTGATCGTCACCCGCGACGGCAACGGCCAGTTGCACGCGCTGGTCAACGCCTGCCAGCATCGCGGCGCGACCCTGGTACGGGTCGGCAAGGGCAACCAGTCGACCTTCACCTGTCCGTTCCATGCCTGGTGCTACAAGAACGACGGCCGGCTGGTGAAGGTCAAGGCGCCGGGCGAATACCCGGAAGGCTTCGACAAGGCCACCCGTGGCCTGAAGAAAGCGCGCATCCAGAGCTACAGGGGCTTCGTCTTCGTCAGCCTGGACGTCGCCGGCGAGGACGACCTGGTGGACTTCCTCGGCGACGCCCGGGTGTTCCTCGACATGCTGGTGGCGCAGTCTCCCAGCGGCGAGCTGGAAGTGTTGCCCGGCACCTCCACCTACACCTACGAAGGCAACTGGAAGCTGCAGAACGAGAATGGCCTGGACGGCTATCACGTCAGCACAGTGCACTACAACTACGTAGCCACCGTGCAGCACCGCCAGCAGGTCGAGGCCGAGCGCGGCGGCGTGGCCGCCACCCTCGACTACAGCAAGCTCGGCGCCGGCGACGCGGCCACCGACGACGGCTGGTTCTCCTTCGCCAACGGCCACAGCGTGCTCTTCAGCGAGATGCCCAACCCCGCCGTACGCCCCGGCTACGCCAGCGTGATGCCGCGGCTGGTGGGGGAATACGGCCAGGCCCGCGCCGAGTGGATGATGCATCGCCTGCGCAACCTCAATCTCTACCCCAGCCTGTTCGTCATCGACCAGATCAGCTCGCAGCTGCGCATCGTCCGCCCGCTGGCCTGGAACCGTACCGAGATCGTCAGCCAGTGCATCGGCGTCAAGGGCGAGTCGGACGCCGACCGGGAGAACCGGATCCGCCAGTTCGAGGACTTCTTCAACGTCTCCGGGATGGGCACGCCCGACGACCTGGTGGAGTTCCGCGAAGCCCAGCGTGGCTTCCAGGCCCGCCTGGAGCGCTGGAGCGACATCTCCCGCGGCCACGGCAAGTGGCTCGAAGGCGCGACGCCGAACAGCCAGGCGTTGGGTATCGCGCCGCTGCTGACCGGCACCGAGATCACCCACGAAGGCCTCTACGTCAACCAGCACGCGCATTGGCGGCGCTTCCTCCTCGACGGCCTGGAGCGCCTGGCCCTGCGCGCGAAGGAGGTGACCCCATGAACGCCGGACTGCAGTACCGCGTCGAACAGTTCCTCTACCGCCACGCCGAACTCTGCGATGCCCAGGACTGGGACGGCTACCTCGCGCAGTTCGACGAACAGTGCGAGTTCCACCTGCCGCAGTGGGAGTCCGAGCAGCGCTACACCCGCGATCCGAAGCGCGAGATGTCGCTGATCTACTACCCCAGCCGTGCCGGCCTGGAAGACCGGGTGTTCCGTATCCGCACCGGCAAGGCCGCGTCCACCGTGCCGATGCCGCGCACCCTGCACCAGATCGGCAACGTGCGCATCGCCGAGGAAGGCGAAGGCCTGCTGCGAGTGCGGGTCAACTGGCAGACCCTGTTCCAGCGCCTGGACCAGACCGGCAGCTTCTTCGGCCATGCCACCTACCGCCTGAAACCCCATGGCGAGGCCTGGCTGATCGCGCGCAAGCACATCGTCCTGCTCAACGACCGGATCGACTCGGTCCTCGACTTCTACCACCTCTGAACGGCGGGACCCGTCACGATGAATCACAAAGTCGCCCTCAGCTTCGCCGACGGCAAGACCCTGTTCCTGCCCGTCGGCCACGACGACCTGCTCCTCGACGCCGCCCTGCGCCACGGCATCAACCTGCCGCTGGACTGCCGCGAAGGGGTCTGCGGCACCTGCATGGGCCGCTGCGAGGCGGGCAGCTACAGCCTGGACTACGCCGACGAGGACACCCTCTCCGCCGCCGACCTGGAGCAGCGCAAGGTGCTCGCCTGCCAGACCCGGGTGCGCTCCGACGCGGCCTTCTACTTCGACTTCGCCTCGACCCTCTGCCATGCCGCCGCGGCCCAGGCGCACAGCGGCGTGGTGCGCGAACTGCGCCTGCTCTCCGAGGACACCGCGCTGCTCCGCCTCGACGCCGGCGCCGCGGGCCGCCAGCTGGACTTCCTGCCCGGCCAGTACGCGCGCCTGCAAGTACCCGGCAGCGACTGCCGGCGCGCCTACTCCTTCGCCAACCGGCCGAATCCGCAGAACCACCTGCAGTTCCTCATCCGCCTGCTCCCGGGCGGCGCCATGAGCGACTACCTGCGCCAAGGGTGCCGGGTCGGCGACGAGATCCGCTTCGAGGCGCCGCTGGGCACCTTCTACCTGCGCCAGGTGGAGCGCCCGTTGCTGCTGGTGGCCGGCGGCACCGGCCTGTCGGCGTTCCTCGGCATGCTCGACGAACTGGCCGAGCGCGGTTGCGAGCGGCCGGTGCATCTCTACTACGGGGTACGCCGCGCCGCCGATCTCTGCGAATTGCAACGGATCGCCGGCTACGCCGAGCGGCTTCCCGGCTTCCGCTTCGTCCCGGTGCTCAGCGAGGCGGACGCCGACTGGGATGGCCGGCGCGGCTACCTGCACGAGCATTTCGACGCCGCCCGCTTGCGCGACGAAGCTTTCGACCTCTACCTGTGCGGGCCTCCGCCGATGGTCGAGGCGGTCCGCCAGTGGCTGCGCGAGCGCTCCCTGGAGCATCTGCGGCTGTACCTGGAGAAGTTCACCGAAAGCGGCGACTGAAGCGCTCAGCCGAGGTCGCCGCCAGCTACCGGCAGGGTCACGCCGGTAATGTAGGACGCCTCGTCGGAGGCGAGGAAGAGGATCGCCGCGACCTGCTCGTCGATGCTGCCGTAGCGCTTCATCAGGCTGCTGTCGAGGGTCTGCTCGACGATCTGTCGATACCAGCGCCGCTCCTCCTCGCTCTGCGCCGCGGCGTTGCGCGGAATCCTTCGCGGCGGCGCGTCGGTGCCGCCCGGCGCCACCGCGTTGACGCGGATGCCCTGGTCGGCGGTCTCGAACGCCAGGCAGGCGGTCAGCGCGTTCACCCCGCCCTTGGCGGCGCCATAGGGCACCCGGTTGACCCCGCGGGTGGCAACCGACGAGACGTTGACGATCGCCCCGCTGCCCTGCCCCAGCATCGCCGGCAGCGCCGCTCGGCAACACCACAAGGTGGGCAGCAGCGAACGCCGCAGCTCGGCCTCGATCTCGTCCTCGGCGTAGTGTTGGTAGGGCTTCGCCCAGAGGGTGCCGCCGACGTTGTTGACCAGGATGTCCAGCCGGCCGAAACGCTCCAGGGTCCGCTCCAGTACCCGCTGGCATTCGGCGTAGCGCTCCAGGTCGGCGGTCAGGCACAGGCAGGCGTCGCCGGCCAGTTCGTGGACCAGCTCGGAGCGGTCCACCGCCACCACCCGCGCGCCTTCCTCCAGCAGGCGCCGGACCACGCCCAGGCCGATACCCTGGGCGGCGCCGCTGACCAGGGCGACCTTGTCGCGGAATCTGTCGTTCATGGGAGTCTCCTTGGCTCGCTCGGGTTCAGGCCGCGCTGGCGGCGAACTTTTCGTAGTAGAAATTCGCCGGGCGCACGCCCTGCTCGCGCAGGTAGCGCTCGACCGCCTCGACCATCGGCGGCGGCCCGCACAGGTAGATGTCGACGTCGCCCTCGTGCAGGTGCTGCGCGGCGATGTGCTCGGTCACGTAGCCCTTGCGCGGATAGTCGCTGTCGGCGCTGGCCACGCAGGCGCTCCAGGTGAAGCCGGGAATCCGTTCGGCGAACGCCTCCAGGCGCTCGAGCCCGACCAGGTCGACGTCGTGGGTCACCCCGTAGACCAGGTGCAGCGGGTGCGCGCTGCCCTGTTCGGCGATCCGTTCGAGCATCGCGGTGAACGGCGCCAGGCCGGTGCCGCCGGCCAGCATCAGCAGTGGCCGGTGAATCTCGCGCAGGTAGAAACTGCCCAGCGGGCCGTCCATCGCCAGGCTGTCGCCGGCCCTGGCCGTGCCACTGAGGAAGCCGCTCATCAGCCCGCCGGGGACGTTGCGGATCAGGAAGCTGACCTCGCCGTCCTTCGCCAGCGAGCTGAAGGAGTAGGCGCGGCGCTGCTCGCTGCCGGGTACCTGGAGGTTGACGTACTGCCCGGGCAGGAACGCCAGGCTGGCCAGCGCCTCGCCGCGCAGCGACAGGCCGATGGTGCTCGGCGACAGTTGCCGGACTTCGCTGATGCGCGCCTCGTAGCGCGCCTGGCCGGTCCTGCACAGGGTCGAGGACGCCGGCACGCGCAGCACGCAGTCGCTTTCGGCGCGCATCTGGCAGGTCAGCACGTAGCCGCGGGCGGCTTCCTCGGCGCTGAGGGCATCGTCGATGTAGTCCTGGCCCAGCGCATAGCGCCCGGCCTCGGCCAGGCACTTGCAGGTGCCGCAGGCGCCGTCGCGGCAGTCCAGGGGGATGTTGATGCCCTGGCGGTAGGCCGCGTCGGCCACGGTCTCGCCGGGCGCGGCATGGATGAAGCGGGTCACCCCGTCTTCGAAGTTGAGTGCGATCCGATGGTTCATGGCATGTCCCTCGACAGCCCGCCGGCGCGGGCGTCAGACGTGGTAGACGTCGATCAGCTGGCGAACGTAGTCGTTCTTCAGGATCACTTTCTTGGCCTTGATCAGCGGACTCTCGCCGCGTACGTCGAGGTCGTAGAAGGTGGTGCCGAAGTAGCTGTCCACGGTCTTGTAGCGATAGCTCAGGGTGTGCCAGTTGCAGCGCACGCGGCAGATGCCGTCGTCCTCGCCGAGCAGTTCGATGTTGCTCAGGTTGTGCGAGGTGCGGGTGTCCGGCAGGGTCGCGCTGGAGCGCTCGGTGCGGATGCGGAATACCCGGTCCTCCAGGCCGCCGCGGTTGCCGTACCAGATCAGCGAGATTTCCCGCTGCGGGTCCTCGGTGAGCTGGTCGCGGTCGTCCCAGGACGGCATCCAGAAACTGGCGTCCGCGGCGTACAACGCCAGCCAGGCGTCCCAATCCTTGTCGTCGAGATAGCGCGCCTCGCGGTAGAGGAAATCGCGCAGGGCGTCGTAGCCCAGGCTCATGACGCCACCTCCCGCAGCGCCACGCGCTGCGTCCGTTCGCGCTCCAGGGCGGCGAGCAGCGCCTCCTGCCAGTAGCGATGCTGCAATACGAACAGCCCTTCGTCCTCGGTGCGCACGCCGCTCAGGCGCGGCCGCAGGTCGATGGCCGCGGCCGCCGCGTCGGCGCCCTCTATCCAGTGTTCGGCGCCGCGCGACAGGTCGTTCCAGCCGACCACGCTGCCCTGGTAGCCCTGCTGGCAGGAACGGAACTCCTCCAGGTCGTCCGGGGTGGCCATGCCGCTGACGTTGAAGAAGTCCTCGTACTGGCGGATGCGCCGGGCGCGCGCCTCGGCGCTCTCGCCTTTCGGCGCGATGCAGTAGATGGTGATTTCCGTGCGGTCCACCGACAGCGGCCGGGCGATGCGGATCTGCGAGCTGAACTGGTCCATCAGGTACACGTTGGGGTACAGGCAGAGGTTGCGCGAGTTCTCGATCATCCAGTCGGCGCGGGCCTCGCCGAAGTCGCGGGCAAGCTCGGCGCGGCGCTCGAAGGCCGGCCGGTCCTCGGGGTTGGCCCAGCGACTCCAGAGCAGCATGTGGCCATGCTCGAACGAGTAGAAGCCGCCGCCCTGCCGGGCCCAGCCCGCGGCGCTCATGGTCCGCGGCTGGTCCGCGGCGTCGCGCTGCTGGCGCTGGCTCTGGGTCGCCGCGTAGTTCCAGTGCACCGAACTGACGTGATAGCCGTCGGCGCCGTTCTCGGCGGTGAGCTTCCAGTTGCCTTCGTAGACATAGCTGGAAGAGCCGCGCAGCACCTCGAGGCCTTCCGGCGACTGGTCGACGATCATGTCGATGATCTTCGCCGACTCGCCCAGGTGCTCGGCCAGCGGCCTGACATCGGGGTTGAGGCTGCCGAACAGGAAGCCACGGTAGGACTCGAAGCGCGCCACCCGGGTCAGGTCGTGCGAGCCCTCGCAGTTGAAGCCCTGCGGGTAGCCGGCCTCGGCCGGGTCCTTGACCTTGAGCAGCTTGCCGGAGTTGTTGAAGGTCCAGCCGTGGAACGGACAGGTATAGCTGCTGCGATTGCCGCTCTTGTGCCGGCAGAGCATCGCGCCACGGTGGCTGCAGGCGTTGATGAAGGCGTTGAGCTGGCCGTCGCGGTTGCGCGCGATGACGATCGACTGGCGGCCGATCTGGGTGGTCAGGTAGTCGTTGACTCCGGCAACCTGGCTTTCGTGGGCGAGATAGACCCAGTTGCCCTCGAAGATGTGCTTCATCTCCAGTTCGAACAGGCGTGGATCGGTGAACATCTCCCGCTTGCAGCGGTAGACGCCGCGCTCGGGGTCTTCCTCGAGCAGAGAACGCAAGTAATCGCTACCCAGGGACATGGCCGGGGCCTCCGTTGTTATTGTTCAGGCCCGGTCAGGTTAGGTAGCGCGTGCTGCTGGGGATATCCGTTGCCTGCGGATCGCTGGCCGATTCCTGCACGCCGTGGCGGTCGGCGCTAGGCGCGCCGGCGCAGGGTTTCCGAAGGCAGCTCGCCGAACTGCCGGCGATATTGCTCGGCGAAGCGGCCGAGGTGGGCGAAACCGAAGTCCAGGGCCAGTTCGGTGAGGTTGCGTACCCGGCAGCCGGGGTCTTCCAGGCAGGCGCGGATGCGCTCCAGGCGCAGCCGGCGAATGTATTGCCGAGGGCTCTCGCCAAGCTGGCGCTCGAACAGCGCGTACAGCGAACGGGTGCTCATGTGCGCCTGCTCGGCCAGCGCCGCGACCTCGATCTCGCTCTGCAGATGGCGGCGGATGTAGGCATCGAGGCGGGCGAAGACGACCTGCGCATCGCCGGGGTCCTCGCGGCTGACGTTGGTCTTCAGCAGGGTCAGCAGCTTGCTGCCGAGGATCTGCTCGAAGTGGCTGTCGACCCGCGCCAGCCGCTCGCCGGACTCGGCCTCGCGGCAGACCAGGGCGAGCAGGCCGACGAAGCCTTCCAGCTGGTCCAGGCGATAGCGATGTTCGAGGAAACGCACGCCGCGCGCCGGATGGCTCCAGCGCTGCTCGGCGCAGATCGCTTCGAGCAGCGCGCAGGGCAGCTTGACGATGAATTTCTCGCAGTCCGCCGAATAGGTCAGGTCGACCGGATCGTCCGGGTTGATCAGCAACAGCTCGCCCGGCGCCAGGGCGTGTTCCTGCCCGCCGCCGCGCCACAGGCAGTGGCCGCGCAGGAGGATCTGCAGGTGGAAGATGCTCTCCAGCGCCGGCGAGGTGACCCGTACCGCCGCGCCGTAGCTGATCCGGCACAGGTCGAGGCTGGCGAAGGTGCGGTGGTCGAGGCTGGCTTGCGGCCTGCCGGCGGCCGGCAGGCGTATGCAGTGCGTACCGACGTGCCGGTTGACATAGCCGGACACCGCATAGGGGTCGGCACGTTCGAACACCCGGCTGCGCTCGCTGAGCAAGGAGGCATTCATGGGCAGGACACTCAGGCTGCTATCGTTGTTGTTATCGCCGCGCGGCGCCAAGCGCCGGGCGCGGAACGTCCACCCACACTACGCAAGCCCTCCGCCGGCGACAATCCGGGCCGGCAATCGCGTGCGGTAATCGAACGGAATCCGTCCAACGGCCAACGAAAAAGGGCCGCCAGGGTTTCCCCTGCCGGCCCGCTTGCGCGCCCGCTTCAGCCGGCCGCCGGCGTCTCCTCGCGCGGTCCGGCGTCGCGCCCGTGGGTCCAGCGATAGAGCACCGGCAGCACCAGCAGGGTCAGCATGGTCGAGGACAGGATGCCGCCGATCACCACCGTCGCCAGCGGCCGCTGCACCTCGGCGCCGGTGCCGGTGGCCAGGGCCATCGGCACGAAACCGAGGGACGCCACCAGGGCGGTCATCAGCACCGGACGCAGGCGGGTGATGGCGCCCTCCCACACCGCCTGGTCGAGGCTGCGTCCTTCCTGCAACAGGTTGCGGATGAAGGAGATCATCACCAGGCCGTTGAGCACCGCCACCCCGGACAGGGCGATGAAACCCACCGCCGCCGAGATCGACAGCGGTATCCCGCGCAGCCACAGGGCCAGCACCCCGCCGGTGAGGGCGAAGGGGATGCCGGTGAACACCAGCAGGCCGTCCTTGACGTTGTTGAACATGGCGAAGAGCAAGGTGAACACCAGCAGCAGCGCCACCGGCACCACTACCTGCAAGCGCTTGGCGGCGGACTGCAACTGTTCGAACTGGCCGCCCCAGGTGGTCCAGTAGCCGGCCGGGATCTTCACCCCGTCCTGCAGCTTCTGTTGCGCTTCCAGCACGAACGAGCCGATGTCGCGGCCGCGCACGTTGGCGCTGACCACGATGCGCCGCTTGCCGTTCTCCCGGCTGATCTGGTTCGGTCCCGGCGAGAGGTCGAGGCGCGCCACGTCCGACAGCGGGATGAAGTCGATCCGCGCCAGGTTGTTCGGCGGCAGCGGGATCAGCAGGTTGGACAGTGCCGGCAGGTCGGCGCGCAGGGTTTCCGGCAGGCGGATGACGATGTCGAAGCGGCGGTCGCCCTCGAACAGGGTACCGGCGTTGCGTCCGCCGAGGGCGGTGGCCACGGTGTCCTGGATGTCGCCGACATTGAGGCCGAAGCGTGCCGCCTTGTCGCGGTCGATGTCCACCGTCAGCACCGGCAGGCCGGTGGTCTGCTCGACCTTCACCTCGGAGGCGCCGTCGATGCCTTGCAGCACCTTGGATATCTTCTCCGCGGTGTCGTTGAGCACCTGCATGTCGTCGCCGAAGACCTTCACCGCGACGTCGCTGCGCACCCCGGAGATCAGTTCGTTGAAGCGCAACTGGATCGGCTGGGAGAACTCGTAGACGCTGCCCGGCACCTCAAGGGCCGCGGCCTGCAATTCTTCCAGCAGCGCCTCCCGCGACTTCTTCGGGTCCGGCCACTGGCTCTGCGGCTTGAGCATCACGTAGCTGTCGGAGGCGTTCGGCGGCATCAGGTCGGAGGCGATCTCGGCGGTCCCGGTGCGGGCGAAGACCCGCTCGATCTCCGGGAACTTGCCCATCAGCTTCCTCTCCAGGGTCTGCTGCATCTCGACCGACTGGGTCAGGCTGGTGCCCGGCACCCGCAGGCCCTGCATGGCGAAGTCGCCCTCGCTGAGGCTGGGAATGAACTCGCTGCCCATCCGCGAGGCCACCAGCGCGGTGAGCAGGATCGCGCCGAGGGCGCCGCCGACCACCAGCGCGCGGTGCCCGAGCACCCAGCGCAGCGCCGGTTCGTAGGCCAGACGCGCGCGGCGCATGACGAAGTTCTCCTCCTCCTTGACCTTGCCGGTGATGAACAGCGCGATCGCCGCCGGGACGAAGGTCACCGAGAGGATCATCGCGCCGAGCAGCGCGGTGACCACGGTGAACGCCATCGGGTGGAACATCTTCCCCTCGACCCCGGTGAGGGCGAAGATCGGCAGGTACACCACCATGATGATGATCTGGCCGAAGACCAGCGCCCGGCGCGCCTCCCTGGACGCGGCGAAGACCTCGTGGAAACGTTCCGCGCGGGTCAGCCGGCGGCCGTGGTGGGCCTGGGCGTGGGCCAGGCGGCGGATGGCGTTCTCGACGATCACCACGGCGCCGTCGACGATGATGCCGAAGTCCAGCGCGCCGAGGCTCATCAGGTTGGCGCTGACCCTGTTGCCGACCATCCCGGTGAAGGTGAACAGCATCGACAGCGGGATGATGGTGGCGGTGATCAACGCCGCGCGGATGTTGCCGAGGAACAGGAAGAGCACCGCGATCACCAGCGCCGCGCCTTCCACCAGGTTCTTCTTCACCGTGGCCACGGCCTTGTCCACCAGGGTGGTACGGTCGTAGACGGTGATCGCCTTGACCCCCTTGGGCAGGGTCCGGTTGATCTCCTCCAGGCGCTGGCCGACTGCCTGGGCCACTTCCCGGCTGTTCTCGCCGATCAGCATGAACACCGTGCCGAGCACCACTTCGCGGCCGTTCTCGGTGGCCGCGCCGGTGCGCAGCTCCTTGCCCAGGCCGACCTCGGCGACGTCGCGGATACGGATCGGCACGCCGTCGACGTTGGAAACGATGATCCCGCGGATATCGTCCATGTCCTTGACCTGGCCCGGCGCGCGGATCAGCAACTGCTCGCCGCGCCGCTCGATGTAGCCGGCGCCGACGTTCTCGTTGTTGCGCAGCACGGCGTTCTGCAGGTCGCCGAGGGTCAGCTTGTAGGCCGCGAGCTTCTTCGGATCCGGGGCGATGAGGAATTGCTTGGCGTAGCCGCCGATGGTGTTGATCTCGGCCACGCCCTTCACGTTGCGCAACTGCGGACGGATGATCCAGTCCTGGATGGTGCGCAGGTCGGTGGGCGTGTAGGCGCTGCCGTCCTCCTTGGTCGCGCCCTCCTCGGCCTCAACCGTCCACAGGTAGATCTCGCCGAGACCGGTGGAGATCGGCCCGAGGGTCGGCGAGATGTCTTCCGGCAGTTGCTCGCGCGCCGTGCTCAGGCGTTCGTTGACCTGCTGGCGGGCGAAGTAGATATCGGTGCCCTCCTCGAAGATCACCGTCACCTGGGAAATCCCCGGCCGCGACAGCGAACGGGTTTCCTGCAAACCCGGCAGGCCGGCCATGACGGTCTCCACCGGGTAGGTGATCCGCTGCTCCACTTCCAGCGGCGAGTAGCCGGGGGCGGCGGTATTGATCTGCACCTGGACGTTGGTGATGTCCGGGACCGCGTCGATGGACAGCTTCTGGTAGCTGCCGATGCCGACCCCGGCCATCCCCAGCACCGCCAGCAGGACCAGCCAGCGTTGCTCGATGGCGAATTGGATGATGCGTTCGAACATGCGAAGACTCCTGGAGCGGGACTCAGTGACCGTGTTCCGCCGAGCCCTTGCCCAGTTCGGATTTGAGGATGAAGCTGCCGCTGGCGGCGACCTGGCTGCCGGCGCGCAGGCCCTCGAGGACCTCGACGCGCTGGCCGTCGCTGATGCCCAGCTTGACCGGCTGGACCACGAAGCCATCGGCCACGCGGACGAACACCACGTCCTCGCCGTCGACGTTCTGCACCGCGCCGTCGGCGACCGTCAGGACTTCCTTGCGGGTCGCCTCGGCCACCTGCACGGAAACGAACAGGCCCGGGCGCCAGGTGCTCTCGGGGTTGCTCAGGGTGACCCGGGCGGTGGCCGCGCGGGTCTGCTCGCCGAGCAGGTCGCCGATGTAGGACACGGTGCCCTCCACCTCGCTATCCAGCGCCTGGGCGAGCACCTTGACCTTGCTGCCGACGCGGACCTGGCCGAGCAGTTGCGCGGGCACGTTGAAGGTGGCCCAGACCGAGGACAGGTCGGACAGGGTGAAGACGTTGGCGGTGCCGTCCACCGGCTCGCCCTGGGTCAGGTGCTTTTCCACCAGCACCCCGGCGAACGGCGCGCGCAGCTCGTAGCGGTTGCCGCCCTGCAGGCTGGGATTGCCGCCGAGCGCGGCGATCTTCGCCCGCGCGTTGTTCAGCGCGATCTCGGCTTCCTGCAAACCCTGGCGGGCGAGCAGGAATTCCTGCTCGGCGGAAATGCCCTCCTTCCACAGCTGCTGCTCGCGCTTGTAGGTGCTCTGCGCCAGGCTCAGGCGGCGCTGGGCGGCGGCGAATTCGCTGCGCTGGTCGGACAACTGCGGGCTGCTGATCACCGCCAGCAGCTCGCCCTGCTTCACCGCCTGGCCAAGATTGGCCGGCACGCTGTCGACGATCCCCGGCAGGCGCGGGACGATATGCGCGGTGCGGTCCTCGTTGAAGCGGATCTCGCCGGGCAGCGAGACCACCTGGGCCAGGCTGATCGTCCGCGCCGTATCGAGGGTGATGCCGGCGGCCTCGATCTGCTCGGCATCCAGCTCCAGCTTGCCCTCCTCGCGGGTGAAGGCGAAGTCGTAGCCCTGCTTGCCGGCCATCAGCTTGAGGCGCGCGGTGAAGGCATGCGGCTCGGCGATCCCGGCATTGGCCACCAGGCCATCGCCGCTGGCCTTGAACAGCAGGTCCTCGACCTCGCCGGTGGCACGCTCGACGTCGGCGCCGAGGACCACCTCCTGCGGCGCCAGCGCCTTGCCGCCGCGCTCGACCCAGGCCTTGAGCGGGCTGCCGTCCTCCGGCACCAGCAGTTCCAGGGTCAGGTCGCCCTGGCGCAACAACATGCCGCCGCGCGGTCCGCTGCCCTCGCCCTCGGCGGCCGCTTCGCCGGCGCCGGCCGGCGCCTTGCCGCCCAGCTCCAGGTAGGCGCCGCCGCCCAGGCCGAGCAGTGCCAGTGCGGTCACCGCGATAATCGTCTTCTTGCCCATTCTGTTCTCCCGAACCGTTCGGGGGGCGCGCCGGCGGCCCGCCCCGGAAATCTCACTGGCCGAGGTGGCCGATGTCTTCACCGAGCAGGCGCTCCATGCTCACCCGCGCCTGCGCCGCGGCGTCCAGCGCGCGCACGTACTGGGCACGGACGCCGACCAGGGTGCGCTGGGCATCGAGCACGTCGAGGAAGTTGAACTTGCCCATCTCGAAGCCGCGGGTCATCGAGTCCAGCGCGCTCTGTGCGCCGGGCAGCAGGTCGCGACGGACCAGCGCCAGCTCCTGTTCCGAGGTGCGCAACTGGTCGTAGGCCTGTACCGCTTCGCTGCGCAGGCGCAGCAGGGTCGCGCGCTGCAGGTCGCGGGCCTGGTCGGCGCGGCTCTGGGCGGCGTAGATGTTGCCCTGGTTGCGGTCGAACAGCGGCAGCGGCATCGACAGGCCGATCAGGTTGACCCGTTCGCCACGTCCGTCGCGGGCGGTCTGGTCGTACTTGCTGCCGATGCTGACCGTCAGGTTGGGGATGCGCTGGCGCTTCTCCAGGTCGACCTGGGCCTCGCCGCGCGCTACCTCCTGGGCCGCCAGGCGCAGGGTCGGCGACTCGTCGAGATGGCGCAGCAAGGCGCCACGGGTGATGCTCGCCGGCACCGCGTCGAGCGCGCCGCCGACCCTGGCGAAGCCTGGCTGCGGCTCGTCCCAGGTGCTCGACAGCTGCACATAGGTGCGCTGCTGCTCCAGCTCCGCCTGGCTCAGGTCGAGCTGGGCGTTGTCCGCCAGGACCTGGGCGCGAACCCGTTCCACCGAGGAGATGCTGCCGGCCTTGACCCGTCGGTCGGCGGCCTGCAGCGCGCGCCTGGCCAGGTCCAGGGAGGTCTTCGCCAGGCGCACCCGCTCCTGCGCGGTCAGCGCCGCGTAGTAGGCGCCGCGGACCTGGGCGCGCAGTTCGGCGCGACGGACTTCCAGTTGGGTCCAGGCGATCTCGCTGCCGCGTTTCGCCACCTCCACCCGCGCACCGCGCTTGCCGCCCAGCTCCAGCGGCTGGGCGATGCTGACGCTGGTCTGGCGATTGCCCTGGCGGGTGTCCTCGACGCTCCAGGACAGATCCGGGTTGGGGATCAGCCCGGCCTGCTGCCGCGCGCCGCTGGCGATCTCGGTCTCGCGCCCCACCGCCGCCAGCTCGGGGTTGCTCCGCAGGGCCCGCTCCAACGCCTGCTCGAGGCTGATCGAAGTGCCGTTGAAACTCACCGGCGCTTCGTTCGCCAGGGCCGGCAGGCCCAGGCAGAGTCCCATCAGTAGCCAGCAGGCGCGTTTCCCCGCGCTGGCCAGTGGCCGAAGTATCGGCATGTTCCGCTCCTCGTCTGCTGATCGTCGTCGGCGACGGCGATCCATTACCGGCCCGGAACCACGCAACCGTTCATCGGCGATATCTCGCCGGCGATATTCGAAGTTGCACTTCCGGGATGCGGCAGATGTTAGGTAGCGGGGCTTATCGGCAAGGTGACGGAAGAATTACAAGTCGGTAATGAATATTCTCCACGGACAATTAGCGGTTACACTTCGGCAACCTTCGAAGAGACTGGCAATAGTTGGATGAAACATAGGGACAAAAGCAACATGCGCTTACAAAAGGCATTGCCCCTCACGCCCAGCGGTGCTTGCGCCGCGGACATTTCCAAAGTTCTCAGGCGGACTCCCGGGAGAACTACCCGGTCATTCGATAATTATCATCGAAGCAGCGCAACGATATGAAATTACATTTCCAGGATTCTATCCAGGCAACGCCCGCAATGTAACTTTATAGCAATGCACTTAAACATTTACTTGCAAATGAATCCATACTTTATATAGGGGCGAACATGCGCATCCTTATTATCGAAGATGAAGTCAAGACTGCCGACTACCTGCACCAGGGCCTGACCGAAAGCGGCTACATCGTCGACCGCGCCAACGATGGCATCGACGGCCTGCACATGGCCTTGCAACACCCTTACGAACTGGTGATCCTCGACGTCAACCTGCCCGGCATCGACGGCTGGGACCTGCTCCGCCGCCTGCGCGAACGCAGCAGCGCGCGGGTGATGATGCTCACCGGGCATGGCAGGCTGACCGACAAGGTGCGCGGCCTCGATCTCGGCGCCGACGACTTCATGGTCAAGCCGTTCCAGTTCCCCGAACTGCTGGCGCGGGTCCGCTCGCTGCTGCGCCGCCACGACCAGGCACCGATGCAGGACGTCCTGCGGGTCGCCGACCTGGAGCTGGACGCCAGCCGCCACCGGGCCTTCCGCGGCCGGGTGCGGATCAACCTGACGACCAAGGAGTTCGCCCTGCTGCACCTGCTGATGCGGCGCAACGGCGACGTCATCACCCGGACGCAGATCATCTCGCTGATCTGGGACATGAACTTCGACAACGACTCCAACGTGGTGGAAGTCGCCATCTGCCGCCTGCGGGCGAAGATCGACGACGGCTTCGACCTCAAGCTGATCCATACCATTCGCGGCGTCGGCTACGTCCTGGAAGCGCGCCGATGACGCCACCAGGCCGACTGTCGCTGCGCCTGGCCCTGCTGGTCGGCGCCCTCGGCGCGCTGCTGGCCCTGGCGCTCGGCGCGATGGCGCACTGGAACCTCGGCCGCGAGCTGGAAGCCCGCGAGCGGGAAAACCTGCAATTGAAGCTGGAGCAGATCCGCCACAGCCTAGAAGATGATCTCGACCTGCGCAGCGACCCGGCCGTACAGGCGCATGCCCTGCAGGACCAACTGGTGGCTCACAGCGGCCTGCACCTGAGCATTCTCGACAGCCGCAGCGGCCAGCCGCTGATGAGCTTCGGCGACCAGGCCGCGGCCAGCGTCGCGGCCAACCGCGCGCTTCTCGCCCGCTTGCAGGCGGATGCCCGCCAGCCGGTGTTCCAGAGCTGGAGCACCGGCAACGACCAGCGCCTGCTGAGCATCGGCGCTTCCATGCGCATGAAGAACGGCACCCCGGTACAGGTGTTGCTGAGCAGCGAGCGCAACGCCGACGAGCGCCTGCTCGACGGTTTCCTCCGCGCCACCCTGCTGGCCCTGCCCTTCCTCCTGCCATTGATCGCCCTGGCCGCCTGGTGGGTGGTGCGTGCCGGCCTCGAACCGTTGAACCGCTTCCGCCGGGTGGCCGCCCAAGTCAGCCCGCAGGATCTCTCCTACCGCATCCCCGAGCAGAACCTGCCGCGCGAGCTGGACAGCCTGGCCCGCAGCTTCAACCACATGCTCGGCCGCCTCGAGGATGGCGTACGCCAGCTCTCGCAGTTCTCCGACGACCTGGCCCACGAACTGCGCGCGCCGATCTGCAACCTGCTGGTGCGCAACCAGGTGCTGCTCAGCCAGCATCGCGACGGCGCGGCATACCGCGAAGCCCTGGAGTCCAATGCCGAGGAACTGGAGCGGCTGTCGCGGATCGTCACCGACATGCTGTTCCTGGTGCAGGTGGACAACCCGGCGATCCAGGCCCAGTTCGGCTGCGTCGCCCTGCACGAGCAGGCGGCCAAGGTCATCGACCTGTACGAGATGGTCGCCGAGGACAAGGGCGTCGAACTGCGCCTGTCCGGCAACGGCTTCGCCCACGGCGACAACCTGATGATCCAGCGCGCCATTTCCAACCTGGTGTCCAACGCCGTGCGCCACACCCCGCAAGGCGGGCGCATCGACGTGCGGATCGGGGAACGCGCGGGGCACACCGAGGTGAGGGTCAGCAACGACGGTCCGGGCATCCCGCCGGAGTACCTGCCGCACCTGTTCGAGCGCTTCTACCGCCGCGCCGGACGCCAGACTGGAGCCCAGGCCGGCACCGGCCTGGGACTGGCCATCGTGCAATCGATCATGGCCTACCACGGCGGCCGCGCCGAAGCGGAAAGCGTACCGCAGCAGAAGACCCACCTGCGCCTGCTGTTCCCTTCGACGGGCGCTGCCTGACGCCGGTTTCAGCAACCGGCGCGGCGCCGCCACAGCCGGTACTCGCCGCAGAAACCGGCGAGGAACAGCGCCAGGCCGAGCGCCAGCAGGGTCCAGGGCGTCCGCAGCGGGGCGCGCTGGAGCGGCGGTTCACCGTGCAGCAGGACGAAGCATTGCAGCAGCGCCCAGAACATCGCAGCGACGCCGCCAAGCATGGCCAGGCGGCACAACCAGCCGAGCCAGTAGCCTCGGCGCGAGGGCATTTCCGGAAACTTCCCCGACACGTATTCACCTCCACATCCGCCGCCGCACTCTAGCCGAGACGCGGACGGCGGTGTGTCATGCAAGCGCAATAGCGGGGAAAGGCATTCGTCAGGAACAGGCAGCGAGAAGAACTCAGGGCGAAGGCGGCAGGCCCTCCTCGACCCGGCCGAGCCGCTCGTCGGTCCGCTCGATATCGGCGCTGTCCCAGCCGCCGCCCATTGCCGCGATCAACTGGACGCTGGCGGTCAGGCGGCTGCCGAGCAGGGTCAGCACGGTGCGTTCGTTGCTCAGCGCGGTGGCCTGGTTGGTGACCACGTCGGTGTAGTCGACGGTGCCGGCCTTGTACTGGTTCTCGGCCAGGCGCAGTGCCTCGCGGGCCGACTCCAGGGCTTCGCGCTGCACCCCGCTCTCCTCGTCGAGGACGCTCAATTGCACCAGGTAGTCCTCCACCTCGCGGAAACCGTCGAGCACGGTCTGCCGGTAGGTCGCCACGGTCTGGTCGTAGGTCGCCTCGGCCTGGTCCACCTGGGAGCCGATCAGGCCGCCGTCGAACAGGGTCATGGCGAACTGCGGGCCGATCGACCAGAAGCGGTTCGGCGTGCTGATCCAGTTGCTCAGGCTGCCGCTGCGGTAGCCGCCGGCGGCGCTCAGGGTGAGGTCGGGGAAATAGGCGGCCTTGGCCACGCCGATCTGGGCATTGGCGGAAATCACCTTGCGTTCCGCCGAGGCGATGTCCGGCCGTCGTTCGAGCAATTGCGACGGCACCACTGCCGGCAGGTCCGGCAGCTTCGGCACGCTCGCCACCGGCGGCAGGTTGAATTGCGCCGGCGGCAGGCCGACCAGCACGGCGATGGCGTGCTCCAGCTGGGCACGCTGGTACTTCAGGTCGATGGCCTGGGCCTGGGTGCTTTTCAGCTGGGTGCGGGCCTGGGCCACGTCGGCCCTGGTGACGATGCCGGCGCGGTATTTGTTCTCGGCCACCTTCAGCGAACGCTCGTAGGCCGTCACCGTGTCGTTGAGCAGGCGGATCTGTTCGTCCATCACCCGCAGTTGCAGGTAGTTCTGCGCCAGTTGCGACTGCTGGCTGAGGCGCACCGCGGCGAGGTCGGCGGCGCTGGCATGCAGGCTCGCCTGGTTGGCCTCCAGTTGCCGGCGCAGCTTGCCCCAGAGGTCGACCTCCCAGCTGACACTGAGGTTGGTCGAGTAGCTGGTGCTGATCGCGCCAGAGCCGCCGCTGCTCACCGTCGAGCCTCCCGGCAGCAACACGGTGCTATCGCCGCCGCCCTGGCCGCTGCGGGTCTTGCCCGCGTTGCCGGTGATCGACGGGAAGAACGCCGCCCGCGCGCCGCGCACCAGCGCCTCGGCCTGGCGGAACTGCGCCACCGACTGGGCCAGGGTCTGGTTGGAACGTTCCAGGTGCATCTGCAGGTCGTTCAGGGTCTGGTCGCCGTACAGCTCCCACCAGGCGCCGCGCTGGAACACGTCGCGCGGCTCGGCGCGGCGCCAGCCTTCGGCTTCCTTGAATTCGGCGGGCACCGCCAGGTCCGGTCGCTGGTAGTCGGGGCCGATGGCGCAGCCGCCGAGGGCGGCGACCAGGGCCAGGGCAAGCAACGAGGGGGTGTGTTTCATAGGGGTGTCTCCAGCGCACCGTCCGTGCGTACGCCGCGTTTCTGGTTGACCCAGTGGCGCAGGCGGTCGAGATAGAGGTAGACCACCGGGGTGGTGTACAGGGTCAGCAACTGGCTGCCGATCAGCCCGCCGACGATGGTGATGCCCAGCGGCCGGCGCAGCGCGGCGTCGCCGCCGATGCCGAAGATCAGCGGCAAGGCGCCGAGCAAGGCGGCCAGGGTGGTCATCATGATCGGCCGGAAGCGCATCATGCAGGCCTCGAGGATCGCCTCGCGCGGGCTCAGGCCGTGGTTGCGCTCGGCCTCCAGGGCGAAGTCGATCATCATGATCGCGTTCTTCTTGACGATGCCGATCAGCAGGATGATGCCGATCAGCGCGATCAGGCTCAGCTCACTGCGGCAGAGGATCAGCGCGAGCAGCGCGCCGACCCCGGCCGAAGGCAGGGTCGAGAGGATGGTCAGCGGGTGCACGTAGCTCTCGTAGAGGATGCCGAGGACGATGTACACCGCCAGCAGCGCCAGGAGGATCAGCCAGGGCATCTGGTTCTGCGTGTCCTGCACCGCGCCGGCGTTGCCCTCGAAGCTGGTCTGCACGTCCACCGGGATGTGCAGCGGCTCCAGGGCCTGCATGATGGCCTCGCGGGTCGGGCCGATCTGCGCGCCCGGTGCCAGGTTGAAGGACAGCGTGGTGGCGGCGAACTGGCCCTGGTGGTTGACCTCCAGCGGTGCCCGGCTCGGTTCGTAGTGGCTGAACGCGGACAGCGGCACGCGCTGGCCGTCGTTGCCGATCACCTGGACCTGGCGGAGGATCTCCGGGCTCTGCTGGTACTGCTGGTCGACCTCCATCACCACCCGGTACTGGTTCAGCGGGTTGAAGATGGTCGACACCTGGCGCTGGCCGAAAGAGTCGTTGAGCACCGCGTCGACCATTTCCACGTTGATCCCCAGGGTCGCCGCGCGGTCGCGGTCGATCACCAGGCGGGTCTGCACGCCCTTGTCCTGGGAGTCGCTGTTGACGTCCACCAGCTGCGGCAGCTTGCGCATCGCCGCCTCGACCTTCGGCGCCCATTCGCGGAGCAGGGTCAGGTCGTCGCTGCGCAGGGTGAATTCGTACTGCGCGTTGCTGTCGCGGCCGCCCAGGCGCACGTCCTGGCCGGCGTTGAGATAGAGCGCCGCGCCGGGCACCTTGGCGATCCGCTCGCGCAGCCGGGTGAGGACCTTCTCCACCGGGTCGCGCTCGCCGATCGGCTTGAGAGTGACGAAGAACGAACCGGTGTTGCTCGACTGCCAACGGCCGCCACCGATGAAGCCGACTACGTTTTCCACCGCCGGATCGGAAGAGAGGATCTTGCGGTACTCGCCCATCTTCGCGCTCAGGGACTGGAACGAGATGCTCTGGTCGGCCACCGCGTAGCCGCGCAGGCGCCCGGAGTCCTGCTGCGGGAGGAAGCCCTTGGGCACCACCACGAACAACCAGAGGTTCATGGCGATGCAGGCCAGCATGATCACCACCATCAGCCGCGAGTGCTCCAGCGCCCAGCCCAGGCTGGCGCGGTAGCGCAGCATGAAGGCGGCGAAGAAGCGATCGCTGCGCCGCGCCAGGGAAGCGCCTTCGGGCCGTTTCAGCGGACGCAGCAGACGCGCGCAGAGCATCGGCGTGAGGGTCAGGGATACCACCAGGGACACCAGGATCGCCGCCGAGAGAGTCACCGCGAACTCGCGGAACAGCCGTCCGGTGAGGCCACCCATGAGCAGCAGCGGGATGAACACCGCGACCAGCGAGAGCGTCATCGACAGCACGGTGAAACCGACCTGGCGGGCGCCGGTGATCGCCGCCTGGATCGGCGGATCGCCCTCCTCGATGCGTCGGGCGATGTTCTCCACCACCACTATGGCGTCATCCACCACGAAGCCGGTGGCGATGATCAGCGCCATCAGCGACAGGTTGTTCAGGCTGAAGTCGCACAGGTACATGACCGCGAAGGTGCCGATCAGCGAGACCGGCACCGCCAGGCTGGGGATCAGCGTGGCGCGGCCGTTGCGCAGGAACAGGAAGACCACCAGGATCACCAGCGCCACCGAGATCAGCAGGGTCAGCTCGGCCTCTTCCAGCGACGCACGGATCGACGGGCTGCGATCGTCCATCACGTTCAGCTTGACCTGCGGCCCGAGCAGTTCCTGCAACACCGGCAATTGCGCGTGGATGGCGTCGGTGGCCTCGATGATGTTGGCGCCGGGCTGGCGGGTGACGATTAGCAGCACAGCCGGCAGGTCGTCGGAAAAGCCGGCGTTGCGCACGTCCTCCACCGAGTCGCTGACCTTGGCCACGTCGCCGAGGCGCACCGCGGCGCCGTTGTCGGCGTTGTAGTGGATCACCAGCGGCTCGTACTCGCGGGCCTTGCGCAACTGGTCGTTGGCGTCCACCTGCCAGTGCTTGTCGTCCTTCTCGACGGCGCCCTTGGGGCCGTTGCTGTTGGCCGCGGCGATGGCCGTGCGCACGCTGTCCAGGGACAGCCCGTACTGGCTCATGGCATCCGGGTTGAGGTCGACCCGCACCGCCGGCAGCGAGCTGCCGCCGATGCTCACCTGCCCTACCCCCTGCACCTGCGACAGCTTCGGCGCCAGCACAGTCGAGGCGAGGTCGTACATCTCGCCGCGACTCTGGGTCTCCGAGGTCAGGGTGAGGACCATGATCGGCATGTCCGAGGGGTTGGCCTTGCGGTAGCTGGGATTGTTCGGCATACCGCTGGGCAGCAGGCTCATCGCGCCGTTGATCGCCGCCTGCACCTCGCGGGCGGCGCCGTCGATGTCCTTCTCCAGGTCGAACACGAGCACCACGGTGGTCGAGCCCAGCGAACTGCTGGAGGTCATCTCGCTGATCCCGGCGATCCGTCCCAGCGAGCGCTCCAGCGGCGTGGCCACCGACGAGGCCATGGTTTCCGGGCTGGCGCCCGGCAGGCTGGCGCTGACCACGATGGCCGGAAAATCGACGTTGGGCAGCGGCGCCACCGGCAGCAGGCCGAACGACAGGGTGCCGGCCAGCAGCAACGCCAGGGTCAGCAGCGTGGTGGCGACCGGGCGGCGGATGAAGGGCGTGGACAGACTCATCGCCCGGCGTCCCCGTCGAACCCGGCCTCGGTGTTCAGGTCCAGCCCGCGCTGCTTGCGCCAGGCCGCCCAGCGACGGGCCAGGCGGTCGAAGTAGAGATAGATCACCGGGGTGGTGAACAGGGTCAGGACCTGGCTCAGCAGCAGGCCACCGACCATGGTGATGCCCAGCGGCTGGCGCAGCTCGGCGCCGGCGCCGCCGGCGAGCATCAGCGGCAGCGCGCCGAGCAGCGCGGCCATGGTGGTCATCAGGATCGGCCGGAAGCGCAGCAGGCAGGCCTGGTAGATCGCCTCATGGGGCGGCTTGCCTTCGTTGCGCTCGGCGTCGAGGGCGAAGTCGATCATCATGATCGCGTTCTTCTTGACGATGCCGATCAGCAGGATGATGCCGATGATCGCCACGATGCCGATCTCCTGCCCCGCCAGCATCAGCGCCAGCAGCGCGCCGACCCCGGCCGAGGGCAGGGTCGAGAGGATGGTCACCGGATGGATGAAGCTCTCGTAGAGGATGCCCAGGACGATGTACATGGTCACCACCGAGGCGAGGATCAGCAGCAGCGTGTTCGACAGCGAGGCCTCGAAGGCCAGCGCCGCGCCGCGGAAGCTGCCCTGCATGCTCAGCGGCAGCTCCAGGCTGGCCTCGACGCCACGGATCGCCTCGACCGCCTCGCCCAGGGAGTAACCCTTGGCCAGGTTGAACGACAGGGTCGCCGAGGGGAACTGGGCGATATGGTTGATCGCCAGCAGGGTATGCCGCTCCTCCACCTTCGCCAGGCTCGACAGGCGCACCTGGGTGCCGTCGCTGGACGGCACGTAGAGCTGCTCCAGGGCCTGCGGGCCGAGCTGGAACTGCGGCGCCACCTCCAGCACCACGCGGTACTGGGTGGCCTGGGTGAAGATGGTCGAGATCAGCCGCTGGCCGAAGGCGTTGTAGAGCACGCTGTCGATGTCGGAGAGCTTCACGCCGAGGCGCGAGGCGGTGTCGCGGTCGATGTTCAGGTAGGCCTGCAAGCCCTTGTCCTGCCAGTCGCTGGCGACGTCGGCGAGCTGCGGCAACTCCTGCAGCCGCGCCACCAGCTTCGGCACCCACTCGGCGAGCACGTCCGGGTCGGCGTCCTGCAAGGTGAACTGGTACTGGGTGCGGGCGACCCGGTCCTCGATGGTCAGGTCCTGCACCGGCTGCATGTACAGCTTGATCCCGGGCAGGTGGTCGAGTTCGGGCTGCAGGCGCTGGATCACTTCGCTGGCGGTGACGTCGCGCTCGCTGTGCGGCTTGAGGTTGATCAGCAGGCGGCCGGTGTTGAGGGTCGGGTTGCTGCCGTCGACGCCGATGTAGGAGGACAGGCTGGCCACCGCCGGGTCCTTCAGCACCACCTCGGCAAGGGCGCGCTGGCGCTCGGACATGGCCTGGAAGGAGATCGACTGCGGCGCTTCGGCGACGCCCTGGATCACCCCGGTGTCCTGCACCGGGAAGAAGCCCTTGGGCATGGCCAGGTAGAGCAGCGCGGTCAGCGCCAGGGTGGCGATGGCCACCAGCAGGGTCAGCGGCTGGTGCCGCAGGACCACCCGCAGGGCCTTGGCGTATTGTGCGATCAGGCCATCGATGACCCGCCCCGCGGCGCGCGCGAAGCGGCCCTGCTGGTCCTCGTCGATGTGGCGCAGCAGCTTGGCGCTGAGCATCGGCGTAAGGGTCAGGGAGACGAAGCCGGAAATCAGGATCGCCACCGCCAGGGTGATGGCGAACTCGCGGAACAGCCGCCCGGCGACGTCGCCCATGAACAGCAGCGGGATCAGCACGGCGATCAGCGAGAAGGTCAGCGAGATGATGGTGAAGCCGATCTGCTTCGAGCCCTTGAGCGCCGCTTCCAGCGGCGAGTCGCCCTGCTCCAGGTAGCGGGCGATGTTCTCCACCATGACGATCGCGTCGTCGACCACGAAGCCGGTGGCGATGGTCAGCGCCATCAGGGTCAGGTTGTTGATCGAGAAGCCGGACAGGTACATCACGCCGAAGGTGCCGATCAGCGACAACGGCACGGCGAAGCTGGGAATCAGGGTGGCGTAGACGTTGCGCAGGAACAGGAAGGTGACCATCACCACCAGCGCCACCGCCAGCGCCAGCTCGAACTGCACGTCCTTGACCGAGGCGCGGATGGTGGTGGTGCGGTCGGTCAGCACCTGCACGTCGAGATTGCCCGGCAGGGTCGATTGCAGCTGCGGCAGCAGCGCCTTGATCCGGTCGACCACCTCGATCACGTTGGCCCCCGGCTGGCGCTGGATGTTCAGCACCACCGCCGGCAGGTTGTTGGCCCAGGCGGCCAGGCGCACGTTCTCGGCGTCGTCCTCGACGCTGGCGACGTCGCGGATGCGCAGCGGCGAGCCGTTCTTGTAGGCGATGATCAGGTCGCGGTAGGCGTCGGCCGAGCGCAACTGGTCGTTGGCGTCCAGGGTCGAGGCACGGGTCGGGCCGTCGAAGCTGCCCTTGGGGCCGTTGAGGTTGTTGCTGGTCACCGTGCTGCGCAGGTCCTCCAGGCTCAGCCCGGCCGCCGCCAGCGCCGTCGGGTTGGCGCGCACCCGCACCGCCGGGCGCTGGCCGCCGCTGATGCTGACCAGGCCGACCCCGGAGATCTGCGAGATCTTCTGTGCCAGGCGGGTATCCACCAGGTCCTGGATCTGCGGCAGCGGCATGCCGTCGGACATCACCGCCAGGGTCAGGATCGGCGCGTCCGCCGGGTTCACCTTGCTGAACACCGGCTGGTTCGGCAGGTCGTTGGGCAGCAGGCTCTGCGCGGCGTTGATCGCCGCCTGGACCTCCTGCTCGGCGACATCGAGGTTGCTCTGCAGGCTGAATTGCAGGGTGATCACCGAGGCGCCGCCGGAACTGCTGGAAGACATCTCGTTGAGCCCCGGAATCTGCCCGAGCTGGTTCTCCAGCGGCGCGGTGATCGACGAGGTCATGATCTCCGGGCTGGCGCCGGGGTACAGGGTGACCACCTGGATGGTCGGGTAGTCCACTTCCGGCAACGCCGAGATCGGCAGGAAGCGGTAGGCGATCAGGCCCGAGAGCAGGATCGCCACCATCAGCAGGGTGGTCGCGACCGGCCGCAGGATGAACGGGCGGGACGGGTTCATTCAGCGCTCCCGCTACCCACCGAGTCGCCCTGGAGGCCGCTGGGGCGGCCAGTCTGCGGTTTCTGCGGCTCGCCCTCGAGGACCTGCGGGGAGGCCTCGGCGACACGCACTTCCATACCGTCGCGCAGGCGGTCGGTGCCTTCCACCACCACCTGCTCGCCGGCCTTCAGGCCGCTTTCCACCACCACCCGCTCGTTCTCGCTGGTGCCGATGGCGACGCTGCGCTGGCTGACCTTGTTGTCGGCGCCGACCACGTACACATAGATACCGTTGGTGCCGCGCTGCACGGCGTTGGCCGGAATGGTCAGCACGCCCTTGAGGGTCTGCGCCAGCAGGCGCACGTTGACGAACTGGTTGGGGAACAGCTTGCCGTCGGCGTTCTCGAAGCGCGCCTTGAGCTTGACCGTGCCGGTGGTGGTGTCGATCTGGTTGTCCAGGGTGGTCAGGGTGCCTTCGGCGAGAACCGTGTCCTGGTTGCGGTCCAGCGCGGTGACCGTCAGTTTGCCGGGGCCGTTCATCTGCTCGACGACGGTGCCGATCTGCTGCTGCGGCAGGCTGAACACCACCGAGATCGGCTTGACCTGGGTGATCACCACCAGCGGCGTGGTATCGCCGCTGGTGACCAGGTTGCCGATGTCCACCTGGCGCAGGCCGAGGCGCCCGGAAATCGGTGCGCGGACCTCGGTGAAGGTCAGGTTGAGGCGGGCGTCGTCGACCTGGCCCTGGTTGGTACGGATGGTGCCCTGCAACTGGCGGACCTGGGCTTCCTGGGTATCCAGGGTCTGCTTGGCGATCGAGTCCTCGGCGTACAGCCCCTTGTAGCGCTGCAGGTCGATCTCGGCGTTCTTCAGTTGCGCCTGGTTCTGCATCAGCGTGCCCTCGGCCTGGGCCAGCGCCGCCTTGTAGGTACGCGGGTCGACCACCGCCAGCAGGTCGCCGGCCTTGACCTCCTGCCCCTCCTGGAACAGCACCTTGACCAGCTCGCCGTTGACCCGCGGCTTGACGTTCACCGTGTTGAAGGCGGTGACGGTGCCAAGCGCGTTGAAATGCAGCGCCAGGTCGCCCTGCTCCACCCTGGCCACGCCGACGGTGAGCGCGTTGGCCTTGGGCAGCGCGGCGCCCGGCTTGCCGCCGCGACCGGGTCGCCCGTCGGAGGACGGTGCCGAGGCGGGCGCCGCCAGCCACATCACCAGGCCGATCACGGCGGCGAAGGCCAGGGCGGTGATCAGCCACGGGCGCAGGGTACGGAACTTGGATTTACCGGTCGTTGGAGTCATGGTTCTTCTTCAGGCTTAGAACGGAGGCGCTTTTTCCAGGCTGCACGATAAGCATTGCGGGGGCCCAGGCAAAGCCTCTTTACCCGCTATTTACCCTTGCTTTACCGATAGTTAGGCATTCCGCCCGCATGCTTCGGCGAGCCACCCGCAGCCTGGCACCAGGCTATGACAACAAACGGCTTGCTCCGTTACGGGCGAAGGCTTGAAATAGAGCGTCCTGCACTCGCCCACTCCGCAATCGGCCAGGGACGCACAGATGATCGACCCGTTGAAACACCGCTTCGCGGCGCTCCGCAGCCGCGCCGAATTCCACTCCTTGCGCTACGTCCAGCGTAGCGGCGAGTACCTCTCGGTGCGCCGCAACGTCAGCGAACCGCCGCACTTCAGCCAGGACCGCGGCGCCATGCTCTGCGTACGGCTGAACGGCGTGGAAGCCTACGCCGCCACCAACGATCTCTCCGCGGCCGGCCTGCAGGCCGCCCTGGAGCAGGCCGAGCGGCAAGCCGAGCGGATCGCCCGGCACGCCCTGTTCGACGTCCGCGGATTGCCGCCGGCAAGCGGCCGCTCGCAGTATCGCTCGCCGAACCAGGACGCCCCTTTCCCCTCCCTCGCCGAGTGCTACGAACTGCTCGCCGAGGAGTCCGCCAAGGTGCCGCGCGACGAGCGCCTGGTGAACTGGAGCGTATTCCTCGAAGTCAGCCGCCAGGAACAGCTCTACCTGAACAGCGCCGGCGCCGAGCAATACCACGAGCAGCGCTTCGTCTATCCCGGCGCCAGCGTCACCGCCTACGACGGCCATGACAGCCAGACCCGCAGTTTCGGCGGCCACCATGCCGGCCAGCAGGGCGGCGCCGAAGTGATCGAGCGCCTCGGCCTGGTCGGCGCCGCGCCGCGCATCGCCGACCAGGCCCTGCAACTGCTGGCGGCGCCGAACACCCCGAGCGGCCGTTGCGACCTGCTGCTGATGCCGGACCAGATGATCCTGCAGATCCACGAGTCGATCGGCCACCCGCTGGAGCTGGATCGCATCCTCGGCGACGAGCGCAACTACGCCGGTACCAGCTTCATCAAGACCGAGGACTTCGGTCGCTACCAGTACGGCTCCAGCCTGCTCAACGTCAGCTTCGACCCGGAAATCCCCGAGGAGCTGGCCAGCTACCGCCAGGACGACGACGGCAGCCCCGCGCGCAAGGAATACCTGATCCGCGAAGGCCGCCTGCTGCGCCCGCTCGGCGGCGCCCTGTCGCAACACCGCAGCGGCCTGGAGGGCGTCGCCAACAGCCGCGCCAGCAGTTGGAACCGCGCGCCCATCGACCGCATGGCCAATCTCAACCTGGAGCCCGGCGACAAGAGCTTCGCGCAGCTGGTGGGCGGTATCGAGCGCGGGGTGCTGATGTCCTACAACCGCTCCTGGTCGATCGACGACGCACGCAACAAGTTCCAGTTCGGCTGCGAATGGGGCCAGTTGATCGAGGACGGCGAACTCAAGGGCGTGGTGAAGAACCCCAACTACCGGGGCATCTCCGCGCAGTTCTGGCGCAACCTCAGCGCGGTGGGCGACGCCGGCACCTTCGAGGTGCTCGGCACCCCCTACTGCGGCAAGGGCGAGCCGAACCAGGTGATCCGTGTCGGCCACGCCTCGCCGGCCTGCGTATTCAGCGATGTGGACGTATTCGGGGGAGACGCCTGATGCACCAGAGACAGCATTTCGAAGCCCTCGCCGAGGACCTGCGCCGACACCTGGCCGAGGGCGAGGACTTCACCCTCTGGTACAGCGCCGAGGACTCCGAGTTCATCCGCTTCAACCGGGCGCGGGTGCGCCAGGCCGGTCGGGTGCGCCAGGCCAGCGCGCTGCTCCGGCTGATCCGCGACGAACGCCAGGCGAGCCTCGACCTGACGCTCTCCGGCGCGCCGGAAGAAGACCGCCAGCGTCTGGTCGAAGGCCTTCGGCAACTGCGCCAGAGCCTGGCCTGGATTCCCGCCGATCCCTATCTGCTGCTCGACACCTCGGCCTGGCAGCGAGAGAACCAGGACCTCGGCGCAGCGCCCGACAGCGGCGCGCTGCTGGCCAGCCTCGAACGCCGGGCGCGCGACCTCGACCTGGTCGGCATCTATGCCGCCGGACCGCTGTTCCGTGGCTTCGCCAACTCCTGGGGCGCCTTCGGCTGGCATGCCGGCAGCAGCTTCAACTTCGACTGGAGCCTGTTCCATGGCAACGGCCAGGCGGTGAAGGCCGACTACGCCGGCCAGCGCTGGGACGACGAAGCCTTCGCCCGGCGCTTCGAACAGGCCCGGGAGCAGCTCGGCCACCTGGGCAAGCCGCTGCGCCAGTTGCGCCCCGGCGACTATCGCGCCTACCTGGCGCCGGCGGCGCTCGAGGAAGTCATGCAGATGCTCTGCTGGGGCGGTTTCTCCGCGCGCGCCCTGGCTACCGGCGAAAGCCCCCTGCAACGCCTGCAGAACGGCGACGCCCTGCTCAGCCCGCTGCTGAACCTCGCCGAGCGCCCTGCCACCTCGCCCTCCCCGGCATTCAGCGCGGAAGGCTCGCCGCGCGCCGAGGTCGAACTGGTCGGCAACGGCCGCCTGAGCGGACGCCTGGTGAGTTCGCGCAGCGCCCGCGAATACGGCCTGGTAGCCAATGGCGCCGGCGCCAACGAGGCGCCCACGGCGCTGGACATGGCCGGCGGCAGCCTGGAGCAGGCGCGCATCCTCGAGGCCCTGGATACCGGCCTGTACATCGGCAACCTGTGGTACCTGAACTACTCGGACATGCCCGCCGCGCGCCTGACCGGAATGACCCGCTTCGCCACCTTCTGGGTGGAGAACGGCCAGATCCGGGCACCGGTCAGCACCATGCGCTTCGACGACAGCCTGTACAGCTTCCTCGGCGCCCACCTGGAAGACCTCAGCCACGAGCGCGAACTGCGCCTGTCCAGCAATACCTACGGCGAACGCCAGACCGACTCGACGCACCTGCCGGGCGCGCTGACCGGGCGCTTCACCCTCACGCTCTGAGCCCGCGCGGCGCTCCCGGGCGGCGAGCCGCCGGGGGGCGCCTGGTGCGCAATCCGAAGATCCCCCGCCGATATTCCGGCGCCATTATCACGCCACCATAAACGGACCGACTCCCTCCTCGTTATCCACTCTGGTGACACACGCCCGAGAGGAACCCACCGCACGCATATCCCATTCGGTACACGGAGGTGAAGCTATGCCCGCTTTGAGTCGTCGTTCGTTCGTGACCCTGACCGCCCTGGCCTCCAGCAGCATCCTGCTGAGCCCGCGAGCCTTCGCCGGGAGCGGCGCGACAAGCGCCGCCGGCAAGCCGCAAGAGACCTTCCTGGATTTCAACGAAAGCCCCTACGGCCCCTCCGCCAAGGCCAGGGCCGCCATGCAGCGGGCGGCCGCGCTCTGCGGTCGCTACGACTACGACGCGCAGGACGCCCTGGTCGGCCTGTTCGCCAAGCAGAACGGCATCCCCGCCGAATGCGTGCACGCCTACTGCGGCTCGCGCCAGCCGCTGCAATACGCCGTCGCGGCGTTCACCGGCAAGGAGCGCGGCCTGGTCATCGCCGATCCCTCCTACGACTCCGTGGTTGGCGCCGCCCAGGCCCAAGGGGCGAAGGTCGCTGCCGTGCCGCTGGACGCCGAGGCGGCCCACGACATCGAGCGCATGCTCGCCGCCGCGCAACGCGACGCCGGGCTGATCTATATCTGCAACCCGAACAACCCGACCGGCACCCTCACCCCGCACGAGCGGATCGTCAGGGCGATCGAACGCAAGCCCGAGCGCAGCGTGGTGCTGGTCGACGAGGCGTATATCCATTTTTCCGACGCACCCAGCGTCGTTGGCCTGGCCGTCCAGCGCCAGGATGTGCTGGTCCTGCGTACCTTCTCGAAACTCTACGGGATGGCCGGCGCCCGGCTCGGCCTGGCCATCGGGCATCCGCAGCTGCTGGCGCGGCTGGAGCGCTTCGGCGGCCACAACGTGGTGCCCTCGCCAACCGCCCACGCCGGGCTGGAAAGCCTGCGTGACGACGACCTGGTGCCACGGCGCAAGCAGCAGAACGCAGAGGTCCGCGAGCGCACCATCGCCTGGCTGCGCCAGCAGGGCTTCCGCTGCACCGCCTCACAGTCCAACTGTTTCATGGTGGATATGCGCCGTCCCGCCGAGCTGGTCATCGCCGAACTGGAGAAACAGCGGGTGCACGTCGGCCGCCCGTGGGCCTCCTGGCCCAACTGGGTCCGCGTGACGGTAGGCAGCGAGGAAGAGATGCAGGCGTTCCGGAGCGCCTTCGCCAGCGTCAGCCGGCGCCACCAGGTCGCCATGCGCTAGCGCTGCGTCTCTGCGACGCAGGGCGGATGACCGCGCCGCGATTATCCGCCCTGCTCATGGCCCGAGGCGAGCAGCCAAGGGATTCGGGTTCGCCCGTTACCAGCCAGCCTGGCTGACAGTCATGGGACGAAGCGGGTTGGCCGTGGGGCTCAGAGAGCCGCCAGGGCCGCCGCGTAGTTCGGCTCGTCGGCGATTTCGCCGACCAGTTCGCTGTGCAGCACCTTGTTCTGCTCGTCGAGCACCACCACGGCGCGCGCGGCCAGGCCGGCCAGCGGGCCGCTGGCGATGGCCACGCCATAGTTCTCGAGGAACTCGCGACCGCGCAGGGTCGACAGGTTGACTACGTTCTCCAGGCCTTCCGCGCCGCAGAAGCGCTTCTGCGCGAACGGCAGGTCGGCGGAGATGCACAGCACCACGGTGTTGGCCAGCTTGCCGGCCTCGACGTTGAACTTGCGCACCGAGGTGGCGCAGGTCGGGGTGTCGACGCTGGGGAAGATGTTCAGCACCTTGCGCTTGCCGGCGAAGTTTTCCAGGGTCACGTCGGCGAGGTCGCCGCCGACCAGGCTGAAGGCCGGAGCCTGGGCGCCTTTCTGCGGGAGCTGGCCATCGACGTTGACCGGGTTGCCCTTGAGAGTCACTTGAGCCATTGCGTTGATCCTTCTAGTCAGTGAGAAGCCGCCGGCCCTGTGGCCGGCGGCGGAAGCATTCGGGGCCGGCGACGATGCTAGCACGCTTTACCCGAGCGAAAACCTCGGGTTTGAGCGTCGCCGTCCCCCGAGGCTCAACTCCTGGCCTTGGCGAAATACTCCCGGGTCAGGCGGAACACCACCGGACTCAGCAGCAGCAAGGCGATCAGGTTGGGAATCGCCATCAGCGCGTTGAGGGTATCCGCCACCAGCCAGGCGAAGTCCAGCTGGGTCATGGCGCCGAACGGAATCGCCAGGGTCCAGACGATCCGGAACGGCAGGATCGCCCGGGTGCCCGCCAGGTACTCCCAGCAGCGCTCGCCGTAGTAGCTCCAGCCGAGGATGGTGGTATAGGCGAACACCACCAGGGCCAGCGACAGGATGTAGTGGCCGACGCCCGGCATCGCCGCCTCGAACGCCGCCGAGGACAGCGCCGCGCCGCTGGCGCCGCTGGTCCAGACGCCCGAGGTGATGATCGCCAGGCCGGTCAGGCTGCAGATGATCAGGGTATCGATGAAGGTGCCGAGCATACCGATCAGGCCCGAACGCACCGCGCTATGGGTCGTGCCGGCGGCCTGGGCGATGCCGGCGGTGCCGAGGCCGGCCTCGTTGGAGAAGATCCCGCGTGCGACGCCGAAACGGATTGCCGCCATCACCGCTGCGCCGGCGAAGCCGCCGGTGGCGGCGATCGGCGTGAAGGCGTGGGTGAAGATCAGTTGGAACGCGCCGGGAATCGCCTCGGCATGGACCACCAGGACGATCACCGAGGCGACGATGTAGCCGACGCACATGAAGGGCACCAGGGCTTCGGCGACCTTGCCGATACGGCGGATGCCGCCAAGGATCACCAGCCCGGTGACGAGCATGGTGGCGACCCCGGTGACCCAGTCGGGCACGCCGAAGGAAACCTCCAGGGCATCGGCCATGCTGTTGACCTGGACCATGTTGCCGATACCGAAGCCGGCGAGCCCGCCGAACAGCGCGAAGGCCGCGCCGAGCCAGGCCCAGCGCTTGCCCAGACCGTTCTTGATGGCATACATCGGACCGCCGACGTGTTCGTTGCGCTCATCCTTCTCGCGGTAGTGCACCGCCAGCACCACTTCGGAGAACTTGGTGGCCATTCCCACCAGCGCGGTGCACCACATCCAGAACAGCGCGCCCGGGCCGCCGAGGAAGATCGCCGTGGCCACCCCGGCGATGTTGCCGGTACCGACGGTGGCCGCCAGGCAGGTCATCAGCGCCTGGAACGGGCTGATCTCGCCGCTGCTCTCGTCATCCTTGCTACGCCCCTGCCAGAGCAGGCGAAAGCCGACTCCCAGGCGCACCAGGGGCATGAACTTCAACCCCAGCATCAGGTACAGGCCGGTGCCGAGAATCAGCACCAGCATCAACGGCCCCCAGACCACGCCGTTCAGGTCGACCACCCACTTCTGCAAGCTTTCCATCAGCGATCCTTATTCTTGTTCGAATGAATGCGGCCTGGCGGCAGCGGGCATCCGGAACTCGGACGAACATCCCTGCTCGACAGGCCAAGGCTGCCGATCCTAACGAGGTTCTCTCGGCGAAATCGAGAAAAATCTTCGCCCGGAAAGCCTGCGTCTCATTGCGTCTCGCCGGCCGCCTGGCGACCGAACAGTTCCACCAGCCAGTCGACGAACACCCTCACCCGCGGCGACAACTGGCGCTGCGAGGGATACACGGCATGCAGCGGCAGCGGTGGCGGCAACCATTCTCCGAGCACTTGTCGGAGGCTACCGTCGGCCAGACCGGCGGCGACGTGATAGTGCGGCGCCTGGATCAGCCCGAGCCCGGCCCGGCAGGCGGCGACGTAGGCATCGGCGTTGTTGACGCTGACCCGGCTGCGCATCGGCAACGTGCGCAGACGCCCGTCGACGCTGAACTCGAAGTCGAAGGTACGCCCGCTGGAAGGCGACTGGTAGTTCACCGCGAGGTGCCCGCCGAGCTCGGCGAGCTGCCGCGGATGGCCATGACGCTCCAGGTAGGCGGCGCTGGCGCAGGTCACCTGCGGCAGGTCGGCCAGGTGCCGGCCGACCAGGCTGGAATCGTGCAGCTCGCCGACCCGCAGCACGCAGTCCGCGCCCTCGCGCAGCAGGTCGACCAGGCGATCGTTGCTGCTCAACTGCAGCTCCAGTTCCGGGTAGCGCTCGCAGAACTCCGGCAGGAACGGAATCACCCGCATCCGCCCCAGTGCGCCCGGCAGGTCGACCCGCAAGCGCCCGCGCGGGTTGTTCAGGACGCGTGGAAAGCAGCTTTCCGCCTCCTCCAGGTCCGCCAGCAGGCGCACGCAACGCTCGTAGTAGGCCTGCCCGTCGAGGGTCAGGCTGACCTGGCGGGTGGTGCGCTGCAGCAACTGCACGCCAAGGTGCGCCTCCAGTTGCTGGATCGCCTGGGTCACGCTGGCGCGCGGCAGCTCCAGGCTGTCCGCGGCCTTGCCGAAGGCGCCCAGCTCGACGATGCGGGTGAAGGCCTGCATGGCCTGGAAACGATCCATCGGACACCCTCGATTATTTGGAAAATACGAATGGTAAAACCGTAATTATGGGCTTTATCCAGACCAATGCAGAGCGAAGAATGACGACGTTTTCCTTCCCTCCCGCGAGGCTCGACACATGAAAACCCGTCAACTCGGCCACAACGGCCCATCCGTCTCCGCCATCGGCCTCGGCTGCATGGGCATGACCGACTTCTACACCACCGGCGGCGACCGCCAGGAGGCCATCGCCACCCTGCATCGCGCCGTGGAACTCGGGCTGAACTTCTTCGATACCGCCGACATGTACGGCCCGCACAGTAACGAGGAACTGCTCGGCGAGGCCCTGCGCGGCAAACGCGAGCAGGTGTTCCTGGCCAGCAAGTTCGGCATCGTCCGCGACCCTGCCAATCCCCGGGCGCGCGGCGTCGACGGCAGCCCGGCGTACATCCGCCGCGCCATCGAAGGCAGCCTGAAGCGCCTCGGTACCGACCGCCTGGACCTGTACTATCAGCACCGCATGGACCCGCAGGTACCCATCGAGGACAGCGTCGGCGCCCTCGCCGACCTGGTGAAGGCCGGCAAGATCCGCCACATCGGTCTCAGCGAAGCCTCGGCGGAAACCCTCGAGCGTGCCCACCGGGTGCACCCGATCAGCGCGTTGCAGAGCGAGTACTCGCTGTGGACTCGCGATCCGGAGGACACCGGGGTGCTCGCCGCCTGCCGTCGCCTGGGCATCGCCTTCGTCCCCTACAGCCCGCTGGGCCGAGGTTTCCTTACCGGCACCCTGAAGCGCCCGGAAGACTTCGCCGCCGACGACTACCGTCGTTTCAGCCCGCGCTTCCAGGGCGAGAACTTCGCGAAGAACCTGAAGCTGGTGGACAAGGTCGGCGAACTGGCCGCGGCCAAGGGCGTGAAACCCTCGCAACTGGCGCTGGCCTGGGTGCTGGCGCAGGGCGATGACCTGATCCCGATTCCCGGCACCAAGCAGCGGCGCTACCTGGAGGAGAACGTCGCCGCGACGGAATTGCGCCTGAGCGCGGCGGAACTGGCCGAGCTGGATGCGATCTTCCCCGCCGAGGCGGTCGCCGGCAGTCGCTATAGCGAGGAAGGCATGCGCCTGGTCAATCTCTGAGACAGTGAAGCTGCGGTCACGTCCCCGTATGCCGGAGCCTGGTTGTAGGGCGAATCACCGCTTGCGGTTATCCGCCGCTTATCCGGGGTTTCGGCGGATACCGCCTGTGGTGGTATCCGCCCTACGGGTCTCTATCGCTCGCAATTTCCTGGCTGCCTACACGGCGGGAAAACGACGAGGGGGCGGCCGCCATCGGCAACCGCCCCGCTCCCCTCGGCGCCAGGCGAACCTCAGGGCGTCCACCAGTAGCGCACCACGTGGAAGAAGATCGGCGCGGCGAAGCACACCGAGTCCAGGCGGTCGAGCATGCCACCGTGGCCTTCGATCATGTGCCCCCAGTCCTTGACCCCACGGTCGCGCTTGATCGCCGACATCACCAGGCCGCCGAAGAAGCCCAGCAGGTTGATCAGCAGCGCGATCAGCGCCGCCTGCCAGAGGTTGAACGGGGTGATCCACCACAGCGAGGCGCCGATGGCGGTGGCCAGGGCGATGCCGCCGACGAAGCCTTCGACGGTCTTCGACGGCGACAGGTTGGGAGCGATCTTGCGCTTGCCGAACAGCTTGCCGCAGATGTACTGCATCACGTCGGAGAGCTGCACGACGATCACCAGGTAGGCGATCAGCAGCAGGTTGCGCCCCTCGAAGCCGGGGATGTCGAGGGTCAGCAGCGCCGGCACGAAGGAGATACAGAACACCGCCAGCATCAGGCCCCACTGCACTTTCGAGGCGCGTTCGAGGAAGTGCTTGGTGTCGCCGCCCAGCGAGGCGAGGATCGGCAACAGCAGGAACACGTACACCGGGATGAAGATCGAGAACATGCTGTACCAGTCGATGTAGATCAGCAGGTACTGCATCGGCAGCACGAAGTAGAACGCCGCCACCAGCGCCGGGTAGTCGCTGCGCCGGGTCGGGGTGAGGGTGATGAACTCGCGCAGGGCGTAGAACGACACGCCATAGAACAGCAGGATCACCGCCGCCTGGCCAAGCCAGAAGGCGAAACCGATCACCAGGACCATCGCCCACCAGGCGTTGATCCGTGCGTTCAGGTTGTCGATCACCGCGTTCGGGCCGGGACCGGCGCGCCACTTGAGGACGAAGCCGACCAGCGAGGCGAGCAGCAGCAGCGCGCCGATCCCGCCGAAGAGCATCCAGGTCTGTTCGTTCATCTCAGGCCTCCTCTTCCGGCGCCAGGTCCAGCAGGGCCATGCGCGCTCGTTCGAGGAACGCCTCCTTGCCTTCTTCCGCCGTGGCGACCAGCGGCTTGCCGAAGCTCAGGGTGCAGAGCAGCGGCAACGGCAGCATGCGGCCCTTGGGCATGACCCGGTTGAGGTTGGCCAGCCAGACCGGCACCAGCTCGACGTCCGGGTGGGCCAGGGACAGGTGGTAGATACCGCTCTTGAATGGCAACAGCTTGACCTCGTCGTCCAGGTTGCGGGTGCCCTCGGGGAAGATGATCAGCGAATCGCCGCCGTCCAGGGCGCGGTCGAGGGGTTCGAGCGGATTGGCATTGGCCTCGCTGCGCTGGCGGTCGACCAGCACGCCGTTGAACACCTTGTTGATCACGTAGCTGCGCAGGCCGGCCTTGTTCCAGTAGTCGGCGCCCGCCACCGGCCGGGTACGCCGCCGCACCTCCGGCGGCAGCGAGGCCCAGAGCAGGACGAAGTCGCCATGGCTGCTGTGGTTGGCGTAATAGATGCGTTGCTTGGGGATCGGCGTGGTGCCCAGCCAGAGGCTGCGCAAGCCGGTGATGGCGCGGGCGCCGGCGATGATGCCATAGGCGACGACTGATTCGAGCATGGGAAGACTCTTCAGGTTTGAGCGTTGAATAGAGGGATCGACAACAGGCACGACAAGGCCAGCAGGAACTGGGCGCCACAGGCCAGCGCCTGCCAGCGTAGCAGGCGCAGGGCGCCGCGGCTGCGCTGGTTCCAGGTGCGCCCTGCGGCGTCCGCTCGGGCCAGGCCGAGATCGGCCAGGGCCCGGTCCAGGTCTTGGGTCTGCGCTTCCAGCCTGTCGCCGACGCGGCTGAAACGTTCGAACAGTTCGGCGTCCAGGGCCACTCGCAGCGCCCAGTACTTCTGCCACAGGCCGAGCATGGCGATCGCCAGCATCGCCGCAGCGAAATAGCGCCAGCCGATGCCCTGCACGGCCTGGTACAGGCCCAGCCCGATGGCCAGCAGGGTCAGTGCGGCGGACAGCCGGTCAAGCTCGCGGCCACGGCGCAGCAGGGCCGCCACCAGGGCCAGGGTTTGCTCAGGCATGGCGCACCTCGCCCAGTTCCGCCGATGGCTCCGGCACGCTCCCGCTCAGCGCCGCGAGGGTCCGCCGCTGGGCCTCGCCCAGCAGCACTTGCGGTCGCGCCCGACGTAACACGGCCACGGCCGACTCGACGTCCGCCGCGCGGCCGCTGAGCAGCAGCCAGGCGGCGACCAGCGTGGCGCTGCGCGAATAGCCCAGGGCACAGGCCACCAGCAGCGGCCCTTGCGCCAGCAGTTCGTCGATCAGCACCGCGGCGCGCCGGCAGTCCTCGACGTCCGGCGCGACCAGGTCGAGCAACGGCAGGCTGCGATAGGCCAGCCCCTGCGGCTCGCAGGAAAGTTCGGCGGTAGCGTCGAGCAATGCGCGGAAGCGGCCGTCGGCCAGTTCCGCGGACGACGGCAGGCGCCCCAACCAGAGGCCCGGCAGCACCTCGTCCGGCTGCGGCCGGCGACGGGTCCAGAGCCAGGCGTTGATCCGCGCGGCAAGCAGATATGGCGCCAGCAGCCAGCGCGCGGCGGCGCTCAGGCGGCCAGTGCTGCCCTTCTGGAAGCCGGCGGCGCCGAACAGCAGGTAGTTCAGCGCCACCAGCGCCAGCGCCAGCGCCGGCCAGCACAGCCACAACGCCGCACCGCCGACGGCAAAGGCGACGGCGGCGCAGGCCAGCGCGCCGAGGCCGTAGCGAGCGGCCAGCCGCCGCCGTTGCCGGTCGCGGCTCAGACTGGCGCGGGCGAACGGCGCGGGCTGCGCCTGCGGCCACAGCCAGACGCACAGCCAACCGGCCAGCGCGCCGGTGGGCACGTCGATGAAATGGTGCTGCCAGGTGGTCAGCACCGACAGCCCGATCAGCGCGAACCAGCCATGCAGCAGCCAGCGCCAGGCGCCGCTGGCGTAGCGCGCGTAGCAGACCCAGAGCACTACCAGCAGGGCGATGTGCAGCGACGGTGCCTGGTTGTACGGTTTGTCGAACCCCATCAGCACGTCGAACAGCCAGCCGAACACGCCGCCCAGTTCCGGCCGTTCGAAGGTGAAGCGCAGGGGGAACAGCAGGAAGCAGGTCACCGACAGCACCTGGGTGCTGAGCAGGCGCAGGCAGTGGGTGTCCAGCTCGCGCTTGTCCCGCGGCAACAACAGCGACAGGCCGTAGAGCAGGTCGATCGACCAGTACGGCAGGATGGTCCAGGGCCACAGCGGCATCCCGCGTTCCCAGTCGAAGACCAGGCTGCCGACGTCGCCGCGCTGGCTGGTCAACCAGTTGGCCAGGCCATAGCTGGCGAAGAAGAACGGGCCGAGGAACAGCAGCCAGAGCACCGCCCGCTTCAGTACCCCCGGCTCGCGCGGCGCCATCAGCGGGCGACCTTCTGCGCCAGCGATACGCTGAAGATGCCCCACTGGTCGACCCGCTGGGTGATCTTGCGGAAGCCGGCGGCGGCCACCAGCTGGTCCATTTCCGCCTGGGTCCGGCGCCGCATCACCCAGGCCTGGCCCTGGCGGTGGCTGGTCAGCGCGCGGGCGATCAGTTCCAGCTGCGGGTGCCAGGGCTGTCCGGTGTAGACCAGGTAGCCGCCCTCCTCCAGCGCCTCGCCGAGGCCGGCGAGGGAGTCGCCGACCATGCGGTTGTCGGCGAACAGCTCGTAGAGCCCGGAAACCACCCCGAGGCTCGGCTTCGGTTGCAGCGCCGCCAGGTCGGCGCGATCGAAGGCATCGCCCTTGACGAAGCGGGCGATGCCGGCGAGGCCCTTGCTTTCGATCAGGGCGCTGCCGTCACGCACGTTGATCTCGCTGTAGTCGCGCAGGAGGATGCTTTCCGGCAGCGGCTCGACGCCTTGCAGGGCTTCGAGGATGTAGCGGCCGTGGCCGGCGGCGATGTCGACGATGCGCACCTCGCGCTGCTCCTCGCGCAACCGCTGCATGGCCAGGCGCAGCAGCTCCTCGGCGTGCAGCTTGCGCTGGCGGATGCCGCGCCAGCCGATGGAGTCCAGGTAGTTGCGGTCGATCAGGCGACCCAGCGGGCCGCTGCCGCTGGGCTGGTTGCGGTAGACATAGTCGAGGGTGCTGCCGGAATCGAAGCCGGTGTCGAAGCCCAGCTTGACCCCGTCCGACCACAGGCTGCCCAGGCGCAGCCCGGCACGGGTGGCGCGCCAGTAGAGATCGCGCGGCGAGTTCTTCGGCAACGGCGCGGCCAGCGCCTCGGCCTCGGCGCAGGTATGGCCCAGGCGGTCGGCATCGAGCAGGCTCGGTCGTTCAGGTGCCGTGGCGAATGCCTCGAGGAGGAAGCGCCGGGCACGGCCGACGGCCAGGTGACGATCGCGCTCGCCAAGGGTGTCGTGGAAGAAGCCGGGCAGGATGTGCTTTTCCTTGCGCAGGCTGCCGAGACGCTCGAAGAAGCGCTCCTGCGGCGCACGATGGACGACGAAGTCGGCCCCGGAAATCAGCAGTTGGGTGGGAATCTGGATCGCCTGTGCGTCCGCTACCACCCGCTCGGCAGCTTCGTAGAGGCCGAGCAGGACGTTCACCGAGATCGCCTTGGCGATCAGCGGGTCGCTGTCGTAGGAGGCGATCCGCTCCGGGTCGTGACTGAGGAAGCGTGCCTTGACATAGCTGTTGACGAAGAAATTGCCGCGCCACAGGCGCATCAGTTTCAGCCCGCTGCGGGCGAACGGCACATAGAGCTTGACCTGGAACGCCGGCGAAGCCAGCACCAGTGCGCGCACCTTCGGCGCGTAGTCGTGGGCCCAGGTGGAAACCAGCACCGCGCCGACGCTCTGCGCCACCACCGCCATCCGCTCTTCGGCGATACCGTGGACGGCCTGGATATGGTCGACGAAGGTCTGTACGTCGCGCACGCTGGTGGCAAAGCTCGGGCTGTCGCCGCGGGCGCCTGGCGAGAGGCCGTGGCCACGGGCGTCCCAGGCGAAGAAGTCGTGTTCCGGCAGGTCGAGTTCGTCGACCAGGTGGGCGATCCGCCCGGAGTGCTCATGGCCGCGGTGGAACAGCAGCACCGCCTGGCGCGTGCCGTCCGGCGCCGGGCGGCTGGCCGGCCAGTGGCGGTAGAAGAGCTCTACCCCGTCGTGGGTGGTGAAACGCAGTTCCTGTACGTCGCGCATGTGATGTCCCTATGTCGTTGCCCCGGCCGGGATCCCGGCGGGGTTGCTTCCTGCGGGCGCCCACCTCCATGGCGTTCGCCCGTTCCCTCTCAGGCCTGGCCGTCGCTGCCCCGTCGACTCGCGGCCAGCTCGGCCAGGCCCTGGCGCACGCGGTTGCCGATGGTCAGCAACAGCAGGGCCGCGATCAGCAACATCAGCCAGTCGATCCAGGCCAGCGGCAAAAGGCCGCTGGCCACCCCGGCGCCGATCACGCCGAAACACAGCGCCCGGTCGCTTTTGCCCATCGGGCCGTCGTAGCGGCGCGAAGCGCCGACCATGGTGCCCAGCGCGCCGGCATATTCGCTGATCACCGCCAGCAGCACCACCAGCACCACCCACAGCGGGTTGACTCCCGGCAACAGGGCGAACGGCAGGTACAGGCCGCTGTCGGCGATCACGTCGGTGAGTTCGTTGAGGTAGGCGCCCAGGTCGGATTTCTGGCCGAACTCGCGGGCGAGCATGCCGTCCACCGCGTTCAGCGCCATGCGCAGGAACATCCACAGCGGAACGAGGGCGAACAGCCAGAGATGGCTGGCGAAACCGGCGACCAGCGCGCCGACCAGCAGCGACAGCAGGCAGGCCGCCAGGGTCACCTGGTTGGCAGTGATGCCGCGCCGGTAGAGGCGCTGCACGCCGGGACGAAGAAGATTCTGAAAGCGCGGTTTGAGTTGATAGACGGAAATCATGTCAGCCAGTCCTTGTGCCGAGTTGCTTCGGGCACCGACCTGGCGGTCGGCGCCCGCTCCATTCTACGACGTCGATGCGCCGCTAAAAGTGACACACTTTTATGCGTTACGCATGGTCCGTATCAGCGCATCCGTCAGAAATCGCGCTTGAAGAACAGGTCCAGCGAACTGGCCAGGCCGCTCGCCGCTTCGAGATAGAGGCGTTTGGTCAACTGGTAGCGCAAGGCGATGGTATTTGCCGGTTCGAACACTCCAACACCATAGCGCAGGCTGAGCTTGTCGGTGATATTCCCGCTGGCGACCACGCTGGTGCTGTTGCCGGTGCCCTCGGTGTCCAGCTGGAAGTCCTGGATGCCGAGCTGCTTGGCGATTTCCCCGGTGAGCGGTGCGCTACCGGCCAGGCCCAGGGCCAGGGCCGCCTCGCCGAGCATGTTGCTGTCTTCGCCGGTGCTCATCGGCCGCCCCAGCACCAGGTAGGACAACGCCTGCTCCTGGCTCATCGCCGGTTCGGAGAATACCGCGCTGGTCGGCTGCTCGGCGCTGCCGGTCAGGCGCAGGCCGGCGACCACGTCGTCGACCCGGCGGATCGCCTCGATATCCAGGTACGGCTGGTCGATCGGTCCGGCGAAGAACAGCCGCGCCCTACGGATCGTCAGGCGCTGGCCGTAGGCACGATAGCGGCCCTTGTTCAGGTTCAGCTCGCCGCGGGTATCCAGGTTGTCGCCGATGTGCAGGTGGCCGGCCAGTTCGGCGCTGAGGCCGAAGCCGGAAAACGCCAGCTTGTCCTGGCCGACCTCGACATCGATGTCCATCTTCATCTTCAGCGGCTGCTGCTCGGGCTGCTCGGAGCCGACGATCACCGCGTCGTCGGAGACCTTGACCGTGGATGGCGGCAACTGGCGGATGGTGATGTCGCCACGCGGCACCAGGACCTTGCCGGAGATCGCCAGCTCCTGGCCGGCCATGCCGATCTTCAGGTCCGGTTCCACCTCCAGTTGCGCATAGGGATCGACCACCACCGGCAGGCGGTTGCCACGGATGTTCAGGGCGACGTTCAGCGCCTCGCCCCAGCTCAGGTTGCCGGACAGGCTGCCCTGGCCGTACCTGCCGCTGCGCCAGCCGCCGCCGAGTTCCAGGCTTTCGCCAGCGATGCGAGCGTCGAGGGAAAGGTTCTCGAAGCTGGTCGGCAGCTCGCCGCCGCCAATGTTGCCGTCGCTCAGCGTCACCCGTCCGTCGACCCGCGGCGCCAGCAGGCCGCCGGACAGCCGGCCGCTGCCGTTCAGCCTGCCTTGCAGTTTCTCCACCATCGGCACGAACGGGCGCGCCAGCGACAGGTCGAGGCCGGCCAGGCTGAACTCGCCGCTCAGCGGCTTGCTCGCCGGGCGCGGGTCGATCTGCGCCTGCACCCGCAACTCGCCGAGCTTCGGTCCGCGGAAGTCGAGGGAGGTATCGACGCGGTTGGGCGCCAACCGGCTCTCCAGGCGCAGGCTGTCGTAGCCGACGTCGACCCACTGGCCCTGGTCGCGCAGGCGCAGCGTACCGCTGCCGGCGTCCAGGCTGACCACGCCGCTCGGGCCGCGGGCCGGAACGTCCAGTTGCAGGTCGCCGTTCAGCTTGCCCTGCCAGGCGAAGTCCTCGGGGAACCATTGCTTCAGGCTGTCCAGCGGGAAGTCGCGCAGGGTGTAGCGCAGCCGCGGCTCGGGCAGCAGGCGCTGCTCGCCGCCGCAGAGGCTGGCGGCGCCGGATACCCAGCAATGTGCGCCGAAATTGACCCTGCCGTCGGCCAACCGCTCCAGGCGCGCCGGCTGCTGTAGTTTCCAGTCCTGGCCGCCACTGCTCAACTCGCCGCGCGCCAGGCGACCGCGCCAGTTGCCGCGCTCCAGTTGCCCGTCGAAGGCCAGGCCGAGCTTGAGCAAGGCACCTTGCAGGTCCAGTTCCAGTTGCTGGCGGCGTTGGTCGCCGCGGGCATTGGCCTTGAACAGGCCGAGGTCGGTTTCGCCGCTGCGCAGGCCGGAAGCGACCAGCGCCAGGGTGCCGTTCTGCCGGGCATCGAGGTTCGCCTGCAGGTCGAGGCCGGCGATGCGCTGCTCGGCGTAGGCGATCTGCTGTCCCTTGAGGTTCAGCCTGCCTTGCGGCGCCGCGAGGCTGCCAGCCAGGTCGAGGCGTCCGTCGAGGCGACCGAAGAGTTGCGGCCAAAGCTGGCCGAGACGGTTCAGGGCGATGTCCAGGCGGCCTTGCAGGCGCTGGTCGAGCGCCCCGCTGCCCTGAACCTTGTTATCCCCCAGGCGCAGGTCGAGGTTGCCCAGCGTCCAGCGCTGCCCCTCGCCTTCGGCGCGCGCCTGGAATAGCGCCGGCTGGCCGCGCAGGCGGCCCTTGACGTCGAGATCCACGCCCAACGCCAGCCGCTCGTCGCGAACACTTCCCTGGCTACGCAAGGGACCGGCCAGTGAACCCGGCAGCTCGGCGACCCAGTAAGCCGGGTTCAGTTCGCTGAGCTGCAGGGCGGTATCCCAAGCCACGCCATTGTCGAAACGCAACGTCACCCTCCCCTCGGCCTGGCCTTGCCCGGCGCGGAGCTGCAGCGACGGCAGGTTGAGCTGGACGAGGTCGCCGGACACCGGGCTGGCCAGCGTGAAGTCGCCCGCCGGACCGCTCGCCGCCGCGCTGAAATTGCCCAGGTAGCGCTGGTCCTGGTAATGCACTTCCGCCTTGAAGGTCTTCAGCGTCACCGGCGGCGGCTCCGCCAGCGGATACAGGCGCAGCCAGGGGAAATCCTTCCAGTCCAGGGTCGCGTCGGCGGCCAGGCTTTCGCGCCAGTCCAGGCGTCCGACCAGCTCCAGGCGCTGCTCGCCGCCAGCGTCCAGGCGCAGTTGGCGGATATCCGCGCCCTGGGCGTCGACCCGCCCGTCCAGGCTCAACGCCACCGCCCCGCCCTCGCCCGGCAGGCTGGCGCCGCCGCGGATCAGGTAACCGCTCTTGAGATCGCCGCTGGCATCGAGCTGGATGGCATTCAGGGTCAAGGTGTCCGGTAGTCCGGCCGCCCCCTTGAAACCGTCGGCGCGGATCAGCAATCGTGCCGGCAGGTTTTCCGCCAGCGCCTGCAACTGTCCTTCCAGGCTGCCGTCCAGGTAACCGCTGCTGCGGCCTTTCAGGGTCAGCGCCTTCTGCAGTTCACCGCCGACCTGGACGGCCAGCTTCCACGGCTTGTCTTCGGGAGCGGGCAGGCCGAGCGTGGCTTCGGCCTGCAAGGGCCAGTCGCCGCTCGGCTGCAAGCGCCCCTGGAGCGCCAGGTCCAGGCCGAAGCCCCGCGCCGTCAGCGAGTCGATGTGCAGGCCGTCGGCCAGCCAATGGGCCGCCAGCTTGAGTTCGGCGACCTGCTGGTTGCCGTCGAGCAGGAAGCTGCCGACCGCCACTTCGCCGAGTTCGATGCTCAGCGGCAGTTTCAGCGTCGGCAGGCTGATCGGCCCGCTGTCGGCGCTGTCGCCGCTCGGCGGCAGGTCCAGCGCGACCCGTTCGGCGGCCACCCGCTGCAGGCACAGGCGCAGCCCCGCCAGGCAGGCCGGCGACCAGCGCAGTTCAGGCCGCTCGACGACCAGTTGCGTACCGTCCTGCGCCCAGGACAGCCGCTGTGCCTGCCAGGCGCCACCGAGGCGACCCTCGAAGCCGCTGACCTGCAGGCCCGGCACGCGGCCGAGCAGCCAGGCGCTGCCGGTCTGGGTGCCGAGCAGCGCAGCGAGTCCCAGGAGCAGCGCGAGGAGCAGCCCGACTATGGCCAGCAAGGTGATCTTCAGCGCCTTCACAGTTCTGGCCCCATGGAGAAGTGCAGGCGGAAACCGCCGTCGTCGTCGAGCGCATGGGCCAGGTCGAGGCGCAACGGGCCGACCGGCGAGACCCAGCGCACGCCGAAGCCGACCCCGGTCTTGATCGACGGGAAGTCCAGCGAGTTGAAGGCGTTGCCCTGGTCGACGAAGGTCGCCAGGCGCCAGCGCTCGGCCAGCGGATATTGATACTCGACGCTGCCGGCGATCATGTAGCGGCCGCCGATCTTGTCGCCATCGGAATTCTCCGGCGACAGCGTCCGGTAGTCGTAGCCACGCACGCTCTGGTCGCCGCCAGCGAAGAAGCGCAGCGAGGGCGGGATCGACTTGTAGTCGTTGGTGGCGATTCCGCCTACCTGCAGGCGGCCGAGCAGGCGATGGCCGCCGGCGAAGCTGGTCAGGCCCTTGGCCATGGCGTCGACATGGAGGACGTCGGCGTCGGCCAGCAGGCCTTCCTTCGCCCCCTTGACGTTGAACTGCAGGCGGTAGCCATGGCTGGGGTCGACCTTGTTGTCGGTCTCCAGCAGCGAGTAGCCGATCCCCGGCATCAGGAAGCTGCTCAGCCCGGAGTCGTCGCCCAGCTTGTACTCCTCGCGCATCCAGTTCAGCGAAACCACCCGCTGCCAGCCATCGGGCCGCTTGCTGTGCCATTCGCCGCCAAGGGTCAGCAGCTTGCTCTCGGTGTCGACCAGGTCTTCGAACTGGTAGCCGCTGGTGAAGCGCAGCTTGTCGGTGAGCGGCGGATCGAGGGGAATCTCGTACCAGGCGCCGACGTTCTGCCGTGGTGCGGAGATTTCCGACTCGAATCCCAGGCTATGTCCTTCGGCATTCACCCAATGGCGGGTCCAGTTGAACCTCGCGCGCGCCCCGACGTCGGTCGAGAAACCGAGGCCGACGCCCATGGTCCGGGGCTTGCGCGCCTCCAGCCGGACCGCTACCGGGATCGCCTGGCGCGCGCCGTCGGCCTGCGCCTGGGTCGGCGCGGCGTCGACCCGCACGCCCTCGAAGTAACCGCTGGATTGCAGGTTCTGGTTGAGTTCGGCGATCAGTTCGGAGTCATAGGGTTGGCCGGCCTTGAACGGCACCATGCGGCGCAACAGTTCTTCCTCGATGATCGAGTCGCCGTCGAAGCTCACCTTGCCGAAGGTGTAGCGCTGGCCGCTGTCGTAGACCAGGTCGATGTCGGCGATGCCGGCGCGCGGATCGATGCTCAGGCGCTGGGTGCTGAAGCGGCCCTGGAAGAAGCCGTAGCGCGAGGCCTGGTTCTGGATCAGCCGCTTGGCATCCTCGTAGACACCCTGGTTCAGCTTCGCGCCCGGTTTCAGCTGCTTGCCCGACGGCAAGCGGAAGCTCTCCAGGCTGGCGGCCTCGCCGAGCACCTGGATATTCACCTGGCGCAGGCGCACGGGCTCGCCGGGCACTACCTTGAGCGTGAGCTTCGGCGGCTTGCCGTCCTTCACCTCGCTGTCGATCTGCGCCTGGAAGTAGCCGAGCGCCTGGGCCGCCTTTTCCGCCTGCGCCTCGGCATTGCGGCGGAAACGTTGCAACGCCGCCTCGTCCCGCTCGCCGAGGCTACCCACATAGGCCTCGATATTGGCCTTCAGGGCGGCATTGGCGGGGGTGACGCGCACGCTAAGCTGGCTCTCCGCGAAGGCGGCCGTACTCAGGCACAGCAGCCCGGCCAGCGGGAACCGGAACAATCCTTGAGTCAGTCTCATGGCGCGGATGCTACGCAGGCGGGTGGCGCGCGTCCAGATTTGCGCGGACGCCGCCGACCACCTCCTGACATTCGGGTTTTATGACGCCAAGCGCCTGACAGGCATGGCTTTTCTCGCGCGTCCGGGGGAACGCTCAGGTCGCCGCCGGCGTCTCGCCAGGATGCAGGAGGACGTGCTCGCGCACCGCTCCCAGCGTCACCTCGCCGATCTCGCGGTAGCCGTGCCGCTGGTAGAAGTCCAGGTAGCGCGCATTGCCGGTATCCAGGACCAGCCCCTGCGAAGCGGAGTCCTCGGCGCACCAGCGCTGCACGGCGGCCAGCAACTGCTCGCCGATCTGCCTGCCCTGGTACTCGGGATGCACGCCGAGCATCGGCAACTGGTGGTGGGGGCCGACCGGCAGGCAGGCCTGCACCGCCCGGTGGTAATCCAGGTAGCGCCGGGTCGCGGCCAGGCCGACGCTGAACAGCATGCGCAGGCGCCAGCTCCAGCTCTCGGTGATATCCAGGCGCCGCTGCGGCGGCGTGATCAGGGCCGCCGCGACCAGCCGATCGTCGATGAACAGGCCGATGGCCGGCAACTCTTCGCCCAGATGGCGCTCGACCATCTCCCGGACGCAGGCACGCACGCGCTGGTCGTAGCCGGCGCGCTGCGCATCCATCAGGTAGGCGAAGGTCGGTTCGTGGCGGTAGGCGTGGTAGAAAAGCGAGCGGACTTCGCGGCTATAGCCGTCGTCGAGCAGACGAACATCGGAGACCTGATCAGGCATGGAACGCATTCCTTGTCGGCCGCAGGCGCAGCGACACGCACGCTTCGCCACGGCGATTGGTCGAGCGGATGGCCTGGCCATCCCCGTCCGCGGCAGACCACAGGGCCGGCAAGGCGCCAAGCCACACAGCCATCGGGTACCCGGCGGACACTAGCACAGCGCCTCCAGGGTCGCCAGGCATCCCCCGGCTGGGCTAGCATTCCTGTTTTTGCCAGGACGCCCACCATGAAAATCGTCTCTTTCAATATCAACGGTCTGCGCGCCCGGCCGCACCAGTTGGCGGCGCTGATCGAGCGGCACCAGCCCGACGTGATCGGGCTGCAGGAAACCAAGGTCGCCGACGACCAGTTTCCCCAGGCCGAGATCGAGGCGCTCGGCTACCACGTCCACTACCACGGGCAGAAAGGCCACTACGGCGTCGCCCTGCTCTCCCGCCAGGCGCCCCTGGAACTGCATCGCGGCTTCCCGAGCGACGGCGAGGAATCCCAGCGGCGCTTCATCTGGGGCACCTTCAGCGACGCCCAGGGCAACCCGATCACCGTGATGAACGGTTACTTCCCGCAAGGCGAGAACCGCGAGCATCCGACCAAGTTCCCGGCCAAGCAGCGCTTCTACGCCGATCTCCAGTCGCTGCTGGAGAACAGCTTCAAGCCCGAGCAGGCCCTGGTGGTGATGGGCGACATCAATATCTCGCCGGAGGACTGCGACATCGGCATTGGCGAGGAAAACCGCAAGCGCTGGCTGAAGACCGGCAAGTGCAGCTTCCTGCCGGAAGAGCGCGAATGGCTGGCTACCTTGAAGAACTGGGGCCTGGTCGACAGCTTCCGGGCCCTGAATCCGGAGGTGAACGACCGCTTCAGCTGGTTCGACTACCGCAGCCGTGGCTTCGAGGACAACCCCAAGCGCGGCCTGCGCATCGATGTGATCCTGGCCAGCCGGGTGCTGCAGTCGCGCTTCAAGGACGCCGGCATCGACTACGACCTGCGCGGCATGGAGAAGCCCTCCGATCACGCCCCGATCTGGCTGGAACTGGCCTGAGGCTCAGCCCAAGGAAAAGGCTCATCCCCCGGATGAGCCTTCAGGCGATCGCTACCTGGTCCGGGCGATCTCGCCGACGCCGCCCCCCTATCCGGCGCGGGGCCTTTCCCTCAGGCAGGATTGTCCACCCGCGGCCCCTTCAGCTCCACTCGATTGCCATCCGGGTCTAAGAAGTACAGCGACCAGCCGTCGCCCTCGGCGCCGAAGCGGATTTCCGCGGGAACCTGCGGGACCAGGCCGAACCCCTCGAGATGGGCGACCAGCGCGGCCTCGTCGAACGGCTCGATGCGCACGCAGAAATGGTCGACGTTGCGCCCTTCCCCACCCGGAGCCGCACCGCCCTCCCGGCCGAGCGCCCCGGACACCGCGACCAGATCGAGCATCGACGTGCCCAGGCGCAGATGGGCCAGCTCCAGGTCGTCGCGCCACTTCACCACCACGCAACCGAGGACATCGCGATAGAACGCGATGCTGCGTTCCAGGTCGCGGACCCGCAGGACGATGTGATCGAGACGTTCGACGACGAAGGGTTGCATGGTCATTCACCTCTTGGACCGTGGACTATGGCAAGACTTTAGCCAGCACACCTCGGGTTGATAATGGTTTAATCCCTGATTCATTGATTACTGACAGTGAATTATCCCCGTGGATCACCTCACCGCCCTCAAGGTCTTCCGCGCCGTGGCCGCGAATGGCGGCTTCGCCGCCGCGGCCCGGCAGATGAATCTCTCGCCGGCCGCCGTGAGCAAGAACGTCGCCGAGCTGGAAGCGCACCTCAAGGTGCGCCTGATCAATCGCACCACCCGCAGCATGAGCCTGACCGAGGCCGGCGAAGTCTACCGGCAGCGCCTGGAGCGCATCCTCGACGACCTCGAGGCCGCCGACGCCGCGCTCACTTCGATGCAGCAGGGCCCCAGCGGCCTGCTGCGGGTCAGCGCCCCGCTGACCCTCGCCCTCACTTGCCTGACCCCGGCCATTCCGGCTTTTCTCCAGCGTTATCCGGACCTGCGCCTGGAACTGCTCCTGCAGGACGGCCGCCAGGACCTGATCGCCGAAGGCATCGACCTGGCCCTGCGTGGTAGCGACCGGGTTGCGGACTCCGGCCTGGTCGCCCGCCCGCTGCTGGTCCTGGAGCACGTGCTCTGCGCGGCGCCGGCCTACCTCAGTCAGCATGGCCAGCCGCTGCGGCCGGAGGCCCTGCGCGAACACGAGTGCATCCGCTTCAGCCTCTCTGGCCATGCCGACCGCTGGACCTTCCGCAAGGACCGCGAGTGCATAGCGGTGCCTATCGCCGGCCGTTACCGGGTGTCCTCCAGCCTGGCGGTGCGCGATGCCCTGCTCGCCGGCTTCGGCTTGAGCCTGATCCCACGGCTGTACGTACAGGCGGAACTGGCCGAAGGCCGCCTGGTTGAATTGCTGGCTGACTGGAAGGCCGACGAGACGGCGATCCACGCGGTCTATCCATCGCGCCAACTGGCCGGCAAGACCCGGGTGTTTCTCGACTTCCTGACCGAGACAATGGCGCAGGGCCATGATTCCCCAACGCTGTAACCTTAGCGTCACCCGTCTGACTTAATCTCGCCGGCAAATCCCTTCCCCCATAGAAGACGATGCCCGCGATGCCACACCGCCAGCGCGCCAGTGACAAAGACCTCTGGAGCCGTACCCTGAGCCTGGTTTTCCTCGGATTCCTCTGTTACGCCTTCCCCTGGTCGGTATTCGCCGCCCCCTTGCCGATCCCCACGGACGACACGCCGGCGCTGCGCATCCAGGGTTCCAACACCATCGGCGCGAAGCTCCTGCCGGCCCTGGTCGAGGGCCTGATGGAAGAGGAAGGCCTGGAGGATATCCGCCGTACCCCCGGAGAACGGGAAAACGAACTCCATCTGCTCGGCAAGAGCCGCGACGGCCGCCTGGTGAGGGTGGAGCTATCCGCCCACGGTTCGAGCACCGGCTTCGCCGCCCTCCTCGAACGCCACGCCGAACTCGCCGCGGCCTCGCGTCCCGTCAAGGACAGCGAAGTTCGCGCCCTGGCCGGCTTCGGCGACCTGCGCAGCCCATATGCCGAGCAGGTGATCGCCATCGACGGACTGGCGATCATCCTGCATCCGGACAACCCGCTGGCCTCGCTGGACACCGCGCAACTGGCGGCGGTGTTCGCCGGCGAGGTGCGTACCTGGGAAGAACTGGGCGGCAAGGGCGGCGCCATCCGCCTGTACGCTCGCGACGAGCAGTCCGGCACCTACGACACCTTCAAGGAACTGGTGCTGGCCAGTCACGGCAAAAGCCTGGCCAGCGACGCCCGCCGCTTCGAATCCAACGATCGGCTGGCGGCCGCGGTGAGCGCCGATCCGCACGCCATCGGCTTCGTCGGCATCGCGTCGGTGGGCCGGGCCCGCGCCTTGGCCATCGCCGACGGCGAATCGCTGCCGATGGCGCCCCAGGAAAGCCTGATCGCCACCGAGGACTATCCGCTGTCGCGCCGCCTGTTCCTCTACCTGAAGCCCGGCGAGAAGAACCCCTGGGCCCAGGCCCTGGTACGTTTCGCCCAGGGCCCGCGCGGCCAGGCGATCGTCACCCGCAGCGGCTTCGTCGCGCAGAAGATCCAGGCGGTGCAGATCGCACCGCGCCCGCAGATGCCCGCCGAATACCGCAAGCTCGCGGAACAGGCGCGGCGCCTGACGGTGAACTTCCGCTTCCAGGAAGGCAGCGCGCTGCTCGACAACAAGGCACTGCTCGACGTACAGCGTTTGCTGGACTACCTGCGGCAAAATCGGAAGTTGCAGGAGCGCACCGTGCTGGTGGGCTTCGGCGATCCCAAGTCCGACGCCGAGCGCTCGGTCCTGCTTTCGCGCCTGCGCGCCATGGCCGTGCGCCGCGAACTGGCCCGCGGCGGCGTGAGTTTCCGCGAGATCGCCGGCTTCGGCGACGAGTTGCCGGTCGCCAGCAACGACCAGGAACTGGGCCGACAGAAGAACCGGCGGGTGGAAGTCTGGGTCTACTGAACGCTGTAGCACTTTGTAACCTCGCCGTTTTGCCGGCGCCCGGAGCCTGGTTTATTTTTTTCGAGTGACTGCGGGCCCCTCTGACGGTAAGCAATTGCCGCCATGTCGGAGTCACATGACCATCCGACAATTCGAAGCGAGGGGGCCCAATGGCAGCTCTGCATGCATTTCTCACCGAACCGTTCCTCGGTACGGCTATCTGGTTCTGGCTGGCCTTCCTGGCCATCGTCATCGTTCTCCTGGTCCTCGACCTCGGCGTGCTGCAACGCGACCACCACGAAATCGGCGTGCGCGAAAGCCTGCTGCTGTCCGCCGGCTACTTCGCCTGCGGCCTGGCCTTCGGCGGCTGGGTCTGGTACGCCTTCGGCCCCACCAGCGCGGTGGAGTACTACACCGGCTTCCTGGTCGAACAGTCGCTATCGATGGACAACGTGTTCGTCATGGCGATGATCTTCAGTTTCTTCGGCATCCCCCGCCGCTACCAGCACCAGGTGCTGTTCTGGGGCATCCTCGGCGCCATCGTCCTGCGGGCGATCATGATCGGCCTGGGCGCCGCGCTGGTGAAGGAATTCGACTGGATCATGTACGTGTTCGGCGCCTTCCTGCTGTTCAGCGGCGTGAAGATGCTGTTCAACAAGCACGAGGAAGAACCCGACCTGGAGCACAACCCGGTGCTGCGCTTCCTGCGCAAGCACATGCGGGTGACCAAGGAACTGCACGAGCATCACTTCTTCGTCCGCCTGCCGGACGCCAGCGGCAAGCTGGTGCGCTACGCCACCCCGCTGTTCTTCGCCCTGGTGCTGATCGAGCTGGCCGACCTGGTGTTCGCGGTGGACAGCGTGCCGGCGATCTTCGCCATCACCCAGGACCCGTTCATCGTCTACACCTCGAACATCTTCGCCATCCTCGGCCTGCGCGCCCTGTACTTCTCGCTGGCGGCGATGATCCACCGCTTCGTCTACCTGAAATACGCCCTGGCCCTGGTGCTGGTGTTCATCGGTGCGAAGATCATGCTCCACGGTGTGATCGGCAAGATTCCCGCCGGCCTCTCGCTTGGCGTAACCTTCGGCCTGCTGGCGGGCGGCATCCTGCTCTCCCTGCTGAAGACCCGCACACCGAAAGCCACCGTCGAGGACAAGGCCGAACCGAATGCCGAACACGCTCTGGATCGAACGTCTGGACACCCACGCTGAACCTTTCTGGCGGGTCCGCCTCGGCACGCGCGGGATCTGCTTCCGCAACGAGCGGGCGGCCCGCGAGTTCGCCGCCCTGCTGCACAGCCGTCGCGCGTGGCAGCTGGAACGCAACGCCGAGGAAAAAGGGGCGGAGTCCCCGGAATGAAAAAGGCCCGCATCCGCGGGCCTTTCCCCTATACCACAGCCGTCAGCGGCTGCTGCGCAGCATCTCCCTGGGCACGTACTTGCCCAGCTCGAACTTGCCGATCGCCGCGCGGTGCACCTCGTCCGGACCGTCGGCCAGGCGCAGGGTGCGCTGCATGGCGTACCAGTAGGCCAGCGGGAAGTCGTTGGAAACCCCGGCGCCACCATGCATCTGGATCGCCCGGTCGATCACCTTCAACGCCACGTTGGGCGCCACCACCTTGATCTGGGCGATTTCGCTCTGGGCGATCTTGTTGCCCACGGTATCCATCATGTAGGCGGCCTGCAGGGTCAGCAGGCGCGCCATGTTGATCTCCATCCGCGAGTCGGCGATGTGGTCGATGTTGCCGCCCAGGCGCGCCAGCGGCTTGCCGAACGCGGTACGGCTGACCGCGCGCTTGCACATCAGTTCGAGGGCGCGTTCGGCCATGCCGATGGAGCGCATGCAGTGGTGGATGCGGCCCGGGCCGAGGCGCCCCTGGGCGATCTCGAAACCGCGGCCCTCGCCGAGGATGACGTTCTCGTAGGGCACCCGCACGTTCTCGAACAGCACTTCGGCATGGCCATGCGGCGCGTCGTCGTAGCCGAACACCGGCAGCGGGCGGAGGATCTTCACCCCGGGGGTGTCGACCGGTACCAGGATCATCGAGTGCTGCTGGTGGCGCGGCGCGTCCGGGTTGGTCAGGCCCATGAAGATCAGGATCTTGCAGCGCGGATCGCAGGCGCCGGAAGTCCACCACTTGCGCCCGTTGATCACCCAGTCGTCGCCCTGGCGCTCGGCGCGCGCCTCCATATTGGTGGCGTCGGACGAGGCCACGCCCGGTTCGGTCATGGCGAAGGCCGAGCGGATCTCGCCGCTCAGCAGCGGTTCCAGCCAGGTGCGCTTCTGCTCCTCGCTGCCGTAGCGCACCAGCACCTCCATGTTGCCGGTATCCGGCGCGGCGCAGTTGAAGGGTTCCGGCCCGATCAGCGAACGGCCCATGATTTCCGCCAGCGGCGCATATTCGTGGTTGGCCAGCCCGGCACCGTACTCGGACTCGGGCAGGAACAGGTTCCACAGCCCTTCGGCCTTGGCCTTGGCCTTCAGCTCTTCCATGATCGCCGTCGGCTGCCAGCGGTCGCCCTCGGCGACCTGGCGCTCGAACACGGCTTCGGCGGGATAGACATGCGCTTCCATGAACGCGCTGACGCGTTCACGCAGCTCCTGGACCTTGGGGGAATAGGCGAAATCCATGGGGGATACCTTCTGACGGGTTGGCAGGCGAGGCATCGGACAAAGGCGCTGGTAACGATGCCGGAACAGGGCTTAAGATTTGCCCAGTCTATTTTTTCCGTCCATGAACATTCATGATCCATATGGGGGTCATCCAAGCCCCCAATAACAAGAAAAGTCGCGGAGCCAGTGCCATGAACCTGAACAAAGTCGACCTGAACCTGTTCATCGTGTTCGATGCGATCTATACCGAAGCCAACCTGACCCGCGCCGGGCAGATCGTCGGCATCACCCAGCCAGCCGTATCCAACGCCCTTTCCCGCCTGCGCGAGACCTTCAACGACCCGCTGTTCGTGCGCACCGCCCAGGGCATGGTGCCGACCCCGATGGCGCAGAACATCATCGGCCCGGTGCGCAACGCGCTGCAGTTGCTGCGGGTTTCGGTGCAGGAGAGCCGCAGCTTCGATCCGCAGCAGGCGAACAAGACCTACCGCATCAGCATGACCGACCTCACCGAAGCGGTCATCCTCCCCCCGCTGTTCCAGCGCTTGCGCCGCCTGGCGCCGAACGTGCATATCGAGAGCTTCCTCGCCAAGCGCCGCGAAACCACCAAGGAACTCGCCGCCGGCCGCCTCGACTTCGCCGTCGACGCGCCGCTGAACACCGATCCCCAGGTGCGCCACGTCAAGCTGATGGAGGACCGCTACGTCTGCGCCATGCGCCGCGGCCACCCACTGGCGGGCAAGCCGAAGCTGGCCCTGGACGATTACCTGGGCCTGACCCACATCCATATTTCCAGCCGCCGCAGCGGCCTCGGCTACATCGACCTGGCGCTGGGCAAGATGGGCATCCAGCGCAAGATCGCGCTGCGCTCGCAGCACTACCTGATGGCCTCCACGGTGGTCCAGCAGACCGACATGGCGATGACCGTGCCGGAACGCTTCGCCCGTCACCACGACCTGCACTACGCGGTGCTGCCGGTGAGCGACGTGCCGAAACTGGAAACCCACCTGTACTGGCACGAGAGCACCGACCAGGACCCGGCCAACCGCTGGATGCGCGAACAGATCATCGAGCTGTGCCAGCAGGTCACCGCGCGCGAGAACAAGGCGGCGCAGCCGGCGTGAGCGCCTGCCAAGGGGCGTAGGGCGAACGAGGCTCGGGCATTTGCTTCCGAGGTGCCTCAGTGCGCCCTCTCCCTGAAGGGAGAAGGCGCCGTTGCGGAAACGACGGATAGTCGCCGCTACAGGCTGCGCGCGATCACCAGGCGCTGCACGTCGCTGGTGCCCTCGTAGATCTGGCAGACCCGCACGTCCCGATAGATGCGTTCCACCGGGAAGTCCTTGAGGTAGCCATAGCCACCGAGGGTCTGGATCGCCGCGGAGCAGACTTCCTCGGCCATCTCCGAGGCGAACAGCTTGGCCATCGAGGCTTCGGTCAGGCACGGCAGGCCGGCTTCGCGCAGGCTGGCGGCGTGGTGGACCATCTGCCGCGCCACGGCGATGCGGGTGGCCATGTCGGCCAGGCGGAAGGCCACCGCCTGGTGCTCGATGATCGGCTTGCCGAAGGTTTCCCGCTCATGGGCGTAGTCGCGCGCCGCCTCGAACGCCGCGCGCGCCATGCCGACCGCCTGGGCGGCGATGCCGATGCGGCCGCCTTCGAGGTTGGCCAGGGCGATGCGGTAGCCCTCGCCCTCCTCGCCCAGGCGCAGCGTGGCCGGGATACGCAGGTCGTTGAAGGCCAGCTGGCAGGTGTCCGAGGCGTGCTGGCCGAGCTTGTCCTCGATCCGCACCACCTCGTAGCCGGGCGTGTCGGTGGGCACGATGAACGCGCTGATGCCGCGCTTTCCGGCATCCGGATCGGTGACCGCGAAGACGATCACCATCCCCGCGTGGCTGCCCGAAGTGATGAACTGCTTGGCACCGTTCAGCACGTAGTGGTCACCGTCGCGGCGGGCGCGGGTCTTCAGGAAGCTCGCGTCGGAACCGGCCTGCGGCTCGGTCAGGGCGAAGGCGCCGAGCATCGAACCCTGGGCCAGCGGACGGAGGAAGCGCTCCTTCTGCTCGGCGCTGCCGAACTTGTGGATCGGCATGCAGCCGACCGAGTTGTGCACGCTCATGATGGTCGAGCAGGCGCCGTCGCCAGCGGCGATCTCCTCGAGGGCCATGGCGTAGGCCAGGTGCCCGGTCTGCGCGCCGCCCCATTCCTCGGGCACCAGCATGCCGAGGAAGCCGAGGTCGGCCATCTCGCGGATCGCCTCGGCCGGGAAACGGTGCTCGCGGTCCCAGTCGGCGGCGAACGGTTTCAGCCGTTCCTGGGCGAACTGCCGCGCCATGTCACGGATCTGGATCTCTTCTTCGCAGGGAATCATCGCGGGTTCCTCTTCTTCACTGCCTGCATCAGTGCAAGCGCTCGACGGCGATCGCGGTCGCCTCGCCGCCGCCGATGCAGACCGCCGCCACGCCGCGTTCCAGGTCGTACTGCTGCAGGGCGTTGAGCAGGGTCACGACGATCCGTGCGCCGGATGCGCCGATCGGGTGGCCCAGCGCACAGGCGCCGCCGTGGACGTTGAGGCGTTCGTGGGACAGGTCGAGGTCGCGCATCGCCGCCATGCCGACCACGGCGAAGGCTTCGTTGACCTCGAACAGGTCGACCTCGCCCAGCGACCAGCCGGTACGCTGCATCAGGCGCTTCACCGCACCGACCGGCGCGGTGGGGAACAGGTTCGGCGCGTCGGCGAACGAAGCATGCCCACGGATCGCCGCCAACGGCGCGAGCCCGCGTCGCTCGGCCTCGGAAAGGCGCATCAGGACCAGCGCGGCGGCACCGTCGGAAATCGAACTGGAGTTGGCCGCGGTTACCGTGCCGCCTTCGCGGAACGCCGGCTTCAGGGTCGGGATCTTGTCCAGCCGGGCCTTCGGCGGCTGCTCGTCGCTATCCACCAGGCGCTCGGTCTTGCCGGCGGTGACCGTCAGCGGCACGATCTCGGCCTGGAAGCGTCCGTCGCGCATGGCTTGCTGCGCGCGGGTCAGCGAGGCCACGGCGAACTCGTCCTGTGCTTCGCGGGTGAAGCCGTAGGCCTCGGCGCAGTCCTCGGCGAAGGTGCCCATCAGGCGGCCCTTGTCGTAGGCGTCTTCGAGGCCGTCGAGGAACATGTGGTCGAGCACCTTGCCGTGGCCCATGCGGTAGCCGCTACGGGCGCGCTCCAGCAGGTAGGGCGCGTTGGACATGCTTTCCATGCCCCCGGCCAGCGCGACCCCGGCGCTGCCGGCGAGCAACGTGTCGTGGGCGAGCATCAGCGCCTTCATGCCCGAGCCGCACATCTTGTTCAGCGTCGAGCACGGCGTGCCGCGCGCCAGCCCGGCGCCAAGCACCGCCTGGCGCGCCGGCGCCTGGCCCTGGCCGGCGGCGAGCACGCAGCCGAGCACGGCCTCGTCCACTTCGTCGGCTTGCAGGCGCGCCCGCTCCACCGCGGCGCGCACCGCCGCGGCGCCGAGGGTAGCGGCGTTGACGTCCTTGAAGTCGCCGAGGAAGCCGCCCATCGGGGTGCGGACGGCGCTGACGATGACGATCGGATCTTCGCGGGTCATGGGATCTTCCTCCTGTATTAGCGGGCGGCCATGCGGATGGCGCCGTCGAGGCGAATCACTTCGCCGTTGAGCATGCTGTTCTCGATGATCTGCCGGACCAGCGCGGCGTATTCGTCCGGACGCCCCAGGCGCGGCGGGAACGGCACGCTGGCGCCGAGGGAGTCGCGCACCTCCTGGGGCATGCCGGCCATCATCGGTGTCTCGAAGATGCCCGGGGCGATGGTCATCACTCGGATGCCGAAGCGCGCCAGCTCGCGGGCGATGGGCAGGGTCATGCCAACCACCCCGCTCTTCGAGGCGGAATAGGCGGCCTGGCCGATCTGCCCGTCGAACGCCGCCACCGAGGCGGTATTGACGATCACCCCGCGCTCGCCGCCCTCGTCCGGCTGGCCCTGGGACATGGCCTCGGCGGCCAGGCGCAGCATGTTGAAACTGCCCACCAGGTTGATGTCGATGACCCGGCGGAAACTCTCCAGGGCATGGATGCCATTGCGTCCGAGGACCTTCTCGGCCGGCGCCACGCCCGCGCAATTGGCCAGGCCATGGAGGCCGCCGAAGGCCTCCAGTGCAGCGGCCACGGCCTGGCGGCCGTCGGCCTCGCTGGCGATGTCGGCCCTGACGAAGCGCGCCTGGGCGCCAAGCTCGGCGGCCTTGGCCGCGCCGGCCTCGGCGTTGATGTCGGCCAGCACCACCTTGCCACCCTGCTCCACCAGCATCTTCGCGGTGGCGGCGCCGAGGCCGGAGCTGCCGCCGGTAACCAGGAACACTCGATTTTCGATACGCACGTCGTTTTCTCCTGCTGAATCAGTTCGCGGCGGCCGCCCGTGGGGCCGCCTCGCGTTGCCGGGCGATCTCCTGGTTGCGCAGGAGAAAGCGCTGGATCTTGCCGCTGGGAGTCTTCGGCAGTTCCTCGAGGAACTCGATCTCCCGCGGGTAGGCGTGCGCCGACAGGCGCTGGCGCACGTATCGCTGCAATGCGTCCGCCAGTTCCGGCGTCGGCCGGTGGCCGGCGCAGAGCACGACGAAGGCCTTGACCAGTTCGGTGCGCTCCGGGTCGGGCTTGCCGATCACCGCCGCCTCCATCACTGCCGGGTGTTCGATCAGCGCGCTCTCCACATCGAACGGGCCGACCCGGTAGCCAGAGGTGGTAATGACGTCGTCGGCGCGGCCGACGAAGCTGATGCTGCCGTCTTCGTTGAGTTCGACGGTATCGCCGCTCAGGTAGTAGTCGCCGACGAAGGCTGCGGTTTCCAGGCCCTGGTAGCCGGGAAACCACATCAGCGGCGAACGCCGCCGGTCGAGGGCGAGGATGCCTGGCTGGCCGGGCGGCAGTTCGTTGAGATCGTCATCCAGCACTACTACCCGGTGCCCGGGACAGGCGAATCCGGCGGCGCCGACCCGCACCGGATGCGCCAGGGCATGGTGGTTGCACAGCACCATGCCCAGCTCGGTCTGCCCGTAATGATCGTGGATGGTGGTGCCGAGCCTGTCGGCGAACCAGCGGATCACCTCCGGGGTCAACGGCTCGCCGGCGCTGCTGACCGCGCGCAGGCGCCCCTTCAGCGCAGTTTCCGCGGCCGCGCCGGCGGCCATCAGCAGGCGATAGGCGGTGGGCGATCCGGCAAGGTTGGTGATGCCGTAGTCACGGATGATCCGGCAGGTGCTTTCCACGCTGAACGGCCCTTCGTAGAAGGTGGTCGGATGGCCCATGGCGAGGGGACCGGCGACAGCGTAGTAGAGGCCGTAGGCCCAGCCCGGATCGGCGAGGTTCCAGAAGGCGTCCTCGGGGCGCAGGTCCACCGCCTCGCGCAGGTAGCCGACGAAGGCGAGGATCGCCTTGAGCGGCACCGGCACCGGTTTGGCCAGGCCGGTGGTGCCGGAGGTGAACATCATCAGGAACGGATCCTCGCCGCTGCGCGGAACCGGTTCGAATTCGGCCGGATAGCGCTCCAGCTCGGCCCAGAAGCTGAAATCGCCGCGACGGATGCCCTGCCCCTTCGGTCCGCCGACGGTGACGGCCAGAGGCGGATCGGCGAGTTCGTCGAGCTTGTCGCGGTTGGCCGCATCGGTGACCAGCACCTTGCTGCCGGCGGTCGCCACGCGGTGTTCGATGGCCTTCGGGCCGAAGGCGGTGAACAGCGGCTGGTACACCGCGCCCAGGCGCCAGGCGCCGAGGATGGTGACCAGAAGCTCGGGCGTGCGCGGCAACAGGCCGGCGACGCAGTCGCCCGGGCGTACGCCCTGGGCCTGGAGGAAATTGGCGAAACGTCCGGAGAGCGCTTTCAGCTCGCTGAAGGTATAGCTGGCGCGACTGCCATCCTTGCCCTCCCAGAACAACGCGATCCGTCCCGGCAGGGCATGCCGGTCGCAGCATTCGACGCAGGCGTTGAGCGCCTGGAGCGTACCGGAAAGCGTGGCGGCGGCGGTCCGCTGCAAGTCGAACCCGGCGGCAGTGGTGGCGTAGTCGCGCATTGCAGGACTCCTCGGCTTGTTTTTGTATGGAGTAGCCGGAATCTTCACGCCATGGCCGACGCGGGGCAATGTCGAAAGGCTTCAATCTGCCTGAGCGGTTTGGACAATCCGTGCTGGCCGCCTGCCCCGCCGAACCGTTCGCGACATACGGCGGATGACGCTGCGCGGGCATTCACCCTATCGATGGCCGAGCGTTTCGGACAAGACGCCTGACGACTCGGCCGACGCGGTTTCCGCCGCGACCTGCGTCCGGTACTGCCCGGGGGTCGAGCCGGTCCACTTCTTGAACGCCTTGTGGAACGCGCTGCCATCGGCGAAGCCCAGCTCCAGCGCCAGTTCGGCGAAATTCGCCGCGCCGGCGTCCAGCCGCGCGATGGCCAGGTCGCGGCGGACCTGGTCCTTCAGCGCCTGGTAGCTCTGCCCTTCCAGGGACAGCTTGCGGCGCAGGGTCGAGGGCGCCATGAAGAAATGCCCGGCGAGCGCGTCCGCGTCCGGCCAGCGTCCCGGCCGCAGGCTGCGCAGGTAGGCCTTGATCCGCGCCGCCAGGCTCTGCGGATCGCGATAGCGGACCAGGATGTTGGCCGGCGCGCCGAGCAGGAAGCGCCGCAGCTCCCGCTTGTCGCGGCGGACCGGCAAGGCCAGGCAGTCGGCATTGAACAGCAGGCGGCTGAGGGGACGGGAGAAACGCAGGTTGTCGCTGAACATCACCCGGTAGTCCTCGATGTAGTCCGGCTGCGGACAGCGCAGGTCGATGGCCAGGATCGGGATGCGCCGGCCGACCAGCCAGCAGGCCAGGCCATGGGTGATCATCCATAGGGTGAAGTAGGACAGCGCTCGCCCGTACCGGCCCGGCGCCTCGTCGAGGACGATTTCCGCCAGGCCGCCGCGGCGCTGCAGGCGCGGCTGGAAGTCGTCGAACTGCAGGCAGAGGAATCGCAGGATGCCGGTCAGCGCCGGCTCCAGGGTCTGCTCGTGAATCGCACAGCGGCTCATGAAAGCGAAGCTGCCACTCTTCAGGCGCCGCGAGTCCATGCCGAAGAACTCGTCGTCCATGCGCCGAGCGAGATCCAGCCAGAGCCGCGAATAGGCGTGCGAGGTGACCCGCGCGTAGGGTTTGCCGAGCAGCTGCGGATCGATACCGGCGGCCTGGAGGACCTCCCCCTGCTCGCCGCCCTGCCGGCGCCACTCCACCAGCGCTTCGCCGACCAGGCGCACCGAGATGGTGCCCTTGGTGCTCGCCTGAGTCTCGCCGTCGTTCTTCACCCGTCCCTCTCGCCTCGCTGCGCGCCGCCCGCCACCTTAGCGCAGGAGCGGGGCGCGGCTCCATCCTCTCAATCGCGCCCCTGGCGCAGCGCGAGTAGGCGAATCTCTTCGATGCTGATCTCGCGCATGCGGAACTTCTGGATCTTGCCGGTAACGGTCATCGGGAACTCGTCGACGAACTTGAAGTGGCGCGGGATCTTGAAGTGAGCGATACGCGCCTTGCAGAACGCCCGCAACTGTTCGTCATCGGCGTGGTGGCCCGGATGCAGCTTGATCCAGGCGACGATTTCCTCGCCATAGCGCTCGTCGGGGATGCCGATCACCTGCACGTCGGCCACCGCCGGGTGAGTGAAGAAGAACTCCTCCAGTTCGCGCGGATAGATGTTCTCGCCGCCGCGGATGATCATGTCCTTGCTGCGCCCGACGATCCGCACGTAGCCGTCGTCGTCCATCACCGCCAGGTCGCCGGTGTGCATCCAGCGCGCCGGGTCGATGGCCTCGGCGGTGGCCTGGGGGTCGTTCCAGTAGCCGAGCATCACGCTGTAGCCGCGGGTGCACAGCTCGCCGATCTCGCCGCGCGGCACCACCCTGCCCGTCTGGTCGACGATCTTGCTCTCCAGCCTCGGCTGGGTGCGTCCGACAGTGGTCACGCGCAGCTCCAGGCCATCGTCCGGACCGGTCTGCAGCGACACCGGACTGGTCTCGGTCATGCCGTAGGCGATCTGCACCTCGGCCATGTGCATGTCGCCAATGACCCGCCGCATCACCTCGATCGGGCAGGTGGCGCCGGCCATGATTCCGGTGCGCAGGCTGGACAGGTCGAATTCGCGGCGGCGCGGATGATCCAGCTCGGCGATGAACATGGTCGGTACCCCGTACAGCGCGGTGGCGCGCTCCTCGGCCACGGCCAGCAGGGTCGCCTCGGCGTCGAAGCTGGGCGCCGGGTAGATCATGGTCGAGCCGTGGGTGACGCAGCCGAGGTTGCCCATCACCATGCCGAAGCAGTGATACAGCGGCACCGGGATCACCAGGCGGTCTTCCGCGCCGAGTCCGAGGCTTTCGCCGACCATGTAGCCGTTGTTGAGGATGTTGTAGTGGCTGAGGGTGGCGCCCTTGGGGAAGCCGGTGGTACCGGAGGTGTACTGGATGTTGATCGGCTCGTCGAACTGCAGCGAGGCCTGGCGCTGGCGCAGTTCCTCGGCGCCTACCGCGGCGGCCAGCCCCGGCAGGCCCTGCCAGTGCAGGAAGCCCGCCGGCGCCCGCTCGGCCAGGCTGATCACGCCGCGCAGTTCCGGCAGGCGCTCGCTGGCCAGTTCGCCCGGACGCGCCCGCGCCAGCTCCGGCAGCAGGTCGCCGAGCATCGCATGGTAGTCGCTGGTCTTGAAGGCGTCGGCGCAGATCAGCCAACTGCAACCGGACTGCTTGAGAGCGTATTCCAGCTCGCTGCTGCGGTATGCCGGGTTGATGTTCACCAGGACCGCACCGACCTTGGCGCTGGCGAACTGGGTAATGCACCATTCGGCGCAGTTCGGCGCCCAGATCCCCAGGCGCTCGCCGGGGCGCAGGCCCAGGGCGATGAAGGCGCGGGCGTAGGCATCGACCCGCTCCGCCAGTTGCCGCCAGCTGTAGCGCAGGCGTTGATGCCGCACCACCAGCGCCTCGCGCTCGGCATGACGCGCGACGGTGGCATCGAAGGCGTCGCCGACGGTGGTCGCCAGCAAGGCGACATCCTGGCGACCCGAGGTATAGCTCGGCTGATTCATGGCTTTCCCTTGTTGTGGTTGTTCTGGGAATGTCGCTGAACCGTCGTCCTGCGCCGCCAGGGCGCTACGACGGACACCGGCGAGCGGTGTCGGTGAAGTCGAAGAGCATGTTTACGTTAACGTAAAGGTAAACGCAAGAGACTTATCCGCCCAGGGCCGTCGGCCCCGGCGCGGCCCAACGGAACGGCGTAGAATGGGCGGTTTTTTCACAGGAGCACAGCATGACCCCGGAAATCGCCATCGGCCTGGTGACGGCCCTCGGCCTCGGTGCGCTGGTCGGTCTCGAGCGACAATGGCGACAGCGCTCTTCCGGCATGGCCACCCACGCGATGGTCGCACTCGGTGCGGCCAGCTTCTCGATCCTGCCGCTGTTGCTCGACAACGAGGTCAGCGTGACCCGCATGGCGGCCCAGGTAGTCAGCGGCATCGGTTTTCTCGGCGCCGGCGTGATCATGCGCGACGGCCTCAGCGTACGCGGCCTGAGCACTGCGGCGAGCATCTGGAGCACCGGCGCGATCGGCGTACTGGCCGGCAGCGGTTTCATCCTGGCGGCCTGCATGACGACCGCGCTGATCGTCATCGCCAACCTGTTCCTGCCCGCTCTCGGCCGGGTGGTGGACCGCCACACCTCGGGCGAGGCCGAGCAGGAGCGCTTCTACCAGATCAGCGTGTCCTGCGAGGCGCGCAACGAAGCGCTGGTGCGCATGCAGTTGCTGCAACGCATGGGCGACAACCGCCTGAACCTGCAGAGCCTGGAAAGCCACGCGCTGAAAGGCAGCGGCAACGTGGAAGTGAACGCCGTGGTGTTCACCCTGCACAAGGAGGACTCGCTGGTGGAACAGATGGTCGGCGAGCTGTGCCTGGCACCGCAGGTCACCGCCGCCAGTTGGGTGATGAATCCCGCCGCGGAATGAACCGGCGAATTTAGGTTGCCCATTCTAGACGCTTCGCCGCAGGCTTTTCCCACCTCCAGACAAGAACAAGCCGGAGTGAACCACACCACCACTGCCTGTTTCGTGGACGGGGCGAGCCGCCCCGCGGGGAGGAGTCATGCGCTTGCGTTGTTTCTTGCGAGGTTGCCGCTGGGACGAAGGTAGCCTGGTCACGGTAGGCCCCGACCTGATGCTGCGCCAACGTTGCCGGCGTTGCGGCGCCCATCGCTATCTCAGCGTCGAGGCGCCGCCCGAGGAAGCCTGAGCGACGCCGGTCGCGTCCAGGCGTCGAGCGGCTGGCCCTTCAGCGCAGGACCAGGCTGGCCCGGGTGCGCAGGTAGCTCTGCCGGTAGACCACGCTGTTGGCCGGACTGGCGGTATATACCAGGGAGTACATCGCGCGCTGTCCCAGGGCCATCGCCACGATCTGGGTCAGCAGCACCTCGTTGCCCTGGCTGATCCGGCAGTGGGTCTCCAGCGATGCCAGGCCGCCGAGGTTCGAGCGGATCGGTGTGGTGCAGCGCGAGCCCAGCCCGGCCTTGCGGTAGCCCGATTGGACGACATCGAAGACACTCTGGAACTGGCCGTCGATCTCCACCGACTCCTCTTCCATCATCTTCAGGCTGAGCAACTCGATGCTGGCTTCCTTCTCGCCTCCCGGCCCGAGCTTGGTCGCCAGTTGCCGGGAGCCCAGTTGCTCCACGTCGCTGGCCTCGGGTGGGATGCTCTCGGTGATCACCTGCCAGCCGGCCGGCCAGTCGACCTCGGGCTGATAGCCACTGCTGGCGCAACCCGCCACAAGCCCCGCCACTACCACCAGCGCCAAGCCGGACGCCTTGCTTCTCATAGCATTTCCTTACTCGCAAAACCCATCGGAGGGAAAGGTCGGACCTGTCGCCATGGCGCCGTCCGCGCAGTCTCCGAGCCCATGGCGACAACGTTCCCAGCTTACCGGAGAGACGGCGAGCGCCAAGGCGCAAGCCTGAACAAGCTAGCCGACTTGGCGAGGAACGCACAAATTTCATCGGCTGGCGTACAGGTATGGGACATCGGTACCAATAGCGAAGTCGCGCAATCCGTCAGTTTTTTTTGAATTTTTGCCATTGGAAAAAGTCTGTTCAGCGCAGCGTTTTTCCAAGTCCCATCCGGCCCGCAAGGAGAACCCATGGCTGAACCCCAGGACAAGTACACCCGGCGCACAGGCAGGACCTGGGCGGACGACCAGGCGACCTACAACCGTCTGCGCGAAGAAGCCGACGCCGCTCGCCAGAAGCTGCGCGAAAGCGGCTACAGCGGCGCCGAGTACGACCAGTTGCGTCAAGCCGCCTTCGATCTCAACCGCAAGGCCAACCAGTACTGGGAGCAGATGCTCAGCGACCTGCGCCAGGAAGACTGATCAGCGCCACGCCGGGAGACTGCCGCTCTCGGCCCACACACCCCCTCCACTCTTTGCGTGCTCCTGGCGTCGGCTCATTCGGGCGCATCCGGGTATTGCACCTCGTCCAGCAGGCGAAACCCCACGTTGTCGGCGTCCAGCGCGCTGAGCAGCTCGATCTGTCGATCGATGTCCTGGTTGATATTGGCCAACTGGCCGATGAAGGCATTGGCCGCCTGGCGGGTGCCAGGGTCGGAGCTGCGCGACAGCTCGAAGCCGAGCTGGGTCAGGGCAGCGGCCAGGTGAGCGAGATTGCGCACACTCAACGAGTGCAACTGGCGGGAAACGGCCTGTTCATCCTGAACGGTGGGAGGGACATCCATGAGTCAGATCCTTCGACTGGCACAATGTGACATTCGTCACAGAGATTAACCGAAGCCCCGCAGAACATCCATGCCAGCTATTCCCCTTCGTCGGCTCTGGCCCGGCCCCTGCGTCGTCCTCAAGTTGTCAGATCCGCTGTCGATACTCTGCGAGCCGGAACACGCGCCATGCCCGCCTCGCCGGGCCACAGGGACGTCCTCGGCTGCCTCGTCGCAGCCTGCGTGCCGGTCCAACCTGGCAATCCATCGAGGCGTTCCATGCTGCAACAATCCCTACGTGCGCAAATCCTTGTCCTGCTCGGCGGCAGCCTGGCGGCGCTGCTACTCATAGCCCTGGCCTGCTTCGGCTCGCTGACCGGCGACGTACGCGCCTACCGCGAGCTGCTCGGCGGCCCCGTGCGGGCGGCGCAACTGATCGACGAGGCCAACCTGCAATTCCGCGGCCAGGTCCAGGAATGGAAGAACGTCCTGCTGCGCGGACGCCAGACGGAGGCCCAGACGAAATACTGGAGCCAGTTCGAAGCCCAGGAGCGAGCGGTGCAGGACATCCTCGGGAGCCTGGGCAGCGTGGCCGAAGGCGAGTTGAAGGATCGTGTCGAGCGCCTGCGCGAAGAGCACCGGCGACTCGGTACGGCTTACCGACAAGGCAGGCAACGGTTCCTCGAGGCGGGCGCCGACCCCATCGCCGGCGACCAGGCGGTGACCGGCATCGACCGCGCCACCACCGCGCAGATGCAGACCCTGCGCGACGAACTGCACCAGGCCAGTGATCTCCATTCCTCCTCCATCAGCGCGGAGGCCCGGCGCACCATGCTGCTCGGCAGCCTGGTGCTGATCGGCGCCAGCCTGGCCGTCGCCCTGCTCAGCCTGTGGCTGGTCAACCGCAACCTGGTCCGTCCGGTGCAACGCCTGATCGAGCACATCGCCCAGCTCAGCCATGGCGACTTCGGCGAGCGCATCGAGATCCGGCGCAAGGACGAACTCGGCAAGCTGGCCCTGGCCGCCAACACCCTGCGCGACTTCCTGGTGGACATCTTCGACCGGCTGCGGCGCAGTACCCGCGACCTGGACAGCGCCAGCGGCTCGCTGAACGCGATCGCCAGCCTGATGGCGGCCGGTACCCGCGAGCAGTTCAGCCGCACCGACCAGGTCGCCACGGCGATGCAGGAAATGTCCGCCACCGCCCAGGAAGTGGCGCGCTACGCCGGCGACGCGGCCAGGGCCGCCGACGAGGCGGACGATTCCGCCCAGCGCGGCGAAGACGTGATGGAAGAAACGATTCGCAGCATCGGCGAGATGCGCAAGGAGATCGACCATACGGTGGAGGTCATCCGCCAATTGGAAAGCGATAGCGGCAGGATCGGCAAGGTCCTCGACGTGATCCGTGGCATCGCCGAGCAGACCAACCTGCTCGCTCTCAACGCGGCCATCGAAGCCGCCCGCGCCGGCGATGCCGGCCGTGGCTTCGCGGTGGTCGCCGACGAGGTCCGCACCCTGGCGCAGCGCACCGCCGAGTCCATCGCCGAGATCCACCAGATCATCGATACCGTGCAGAACGGCGCGGTGAATGCCGCGCGCGCCATCGAAAGCGGGCAGTCGCGCAGCGAGGCCGGTGCCGAGCAGGTTGCCAACGCCGGCACCATGCTGCGCCAGATCACCGCCTCGGTCGAATCGATCCGCGACATGAACCGCCAGATCGCTACCGCCGCCGAGGAACAGACCGCCGTGGCCGAGGACATTTCCCGCAACCTCACGGAAATCGCCTCGATCGCCTCCAGCAACCAGGAACAGGTGGAGCAGACCGAAGCCGCCAGCCGCGATCTCCACGGCCTCTCCGCGCAACTGGGCGATGCCCTGCAACGCCTGCGGGCCTGACCTGGGGTAAGGAAACGACTTCCATGAGGTAAGGCGGACAACCGCAACGCGATTATCCGCCGCTCCAACGGGGGGGCATGGCGGATAGCGTTGTGGCGCTATCCGCCATGCACAGCCAGGGTTCGATCAGTCGAGGACGTTGTCCAGCACCTCGTAGATCAGCCCGGTCGCCACCGCCACCAGCAGCAGGTCGGTGCCGGCCTGCATCCACTCGTAGCCGTCGTAGTGCGGCAGCCGGCCTAGCAGGCGGCCGTCGAGTTTCTTGGCGATGCCGGGCGGCAGCGGCTTGCCGCGCGCCAGGTTCTTCTGGATGCCGGGCGGCAGGGCCGGCCCCGGGTTCCAGTAGCCGCGGTTGTCGCCGAGGATCACCCGTACCCCGCCGACGTCGATACGCGGTCCCGAGTCCCAGTTGCCGCCGCCGTTGCCCTTCTGGCCGGCGCCGCCGCCCTTGTTGCCGGGGCCGCCATGGTTGTCGTGGCCACCCTGGTTGCCTTTGTTGCCCTTGTTACCCTTTCCGCCGTCCATCTGGTTACCGTGCGGGTTGCCCTTGCCATTGCCCGGGTCGGCCAGGACGGCAGGCGTACCGCCGATCAGGGACAGGCTCACGACCAGCGCGAGCACAGAACGAGTGTTGAACATGATGATGTTCTCTCCATGCGAGGACGATCCCTCGATAGCTTAGAACCGTTTCGCTTGTTTGGTTCCATGCCGTCGATCGCGACGCAACCCAGGGAAAGCCCGAGCTGCCGGCTTGGTCGAACCTGTCGAATCGGCTATGCTGCCGCTCCCTGCAAGCGACTACCCGCTACTCCCCGATGACCTGGCTGCCCACTCCGCCATAGCCATGCCTGCCCCTTCCGGCCACGGTCCGAACGACCGTGGCCAGCGTTCGTTCGCCTGAACGCCTGTCGTCATCCCTTGTTTTTTCCAATGCCATCCCGCGGCCCGCGCTGTCGACCGACTGCACGGGCCGTGCCTCGCCCCTGGGTATCCCGATGCTACAGACGCTGAAACAGAACTGGTTCTCCAACCTCCGCGGCGACCTGCTCGCCGGCCTGGTCGTCGCCCTGGCGCTGATCCCCGAGGCCATCGCCTTCTCCATCATCGCCGGGGTCGACCCGAAGATCGGCCTGTACGCCTCCTTCAGCATGGCGGTGGTGATCGCCTTCGCCGGCGGCCGTCCGGGAATGATCTCCGCCGCGACTGGCGCCATGGCGCTGCTGATGGTCAACCTGGTGAAGGACCACGGCCTGCAATACCTGCTGGCGGCGACCCTGCTCTGCGGCGTGCTGCAGATACTCGCCGGCTACCTGCGCCTGGGTTCGCTGATGCGCTTCGTCTCGCGCTCGGTGGTGACCGGTTTCGTCAATGCCCTGGCGATCCTCATCTTCATGGCCCAGCTACCCGAACTCACCGATGTCGGCTGGCCGGTCTACGCGATGACCGCCGCGGGCCTGGCGATCGTCTACGGCTTCCCGCAGCTGCCACGGATCGGCCGGCTGCTGCCCTCTCCGCTGGTATGCATCCTGGTCCTCACCGGCATATCCATCTACCTGGGCCTGGACATCCGCACCGTCGGCGACATGGGTCAGTTGCCCGACAGCCTGCCGCTGTTCCTCTGGCCGGACGTGCCGCTGAACCTCGACACCCTGCTGATCGTCCTGCCCTACTCCGCCGCCCTGGCGGTGGTCGGCCTTCTGGAGTCGCTGATGACCGCCACCATCGTCGACGAGATGACCGACACCGGCAGCGACAAGAACCGCGAATGCAAGGGCCAGGGCCTGGCGAACATCGCCACCGGCCTGCTCGGCGGCATGGCTGGCTGCGCGATGATCGGCCAGTCGGTGATCAATGTGAAATCCGGCGGGCGCAGCCGGCTCTCGACCCTGGTGGCCGGCGTCGCGCTACTGCTGATGGTGGTGTTCCTCAGCGACTGGGTCGGGCGGATTCCCATGGCGGCCCTGGTGGCGGTGATGATCATGGTGTCCATCGGCACCTTCCGCTGGGAGTCGATCCGCAACCTGAAGCGCTACCCGCTATCGACCAACCTGGTCATGCTGGTGACGGTCGGCGTGGTCCTCGCCACCCACAACCTGGCCTTCGGCGTGGTCGCCGGCGTTCTCCTGGCCTCGCTGTTCTTCGCCAACAAGATCGGGCACTACCTCGATATCGACAGCGAACGCTCCGCCGACGGCACCCGCCGCCACTACCAGGTGAGCGGGCAGGTGTTCTTCGCGTCGTCCGGCAGGTTCATCGCCGCCTTCGACCTGAGAGAGACGCTGGAGCATGTGCTCATCGACCTGCGCCACGCCCACCTGTGGGACGTCACCGCCGTCGCGGCACTGGACAAGGTGGTCCTGGGCTTTCGCCAGCGCGGCGTGCAGGTCGACGTGCTGGGCCTGAACGCCGCCAGCGCGACCCTGGTCGATCGCTTCGGCGCCTACGACAAGCCGGGCGCCGTGGACATTCTCCCCGGCCATTGAGCGAAGCGCCACTCGGCGGGCAGGCATGGGCTGGCCCTTCCGCTGTGGCGGAGAGCCCGCCGCTCCGTCAGTAAATCGCGGAAGAACTGTTCGAAGATGACGACATGCAGGCTGGCGCGTTGTAGCGATCCGGCGATTCGGAAGCTTCCTCCGGGTCAGTGGCTGGCCTGCAAAGACTCTCCACGTATCAGTGCTGACAGGGGCAGCACGGGGATACAGCGCTGCATCGGTGCCTGCGCGCCCGGAGGCCTAGCGCCCGGGGCGGGAGAAGGCGCGAAAGGTGTCGAACGCCAGCACCAGAAACAGCATCGGCATGAGCAACGGGACGAAGGCGGACATGGCGTCCTGGTAAGGTCGCCCCAGCCACCACAGGAAGAGGCTGGCGCCGCCGATCAGCAGGATGACGAGAAGGATGACGAACTTGCAGAGGCGCGAGGCGAAGGAGAGCGTGTCGGACATGTCTTTTCTCGGTGGAAGCATGTGCGACCGTTTTAGCGAGCGGTGATGCTGGCCGATATAGGAAGAGTCCGTTTACCAGGTAATCGATTTCGCAGAGCTGGCGTCGGCGTCGAAGGCCGTACCGGCATGACCGCGATCAACCTCCACGCCCTTTCATCGCTGCAATCTGGGAAAAGAGCCCGCGCTCCACGAAATAAAGGCACAATGACATCATTGATTGCCGATGCCCGACATCGCAGTAGCCCCAGGAGTCCAGCATGGCAACCCCACCCTATCCCGAGGACGAGCATTCGAGACAGGCCTACGTCGACCAACTCGGTCTGCTGGAAGAAGGTGCGGACGAGGTATTCGAGGAAATCCTCGCCGCCGCTACGTCCTACTTCCAGACGCCCATCGCGCTCATTTCCATCCTCGACCATCAGCGCCAGTGGTTTCGCGCGAGCATCGGCCTCGATATCCGGCAGACGCCGCGACGGGATTCGTTCTGCGCCTATGCGATCCTGGGCAAGGGAGTATTCGAGGTGGCCGACGCCACCCTCGACCCGCGCTTCCGGGACAACCCCTATGTGCAAGGCGAACCGCGCATCCGCTTCTACGCCGGGGCTCCGCTGGCCACCGCGGAAGGTCTCAACCTCGGCAGCCTCTGCGTCATCGACCGGGAACCACGCGGGCCGCTGGCCGAGCGGGACGTCGCCATGCTCGAGCACTTCGCCCGGCTGGTGATGGCCCGTATCCATACGCTCCGCTCGACCAACTACATCGACGAGCCAACCGGCCTGTACAACCGTCTCCGCCTGCAGGAGGACGTTTCCCTGCGCCTGCAGCGCGACGGCGCCCTCACCGTGATCGCCGCCGACCTCCTGCCCCTCGCCCTGCTGAATACCATCATCCGTACGCTGGGCTATCCCTTTTCCAACGACCTCATGCTCGAGGCGCGCGACCGCATCCGCGCGGAACTGCCGGATTTCACTCTCTACAAGATCAGCCCGACGCGCTTCGGACTGCTCCTGCCACGGCAGCAACAGGAAGAAACCGAGTCGGTCTGCCTCCGCCTGCTGCGGGCCTTCGAAAGCCCCGTCGTATGTCGCGGGATCCCGATCAAGGCCAACGTGGGCCTCGGCGTACTACCGCTTGCCGACGATCCCCTCGACGGCGATCAGGACTGGCTGCGCCTGGTGGTCAGCGCGGCCGACGACGCCCGCGACCGCGGTGTCGGCTGGGCCCGCTACAACCCGCCGCTGGACCAGGCCCAGCAGCGTGCCTTCACATTGCTGACCTCGCTGTCCCAGGCGATCGGAACCGAAGAAGGCTTCCATCTGGTGTATCAGCCGAAAATCGACCTGCCGACAGGCAGGTGCACGGGCGTGGAAGCGCTGCTGCGCTGGCGGCACCCGCAACTCGGCTTCGTCAGCCCCGCCGAATTCGTGCCCCTGGCGGAGAAAACCGCACTGATGCGCCCCCTCAGCGACTGGGTGCTGCGCCATGCCATGGCCCAGCTGGCGCAATGGAACGCACGGAACATCCCGCTCAGGCTGGCGATCAACGTATCGGCATCGGACATGGAAGACAGCAGCTTCCTGGAAGAGGCCGTCAGACTCGCCAAAACCTACGACATCGACCTTTCCGCCCTCGAGCTGGAATTCACCGAAAGCGTACTCATCCGCGACGCCTCGGCGGTCGGCTCGGTGCTGCTGCGTGCCCGGGAGCTTGGCATGGGCATCGCGGTGGACGACTTCGGCACCGGCTACAGCAACTGGACCTACCTGCGCGATCTGCCAATCACCGCCATCAAGCTCGACCAATCGTTCACCCGCGACCTCGCCGGCTCGCCGAAGGCGCAGAGCGTCACCCAGGCGGTGATCGGCCTGGCCAGCCAGTTGGGTTATCGGGTGGTCGCGGAAGGCATCGAGACCCACGACACCTTCCACCTGCTGCAGGCCTGGGGCTGCCACGAGGGCCAGGGCTATCTGATCGCCCAGCCGATGCTGCCGGAGCAACTGGAGGACTGGCTGCGGCGTTAGCCAATGCAGGCACGTGGAATGGGCCCTACCAGCATGCTCGCCAGCCTCAGCGCGTCGCTCAGGGACTGGCGAGCAAGGCCCAGACCAGATAGATCGAGTAAAGGGTCAGGAGTATCAGTGCCAACAGCACCGCCCTGCTGGCATGGCGCGCAGCCACCCAGCGGGAATTGCGCCCGCAGCGCCAGACCACGACGAGGCTGAGGCACAGGTAGGCCAGCCTAACCAGCTCGACACCGACCATTCCCCACAAGGTCAGGGCCACCGCATGTTCGCCGGGAGCTTCCTGCATCAGCGGATCGACAATGGCCACCATCGCCTGCCTGGCGGCGACGCTGAGCAATAAGAAACCCGCAGCGAAGAACAGCCAGAATGCCTTCCACAGCGGCTGCCCGCCGGAAAGGAAACCTCTCGCAGTCAGCTTCTCCTCGGCCAGGTCCGCCTCTGGGGTCTTGTATGGGTGCTCCATGCCCTGGGTCCTCCCTGCAAACGGGCACCCTAGCACATCCCGCGCCGCTCGCCTTCTTCAGCGGGCGGCAGACCGTCCGTTGCACCTCGCGATGTTTCCAGCGCTCGGCCGAGCGTCTCTAGCGCGGGCAGGAGACCTGCGTGCCTTCCACCTTGCGGATGTGATCGCGATAGGAGCCGGAAACCAGGATCGATTGCGTGCCGCCCTTCTCGCTGAGAATGCCATCGCAACTGTAATCGCAGCCAGCCTCGATGCTGAGGCACACGTCCTGTCCCTCGAAACGGTACAGGTTGGCAGGCCACCCCGTGCAATCGTACAGGCCTGCGCCAGGGCATTCGACGGCCTCGAGTCTTCCGGCAACGACGATGGTCGAACCTGCCATGTCCTTGAGTTCCTCCGCGGCGCCAGCGGCAATGGAGAAGAGAGCGGGAAATACAACCAGGGAAAGTCGGCAGGGCATCGGCTTCGGTACTGTCTACTATGTGGACGGAATTCTGAATCGGGTCAGGAATCGATATTCCCGTTCAGACCGAAGCGTGTTGAAGCAGTTCCCCGCCCCCACTCGCTCGGTTTCCCACGACCGCGGCAGCTCCAGGAGTTCGATACTCTTGTCATTGGTAGTCGCAACTGCGAAGCGCTGCCTGTCCGTTCATAACGGCCACACGGGCAACTTCACTTTATTTGCATTTAAAAAAAGAGCCCATTCGGGCCCTTTTTTTTCCGAGACAAGTTATCAGGACTGATCCTTTCCAATATTGACACTGAACGAGCCGGAGTTATTGCCATAGGTTCCGGGCACGTCGTTGTAGATAAGAGTGATTGCACCCTGGACATTATTGGGTGCAACCCAACGGAACAACCCGGTATTGACCGGAATGGTTCCGCTGTTGCCAATCTTCATGACCAGCGCACCACAAAACGCATCGTGGCAGATCAGCCCTTGGTCCGGATGCTCCCGATCGCCCTGCGGCCCCCATTTCTGGGTAGGTCCGTAACTGGCCCAACCGGCGGCGACGATGGTAATGACATCGCCCGGATTGTAGATAATCGACGTTACCTGCCCTGCTTCGTTATTAGCCAGAACCTCACCTTTCCAAGCCATGATTGATCTCCGATATATGAATTCCTGTTCATAAACGAAAGAGGCGAAAAACCCTGATTCGCGATCCTTCCCTGTCAGCAAAGCACAGCAACGAGGAAGTACCGCCTACCAATTCATGCAGGAGAAAAGAGGATAATTCCGCCAGTGAATTGAATATATTCGGAAAGGAAATTAAAAAGCAGGAGCAGAAGATAACGACAAAAAATCAAACTTCCAAAGACAACTACTTCAAGCTGCACAAACACTCCCGCACACCAGCCAGGGCGAACCCTATACGGAGCCGTACTAGAATGAAACGCCTCCAAGGCCGAGGAGGGAAAGAAGGCAACGTCGACTCGTTGATTGCCGCGCGATGGCGGGCCGGAAGAAAATCGGGGAAGGAACGCAGAAGTCGGCTGAACGCCAGGAAACACGATGGTGCCCGGAGCCGGGGTCGAACCGGCACGGGGTTACCCCCGAGGGATTTTAAGTCCCTTGCGTCTACCGATTTCGCCATCCGGGCAGGATCTCGCTTCAAGTGAGCCGGCAACGGGAACCAAACCGGCATCCCAACCCGAGACCCACCCCAAACGGTAGATAAATCATTGTCTTACGTTACTCTAGCCGGCGCAACAGTTAATTTCCGTGGGCTCCGCCCAGGTTGCCGGGTGATTCCAGGGGAAGCACGATCCGGAAAGCGCTGCCGACTCCCGGCTGGCTGCGTACCTCGATGGTGCCGCCGTGTTTCTGGACGATGCCGTAGGAGAGCGACAACCCCAGGCCGGTCCCCTTGCCTACCGGCTTGGTGGTGAAGAACGGATCGAAGATGCGCGGCAGGATCTCGGGGGAGATACCCTGCCCCGAGTCTTCCACTTCGATCCAGGCATGCTCCACGGTATGCCCCGTGCGAATCACGATGCGACCCCGCTCCGGCCCCATCGCCTGGGCCGCGTTCATCACCAGGTTCATCACCACCTGGTTGATCTGCGACGGCAGGCACTTCACCTCGGGTAGATCGCCGTATTCGCGGACCACGTCGGCCCGGTACTTCAGTTCGCTGGCGACGATATTGAGGGTCGACTCGATCCCCTGGTGCAGATCGGTCCACTGCCAGTCGTCCTCGGCGTCGACGCGGGAGAAGTTCTTCAGGTCCTGGACGATCTTGCGCACCCGCCCTATACCTTCCCTGGATTCGCGCAGCAACACGGCGACATCCTCCTTGACGAAGGCCAGTTCGACCCGCTCGCCGAGCTGCTCCAGGCGTCTTGCCAGCGCCTCGTCGCGGATCGCGGGGCGAGCCTCTTCATAGGCTTCAAGTACCTCCAGCAAACGCCTGACGTGCTCCTCCAGGGTGGTGTAGTTGGAGGAAACGTAGCTGATGGGGTTATTGATCTCATGGGCGACGCCGGCGGCCAGGTGGCCGATCGAGGCAAGCTTCTCCGTCTGCACCAGTTGGCTTTCCAGTTCCTTGCGCTCGCCGATCTCTTTCTCCAGCGCCTCCTTGGCCTGGCCGACTTCCCGGGTGATCTCCTGGATGGCAGCCTCCATCCGGCTCATCTGCAACTGGAGGTGAGCCGTCACGTTCCACTTGGCGCTGAGATTGCCGGCCATCTGGCGGACCTCCTGTCCCTGCAAAGGCAGGCCGAGGAGCAACAGGCGCTCTTCCGCAGCCCACGGCGCCAATAGCGGAAAATCGGCGGGAGGCGCATGCACCACGACCTGCAAGCGGGAGTCGAGACGCCAGAACCGCTCGAGAACGGGAATATCCGCGCCTACCGACGGCATCCCGAGGAAGACCACGGCATACGGCGCATCGGCCTGGAGGGCCGAGCGTATCCGCCCCAATGCCTCCTCGGCGCTTCCCGCCGTATCCACCTGGTAGCCCCGCTCAGGCGCCACGGGAGGCGATTCGGCCCCTAGGGTTCCCTGCAACAACCCGCATACACGGTCTCGATCCGCCTGCCGCTCATCGATCACCAGCAAGCGCCGGTTCCTGATGGGTAACGTCTCCATGATCCGCACCTCCGCTCGCCCAGCCGCCGCGTGCATGCGCCCTCGTCCAGGCCAGACTCGGACTATGCTTGCCTGAAGTATTCAGGCAAAACTCACCCGGTGGACAGACACTCATGAACGATAGCGCACCTCCTTCCAACGAGACGGAGATCCGCTTCAGCGTGCTGCTGGTCGACGACGAGCCGCTGATCCTCAGCAGCCTGCGCCGGCTGCTACGCAACCAGCCCTACGACCTGTTGCTGGCGGAGAGCGGCGAACAGGCCCTGCAACTGCTGGAAAGCCGGCCCGTGGACCTGGTGGTGTCCGACGCCCGCATGCCGAACATGGACGGCGCTGCCCTGCTCGCGGAAATCCATCGCCGCTCCCCGGAAACCATTCGCATCCTGCTCACCGGCCATGCCGACCTGCCAACCATCGCCAAGGCCATCAATGAAGGGCGCATCCACCATTACCTGAGCAAGCCGTGGAACGACGACGAGTTGCTGCTGACCCTGCGCCAGTCGCTCGAATACCTGCATTCCGAGCGCGAGCGGCGGCGCCTGGAGCGACTTACCCAGGAGCAGAACGACCGCCTCCAGCAACTCAACGCCACGCTGGAAAAGCGCGTTCAGGCGCGCACCGCCGAACTGCAGCAGACCGCCGACATGCTCGACCTCGCCTATGAGGAGCTAAAGCGCAGCTACGTGGTCGGCACCGAAGTCTTCTCGCTGCTGGTCAACCAGCGCCTGCCCAAGGACAAGCAGACCAACCAGCAAATCATCGAACTGGTCCGCGCCTGCTGTGCCAGCGGCCTCGTCGACGAATCGGATGGTCGCGACCTGGCGATGGCCGCGGCGCTCTACAACATCGGCAAGCTAAGCTGGAACGACACCCTGCTCAGCTCGCCCTCGGACCTGCTCTATCACCACGACCGCGATCGTTTCCGCGGCTACCCGGAACTCAGCGAGTCGCTGCTGATGTCGCTGGAACCGATGCAGGACGCCGCCCGCCTGATTCGCCATCACCAGGAGCACTGGGACGGCAGCGGCTATCCGGACCACCTCAAGGGCGAGGCCATTCCCCTGGGCTCGCGCCTCTTGAAGCTGGCGGTGGATTTCGTCGAGCTGCAGCGCGGACTGATCCTCGAACGGCGCATGAATCGCGACGAAGCACTGATGTACATCCGCAAATACGCCGGCCGGCTGTACGACCCCGAGCTGATCGAACCGTTCATCCAGGTCTGCGCGACGACCCTTGCCGATGTCACCCTGGCCGATCCGCAAGTCCGTGCCCATGGCACCCGCGACCTGGTTCCGGGCATGGTGCTGGCGCGCAACCTCACCGCCAACAACGGCATGCTGCTGCTCAACGCGGGCAAGGTCCTGAACCTGGCGCTGATCGAGAAGCTGATCGCCTTCGAAGCGATCGAAGGCGCACGCTACACGCTGTTCGTGCGCCTCCCGGAGTCGACGACCTAGGCGGCTCCCGTCAGATCTTGAAGCGCTCCACCGACGAGCGCATGGTCGCTGCAACCTCGTTCAGGCGCCTGGCGGTGGCGGCCATCTCGTGCATCGCCTGGGTGTTCTGCTGCGAACGCTGGGCGATGAGTTCCACGCGCTGGGCGATTTCATCACTGGCGCGCGACTGCTCGCGGATGGTCTGGGAAATCTCATCGACCACCGACGCGGCATGACGGGTTCCATCGAGGATCTCGTTGATCGACACCCCTGCCTGGCGGGCGAACGACACCCCCTCGTTGACCCGGCTCACGCCGGCCTCCATGCTGTTGATCGCTTGCCCCGTGCTGGCGCGGATGCGCTCGATCATCGCGGTGATCTCCTGGGTCGACTGGGTGGTCCGCGCCGCCAGCCCGCGTACCTCGTCGGCGACCACGGCGAAACCGCGCCCGGCCTCTCCGGCCCGCGCCGCCTCGATGGCGGCGTTCAACGCCAGCAGGTTGGTCTGCTCGGCGATCCCCTTGATCACCTGGATGATCGAATGGATCTCGTCCGACGACTGGCCGAGAGCGGTGATGCTGGTGGAGGACTGGTTGACCACGTCGGCGATGCGGCTCATCCCTTCCACCACGTTGAGGATCACCTGCCCGCCACTGCTGGCCAGCTCCTCGGACTTGGCCGAGATCACCCTGGCGTTGTCGGCGTGGTCGGAAATCTGCGAGATATTGGTGATCATCTCTTCCATGCTCGCGGCCATGCTGGTGGCGCTGTCGGCCTGTTGGCTGGCGCCGTGGACGATCGACTGCGAGGTCTGGCCGATGGATTGGGAGGTGTCGTGGAGCTCTTCGCTTTCCTGGCGGATGATGGTGATCATCTGCCGCAGGTTCTCCTGCATCTCGCCCAACGCCCGCTGCAACTGGCCGGCCTCGTCATTGCTGTCGACGCCGATCGGCTCCTGCAGGTTGCCCTGGGCGATCACCCGGGCCGATGAGACCAGTTTGCGCAGCGGCTGCAGGACGGCGCGCAGCAACTGGCGACAGAGCTGTCCAAGGACCAGGCAGGCGACCAGGATGCCGCCCGCGAGCATCCAGGCGGAATAGCGCATGCTGTCTTCGCGCGCCCGGTTGGTCTGCTCGACGTGTTTCTCGATCAGGCTGCTGAGCGCTTCGTTGCGCCCTTCCAGCTCCTTGAAGGCCTGGACGAACTGCGGCAGCTCGGCCCGCGCCGCCACGGGATCGAGCAACGCCTTGCCGACGATGCTCTCGGCGGCGCCGATGTAGGCTTCCAGGTCGGGCCGCAACTCGACCAGCGCCTGGTGGATGGCGTCGTTGAGAGGCAGCCCCTGGTTCTGCTCGACCACCTTGCGAAACCACTGGCTGTGCTCCTGCAGGTCCTGGCGGACCTGCTCGGCCGCCGCGCCGTCGCCGGGCTGGACCACGAACGCCGCCAGGACGTCGGCGCGCAAGGCGTCGTGCATCATGTCGCCTTCCATGTGGTTGCGCAGCGCATTGACGCTCAGCTCGTTCTCCGACAGCGCCTTGCCCAACCGCAATTGCCCCCAGAAGCCGACCCCGCCTAGCAGCACCACAGCCACGATGCCGATGGCGCCCGAAGCGAGGATTCTCTGCCGAATGTTCATCCCTGGGCTCCTTTCCGTGCCGAGATATCGCTAAGGATAGTCAACCCCAGGCAAGGCGGGATTGCCCGAACGAAGAGCTATTCGGGCACGGAGCGGGGACGCCGGCCATTCTCAGGAAGCTGCCGGCCGCTCGCTCTGTTCGGCCGTCAACTGGAACTCTTCGCCCGCATAGTAGGCCCGCACCTTGGGGTCCATGACCGCCCGCCACAGCGGCGGGATCAGCGCCAGCACCACCATCCCGGCATAACCGCTGGGCATCTGCGGGCTATCGTCATAATGACGGAGGACCTGATAGGGGCGTTTGGCGAAGGCATGATGGTCGGAATGCCGTTGCAGATGGAACAGGACCAGGTTGGTGAAGACGAAGTTGCTGTTCCAGGAGTGGGTATGGTTGGTCCGCTCGTAGCGCCCGTCCTCGCCCTTTCGCCGATGCAGGCCGTAGTGCTCGACGTAGTTGATGATCTCCAGCAGGGTCACCGCGACGAACGCTTGGCCAAGGAAGAAAACCATCCCCAGCCAGCCGAACGCCCAACCGAAACCGACCAGCAACGCCAGGCTCAGCAGGTACCACCAGATCAGTTCGTTCTGCCAGCCGAACACCGGCAGGCCCTTCTTGCGCAGCCGCACCGCTTCAAGGCGCCAGGCGTTGAGGAAGTTGTACTTGTAGGCATGCGGCAGGAACTGGTAGACCGACTGGCCGAAACGCGCCGACGAAGCGTCCTCCGGCGTAGACACATGCACATGGTGGCCGCGCACATGCTCGACCTTGAACCCCGCGTAGCACACGGCGGCCAGCAGAATGCCGCCGGCAGCCTGCTCCAGCGCCGAGTCCTTGTGGATCAGCTCATGGGCGACGACGATCCCCACCGCTCCCATCACCGTGCCCATCGAGAGGATCCAGCCCAACCGGCCGAGCCAGCCCCACTCCTGGAAAGCGACGAACACGCCAGCGGCCCACACCAGCGTACCGATGAGCACCGGCACCGTGGCCAGGGTCAGCAATACGTAATAGCCCTGGCCGAGCAACTGCGGCGTCTGCGTTTCCTCGTCGGGGTTGGCCGGGTCGCGGCCGAACAGCATGTCCAGCAGCGGCCCGATGCCGAATACCGCAATCACCAGGGAAAATGCCCAGAAGGCCGGATGCGCGCTGTCCTGGGCCATCCAGTAGTTGAACGGCATGGACAACGCCAGCAGCAGCCAGAGCCAATAGGCGTACTTCTTGATGGCCAGCATGGTGCTGGGAGAGAAATTTTCAAACATCGTGCGCTCCAGTTTTGTCCGACAATCCTACAATCGAACCATCACCGAGCCGGGCTGCCAGGTCACCATCACTAAAGGTTGGCCGCCTCCCCGGCCTTCACCCTGCTTGACCTGAATCAAAGGGCAAGTCCTCGCGGTTTTATGCCCATCGACTTTCTCGATATTCCATTTTCATCCGTACTTGCCGTCTCTCGCTGCCGGCCGCGCTGGACCGTGGATACCCGGCTTTCCTGGGAAAGCCGGGTATCCATCGCATCAGCCGATAGGAATCACCGGTTATTTCCCATTGATCTCATCGAGGCCGTCGCTAATATCGAATCCAATTTCCAAACAAGGAGCCTCACGATGTCTGACGCATTCCTCTCCTCCATCAAGAACCGCCGCACCATCTACGCCCTGGACAAGCAACTGCCCGTCTCCCAGGAGAAAATCGTCGAACTGGTCAAGGAGGCCGTCTCGCACAGCCCTTCCGCGTTCAACTCGCAGAGCTCGCGGGTGGTCGTCCTGTTCGGCGCCGAGCACGAGCAGTTCTGGAACATCGCCAAGGACGAGTTGAAGAAGATCGTTCCCGCCGACGCTTTCGCCGCCACCGAAACCAAGCTCAATTCCTTCGCCGCCGGTGCCGGCACCGTACTGTTCTTCGAAGACCAGACGGTAGTGCGCCAGCTTCAGGAGCAGTTCGCCCTCTACGCCGACAACTTCCCGGTGTGGTCGGAGCAGGCCAGCGGCATGGCCCAGTTCGCGGTCTGGACCGCCCTCGCCGAGCACAAGGTCGGCGCCAGCCTGCAGCACTACAACCCGCTGGTAGATGCGCAGACCCACAAGACCTGGAACCTGCCGGAAAGCTGGAAGCTGCGCGCACAGATGCCTTTCGGCGCCATCGCCGCTCCGGCGGGCGAGAAAGCCTTCATCGCCGAAAGCGAACGCTTCAAGGTCTTCGGCAACTGATCGGCCGAGATCGCCGTAGAAAAGCCCCGCCTCGTCGCGGGGCTTTTTCTTTCCCCCGCGCCTCAGCCGCGACGCACCGCCGGCCTCGGCAGGCGCACGCTCCAACCCTGCTGCATGCCCGCCGCGGCGAGCAGGATGGCAGCCACGCCAAGCCACTGGGCCAGGCTCAGGCGATGTTCGAAGACCAGCCAGTCCACCAGGATCGCCGCGACCGGATAGATGAAGGACAAGGCACCGGTCAGCGCCGTCGGCAATTTCTGAATGGCGCCGTAGAGCAGTACGTACATCAGCCCGGTATGGACGATTCCCAGGGTCGCCAGGCTGGCCCAGGGAGCAACGTGCCGGGGCAGTTCGGCAAGGTTCGCCAGCGGTGCGAGCATCAGCACGCCGGTGCCCACCTGGATCAAGGCGATAAGATGCGGCGGCGTGCCTTGCAGGCGCTTCACGATCAGCGCGGCAAAGGCATACAGCAGCGCGGCAGCGAGCGCCAGGAGGATACCGAACAGGTAGTCCCCGCGCGGGGCGTCGCTGTCGCCGTGGGCGCTGACGATCGCCAGCATGCCGGCGAACGAAAGCCCCAGCCAGCCCAGCTTGCGCGCAGTGACCTTCTCGCCGAGAAACACCGCGCCTAGCCCCACCAGCATGAACGGCTGGACGTTGTAGACCGCGGTACCGATGGCGATCGAAGCCCGTGAGTAGGATGCGAATAGCAATACCCAGTTGCCGACGATGAACACCCCGCTGAGGAGCGCCAGCAGGAACGCCTCGCGCCCCAGGCTGCCGCGGCGCAGGAAACCCAGCGCGGCACAGGCGACCAGCAGCGTGGCGAAACCGAATACGCAGCGCCAGAACACCACGTCCAGCACGGGCTGCCCGGAGAGCAGCACCAGCCAGCCAATGGTGCCGCAGATCAGCATGGCCGAAGTCATTTCCAGCGTACCGCGACGGATCGGATCGTTCATGGGCGCTCTCCCGCAAGACAGGCCTATGATTATCCAAAGTCGTCTTCCAGCCCTCCATCGCATTACTCAGGCAAAAACCCGTGACGACCTTTTTTATCAGGGCTATTTTGAAAAAAAACTTTCGAGGCCGACATGACCGACGACATCGACCAACGCCTGATCAACGCCCTCATGGCTGACTCGCGACTGTCCCTCAAGGCTCTCGCCCAGGTCAGCGGGCTATCGGCCCCGAGCGTCGCCGAACGCCTGCGCAAGCTGGAAGAACGCGGCGTGATCCGCGGCTACACCCTGGATGTCGACCCCCGCTGTTTCGGCTACCAATTCCAGGCGATCGTGCGCATCCGCCCCCTGCCCGGCAGGCTGCACGAGGTCGAGCGACAGATCCAGGACATCGCCGAGTTCACCGAGTGCGACAAGGTCACCGGTGACGACTGCTTCATCGCCCGCCTCCAGGTTCGTTCGATGGAACAGCTCGACACGCTGCTGGACAGGATCAACGGCTACGCGGAAACCAACACCGCCATCGTCAAGAAGTCCCCGGTTAAACGCCGGCTCCCCCCGATGACCTGAGCGAGGCACTCCGCATGCCCACACCCGGCACGGGTTCCGTCCCGGAATTGCAACTCGTCCCGTTCCAGCTGGAACACTTCCCAATCCTGCAACGCTGGTTCGCCACGGAAAAGGAGCTGGTGCAATGGGCCGGCCCCGCCCTGCGGCATCCGCTGAGCCTCGAGCAGATGCATGAAGACCTCGCGGAAAGCCGCCGGCGACCGCCGCTGCGCCTGCTCTGGAGCGCTTGCCGGGATGACCAGGTCATCGGCCATTGCCAGTTGCTGTTCGACCGCCGCAACGGCGTCGTCCGCCTGGCTCGCATAGTCCTGGCGCCAAGCGCGCGCGGCCAGGGCCTGGGGCTACCGATGCTGGAGGCGCTGCTCGCCGAGGCCTTCGCCGACGCCGACATCGAGCGCGTTGAATTGAACGTGTACGACTGGAACGCTGCCGCCCGTCATCTCTATCGACGCGCGGGGTTCCGCGAAGAAGGCTTGCGCCGCTCCGCCACCCGGGTCGGCCGGGAACGCTGGAATGTCGTTCTCATGGGGCTTTTGCGGCAAGAGTGGGCGGCGGGAGGCGCCGGCAACGACTGAGGCGCAGGCGGATGCTGCGCCTCATCCGGTACTACAGGTTGGAACGGAGCCGCCACAGTTCGGGGAAGAGGATGGTATCGAGCATGCTGCGCAGATACCCCACTCCCTCGGTTCCGCCCGTGCCGGGTTTGAAACCGATGATGCGCTCCACCGTGGTCACGTGACGGAAGCGCCACTGGCGGAACGAGTCCTCCAGGTCGATCAGTTTCTCCGCCAGCTGATACAGGTCCCAGTAGCGTTCCGGCGCCTGGTAGACCTGTCGCCACGCCGCCTCCACCGAGGCCTCGTAACAGGTGCCGGCCGCCGCGTCCCGGGCGAGCCGCTCCTGGCTTACCGGCAACCCCTGGGCGGCCATCAGGCGGATCGCTTCGTCGTATAGCGACGGCGTATGCAGGGCCTGCTCCAGGGCCGCCAGCAGCTCGGCACGGTGAGCATGGGGCTTGAGCAGGGTGGCGTTCTTGTTGCCGAGGATGAATTCGATCTCGCGGTACTGGTAGGACTGGAAACCGGAAGACTGGCCCAGGTACGGGCGGATGGTGTTGTACTCGGTCGGCGTCATGGTGGCCAGCACCGCCCAGGCGTGTACCAGCTGGTCGAAGATCCGCGAAACCCTGGCGAGCATTTTCAGCGCCGGACCGAGCTTGCCTGACTTGACGTGCTCCCGGGCGGCCCGCAGTTCGTGGAGCATCAGCTTCATCCATAGCTCCGAGGTCTGGTGCTGGATGATGAACAGCATTTCGTTGTGGTCGGGCGAAAGCGGGAACTGGGCGTCCAGAACCTTGTCCAGCTTCAGGTAATCGCCGTAGCTCATCGCATGGGTGAAGTCCAGGGCGGCGTTATGCCACTCAGCCTCTCCGTCCGTTTCTCCCTGGGCCTGGGAGTGAGGGCAAGGACACATGTGAATCTCCTGAATTCGGCGGCAGGCGTCGGAAGTCGATGAGCGACCTGCCGGCAACGTTGTCGGGGGTGGCTTCGACACGGTCGAAGCGCGCTCATTTTACGATGCGCCCATTCGAATATTCGTGCAAAGCATCCTTTCCCGCCCGTCCCCGATGAAATCTAATTCGACGGATCGATGGAAAAATCGAATTTCGGATCACTCGCGGGTCGTGGCCGAGAAAAGCCCGGATAGCGGATCCGTGACCATTAGGCCTCGTCCCGAGAGCCTGGATTTCGACCCGCCACTCCATCCAGCGAAGCGACACGAGGCCCGCCGTCGAACTCAGCCGGCGCGCCCGAACACCCTGTCCAGGTGCGCCTGGTAGGCAGCGACGGTAGCCGGGACGTCCGGGCGCTTCATCACATCCACCGCGAGGAACGTCGGCAGGCCGGACATGCCGAGGAACTGGTTGGCCTTGTGGAAGGGGAAATACACCGCATCCACGCCTTTTCCCTCGAAGAAGTCGCTCGGATCGTCGAACGCCTGCCGTGGTGCATTCCAGGTCGCCGAGATCATGTAGCGCTTGCCCTGCACCAGACCGCCGCTGCCATATTTCTGCGTGCTGTCGGAGCGGGTACGACCGTCGTTGGCATAGAGGCTGCCGTGTCCGGCCGTGAAGACTTCGTCGATGTAGCGCTTCACTGTCCATGGCGCGCCCATCCACCAGCCGGGCATCTGGTAGATCACCACGTCGGCCCAGAGGAACTTGTCCACCTCCGTCGGGATGTCATAGCCACCGTCGATGAGGGTCTGGCGCAGGTCGAAGCCACGGCGGTCCAGATGGGCCAGGGCGGTTTCGTGCAGGGTCTGGTTGAGGCGACCGTCGGAATGGGCGAAACGCTTTCCGCCGTTGAGCAGGAGAATGTTTTTCATGGTGTTCCGTACATGCTGGAACCGCAGCGGAGATGCCTGCCGATCCCGGGTTGAAGAGAGCGGCAGGTTAGATAGGCGCAGGGAACGGAAAAAGTCGTACGGCGGTAAAACAGATTTGATCCGCACTCACGAATCGCCAGAAGAGCTGGGATGCGCGTCTTCATTGCGCCCCCACGCAGCCAGCCCTCGATGACCGGCACGAACTCTACCCGCAGCGAGCCATCACCAACGCAGTACGCACTGGCTCGCCAGCATTCGAACGCATGTGAGTACCCAGGATTGCAGCAACAGGCTGTGACGCGCTCGACTCAAACGCTCCTTCCTACGCGCGGGACGAACGCTCCTTGGGAATCCGCAAGGAGTAGATTAGGATTCTTCCCGCACTCGCCTTAAGTCATTGGCCCGTATAGATAAGGATATCTCATGAAAACCATCGCTCGGCGTCTGAGCCCCTTCGCGATCCTGCTCCCGGCAAGCCTGTTGTCAGCCTGCGCCTCCCTAGGCAACGCCGGACTCGGCGGCTCCCAGCAGAACCCCACCAACCAGCTCCTGAACATGATCGATGAGGCTACCCGCGAAGGCATGTCCGTGGTGCTGGTACCGGCACTCATGCCCAACAAGAGCGTGACGGACCTCTCCAGCTACTCGCATCGGGTCATATTCAAGAACAAGGACGTGCCCGGGATCGCCTACATGCAGGCCTTTGCCAACAACGACCTGGAGAAGATCAAGGAAGCCGTCTATCTGTGGGACTTCCTCGAGGTCAACATCGTCCCGCCGGGAACCTACCTGCTGTCCGGAGGGATCGACTACAAGATCGACAGCACCCTTGCCCAGATCAAGGCGCCAAAGGGGCAGCCGGCTGCCAGCCCACTTGGTTCGGTGAACCTGTCCGCCGTGCTGTATCGCCGGTTCGTGAAGGAGAACTACTGGCGCGACGCCTCCTATGCAGACAAAACCTACACACAGAATGTCTGCAGCGCCGTGCACATGGCCTCCGGCCAATGCGTGGGCTGGACCGAGCAGCAATACAGCCAGCGGGAAATGGTCTCGGATGCCGGTTGGGCCGAAGGCACGAAGATCGAGGACGTTCCCTCCATCAAGCTGCAAGCGCAGATACCCGACGCCTATGCCCCGCTGTCCTTCACCATTCAGCCTGGGCAGATCCTGCTCAGCGATCGGTTCCACTTGAAGACCCCGGCCGTGAGCTATGACAGGAAGACCTGCAAGGCCGTGGACACGCAAAACATCAAGTGCGCCTTGCAGGATATCCAGGTCTTCATGAGGCCAGCGCCCATGGAGCTGACGAAAAGGTTCATCGATCGCGAGCAGCCAAGGCTGGATGAAACGGGCCGCCAGGTGCTCGCGCGCATCCAGCCGATGAAAACCGAGATACTCGGCGAAGCAGGCATGGAAGACCTGACCTGGGGCCTGCCGGTTTCCTTGAAACGCAAGGCAAGATGAAACGGGCCCTCCGCCGAGCGCCTTCCGCTCGCGGTCGCCACAACGGTTGATCGATAGAGGCCCGGAAGGCAGGCGGCAGGACAGACCGGCTCGGCTGGTCATGTTCGATGACGACCAGCCGATGACCGACCCAGACCGGATCTTGCGTCCAGATGAAAGCCGCGCACGGGGCTGGATTGCAGGCAACGGCCGAAAACGTGACAGGTGCTGGGGTACTCCTCGGACACTCCGGGAAAGTAGCAATTACGGAGCGGTTATCGGGAAAGGGAGGCGGTTGCGAGACCGTAAAAGTATGAAAGCGTTATGGGGGCACCCCAAGGAACTTGCTTCAGCAATACCGGACAGGAAAGAAAAAAGCCCCGTAACTCACTGAGCTACGGGGCTTTCCTGTTGGAGGCTGAGGTCGGAATCGAACCGGCGTTCACGGATTTGCAATCCGGTGCATAACCACTCTGCTACTCAGCCTTTGAGCGAAGCGACATGCGTTTGGCATATCGCTGAAATTTCTTTCCTGGCGCGATTTTGAACTTATAACCCTTTGATTTCAAAAGATTTTTAGCTCACCCATCGCTGGAATGGACGCAATTATGGACGGATTCGCCGAGCTTGGCAAGCGCTCTACGAAAAAAACTTTGCAGATCAGGCTATTGCGTAGCACAAGCCGGGAGAAACGGGCCCAGACGTCCGCGAAATGGGCCCGCAGCGACCGGCAACCGAGGAGCGCGCCAGGATCCGACGCGCCCTGCCCCGGCGATCAGTTCGCCTCGGGGCTCGCTTCGGTTGCGGGCGCTTCAGGCGTCGGCGCCTCCGTGGCGGCCGGCGCTTCGCCACCCGCCTGTGCACGCTTGGCGCGCTTCTCGCGCATCTGCTCGCGCTGCCGGCGAGACGCCTGCCGCCGCGCATACACCGCCTGCTCGGCGGTTACCTTGCCGGCAACCTGGCCTTGCAGATCCAGTCGCGGCGCATCTTCCACCATACAACTCCAGTAGCGGCTGCCCTGGCACCAGGTGGCGATGGCCTGTTTCAGTTGTTCGGCGGTGATTCCCAGTAGTTCGAGGTGCTGCTGCGCATCCTGGAGGATGCCCTGCTTGAGCGGAACCTTGGCCGCGGGACTTTTCGGAAACGCCAGCGGAAAATGCCGTTGCAGCCTCCAGATAGCCTCGACTCCCGGCTCGACGGCTTCACGTTTCTTCGCGCGTCCCGCGGAGCTTTTGGTTTGAGCCGGTTTCGCCTGCGCCGCCTGTGCGCGCAGACGGTCTCTCAGCTCGGCAAGTTGTTCAAAACCCATCGTTCGCTTCACTAGTGCTGGTTCATTTCTGCGAGAGATTACCCGATACATCCGCTCGCGGCACGCAAAACGGCAACCAGTCGGGCACTTTCATTGCGAATCGACGCTCGTAGGCATGAGCGGCTCTCCCCCGTTCAGCGCCCGAGCGAGCTCATCGAGCGTAGTCGGCTTGAACAGGACCCGGTCCATGCCGGCAGCCAGGCAACGCTCCAGCGCATCCTTCTCGGCGCTGGCGGTAAGCGCTATCACCAAGCAGCGACGCCGACCGCCAAGGGCTTCTTGCGACCGGATCCGTCGCGCCAGCTCGTAGCCATCCATCCGCGGCATCATGCCGTCGGTAATCACGACGTCGAAGTCTTCGCCCTGCCAACGTTCGAATGCTTCCTCGCCATCTTCCGTGGAGGTCACCCGGTGCCCAAGGCTTTCCAATTGCATGGTCAGGGTCAGCCGATTGAACGGATGGTCTTCCGCAAGCAATATCGAGAGCGCCCTTGCCTCTTTCCGCTCCTCGACCTCGGCAACTCCGGAACGCGCTTCGCTGGACTCGCTGGGCGGAGGCTCGGTCAGCGGAAGATCGAACTCGACCGAGAAGCAGGAGCCGTTGCCCAGTTCGCTGCGCAGGCTGATCTGGCCGCCCATCAGGTGCACCAGGCGTCGGCTGATATACAACCCCAGGCCGCTGCCGGACGCCTGGCCAAGCGCAGGCGAGCCGACCTGCGAGAATGGCCGGAACAGCCTGGCCTGGTCCTCCTCCGAAATACCGAGGCCGGTGTCGCTTACCTCGAGCAGCAAATGAAGCCTCTCCGCCTCGCGCCGCCCCACCGCCCGCACCGTTACCCCTCCGCGCTCGGTGAACTTGATGGCATTGCCCAGCAGGTTGAACAACACCTGCTTGAAATGCAGGGGATCCACCAGCACCCAGTGCTCGAGATCCCCGTCGAGTTCCAGTGCCAGGGAAAGATTCTTCTGCCGCGTCAGCCCACCAACCAACGGCAGGATTCCTCTGATCAACTCGCCAGGAAGCACTGGTTCGGGAGCTGAATCGAACCGACCGGATTCGATCCGCGACAAATCGAGAATATTGCCCAGCAGAAGCAGCAACCCTTGGGCGGCCTCCTGGGCAATGCTCAGCGAATCTAGGTCCAACACGCCCTTCTCGCCCTTTTTCAGCACCAGTTCCTGCAGGCCGATGACCGCATTCAATGGCGTGCGGATCTCGTGACTCATCGTCGAAAGAAACACGCTCTTGGCACGGTTGGCAGCGTCGGCTTGCTCTTCTGCCTGGCGGGTCTTGCGCACCTGGCGCATCAGGTAGAAACCCCAGATGAGGGAGATGGAAATCAGTACGCCGAACAATCCGCCGATCTGCAGAATCTTGCTCCGGTGATCGCGCCAGAAGTCCGCCCCTCCCTTGGCGAAGCGAGGCTCCCAGCGGTGGAGGATTTCCGCCACTTCTTCCGGAGCGATCGCCAGCTGCGCCTTCTCCAGGATGCCCTGCAGCTCCGGCTGGTTCCTCGCCACGCCGATGCTGATCGGGATGGAGAGGTCATCGAGGATACCGACGACCTGGATCCGGTTCTCGAAATGCTGGGCGGACAGATAGCGACCGGTATAGTCGCTGCTGATGGCGGCCTCGCTCTGGCCGGCGTCTACGCTGCGCATGGCGGCGAGGAAGGTCGGATAGACCTGGAGCTTGATCTCCGGGTGTTCGCGTCGAATGAAGTCGTTGAGAAAATAGCCAATCGTCGTCGCCAATCGCTTGCCCGCCAGGTCCGCGAGGCCATGGACACGCCCCACCCTTTCATCCCGGCCACCCTGGCGGGCGCCCATCAGCACCGTGGCGCTGCGTAGATAGGGCGTCAGCACTTCGAGGCCGGAATCGAAGCGCTCCGACGAAGGCATGGTCGGCGTAACCAGTGCCTCCTCCGCATCCAGTCGACTTTTCGTCTCGACGAAGTTGCGTGCTCCAGTGAAGGAAAACCGCAGGCCACTGCGCTTGCCGATCAGGTCCAGATAGTCACGCCCGATACCACTCAGCCTCCCCTCGTTATCCAGTTGCCCGAGCGCGCCAAGGGAATGGTTGATCACCACCGGCACGACCGGGTGCGCGGAGAGCCAACGCTGCTCCGCCGGCGACAGCGTCACCCGGGGCTCGTCGAAGCGCAGGCGCCGCCCGGCGCTCCAGCTGCGCAACAGTTCGTCGCCGTAGCGCCCGCTAATATGCGGCAGGGCGCGATCGATGAGCGCGAGCAGAGGTTCGTCACCTGGCCGGAGCAGGAAACGGAAACCCTGGCTGTCGATGGGTGCGAAGTTCTCGATGCGCAAGTTCAGCAGGTAATGGGTCTGGATGAGGTAGTGCGTGGAAACTGCGTCCCCCAGCACGCCATCGACATCCCCCATGCTCAGCGCTTCCAGGGCAAGCTGCGGCGAGTCGAACCAGATGATCCTGCTGTGCGGATAGGCAGCTTTGATACGTTCGGCGGGAAGATAGCCCTTGACCGTGGCCAGCCAGGACTCCGCCTGCGAATCGAACGGGGCACCGCTGGAAGACACCAGTACCGGCCGGTCGGAAAGATACGCAGCGGATGCCAGCAAGCCGTGTTGTCGGGCCTCGACCTCGCTACCGACGCCAAGCAGGTCGATCTCCCCTTGCGACAACGCGTCGATTGCCGCCTGCCGCGACGGAAAGTCCCTGACGCGCAACGGCCGCTCGAACACCAGGGCCAGGTAATCGGCCGTGAAGCCCTTGTAGGAGCCTGCGTAGAAGATGGACAACGGCGGATAGTCGGGGGAAACCACGCCTACCGTCAGCGGCTCCCGTGCATCCAGCCACTGCCTGGCTCGTTTATCGAGCCAGGGACGCATCGTTGTCGTCGTACGCCCATCCGGCAGGATGGATTCGGCTTCGACGGGCAGCGGCTGCAGAGCGATCAGCAACAGGCAAAAGACCGCGGACAGCAACGACCTTGTCAGCATGTCGAGTCTACGATGGCAAAGTTCTCCGGCCGGACAGAAAGCAGCGCATCCGCGACCCGGAGCCTGCGGATACATCGGCAACGATGCCGCCATGTTAGCAGGTAGATGGATACTTTTCCCAGGAACCCACGCCTGTCGACACTCGCTCTGACAGCCGCCTTATGCCCGGCTCGCGAAAACCCTAGACTCTTTCGCGTCGCCGGCTAGATCGATGAAGCCGCTTGCGATGACGTGCGCCCTGGCCGTGGCATGCCTGCACTCGAAAGCCCAGTTCGAGCCGCACATCGCCGAGGGCAACCTGGTAGCGTGCTGGAAGGCTGGTGCGATCCATTCCCGGGCTATTACCTCTATCACCCAAGTCAGAGGCAACCTTCGCCGACCTTCTCAGTGGTCGTCGAAGCGCTGCGATACCGAAGCGCTGGCCTTGGGACGGCTCGGTCGAACGTGGCAGCCAAAGCAACAGGCGCACGAAGGCGGTCCAAGGTGCAATGAATCGAGCCCCCCTGGAGTGCGACAGCCACACTTCTGATGTGCCGAGGCAGCATCTTGCGGCAAGCCGCCTCGCTGGCGAGACGAAGGGCTTCGCGAAACGTACGGCCCCGGTCGCCGGGAAAGCGGCAAGGAGAACCGCCCCTCGGCGCGGACGTTCCACGAACGGGTACGGGACTTGGAGGCGGAACGAAAAAAGGGCCCGAAGGCCCTTTCTCAATGATCTACAGACTTCATTGGAACTCTATAGATCTATATTTGGAGCGGGAAACGAGACTCGAACTCGCGACCCCGACCTTGGCAAGGTCGTGCTCTACCAACTGAGCTATTCCCGCATCGTCTTGGTGACGGGCGCCATTCTATAGCATCGCGGCGCCGTGTCAACTCCTTGATTCAAAAAAGTTTATTTCTCTTTCGGGGTGGTCGACAGATGCGGCCACGCGGCCAGCAGGTAGTGCACCATGGACCACAGGGTCAGCGCCGCGGAGATGATCAGCAGCACGTAGCCGAGAATCACCCAGAAGGTCATCAGCGGCGGATTCGCCAGGAGAATGACCAGCGCCAGCATCTGCGCCGCGGTCTTCCACTTGCCCAGGTTGGACACCGCGACCTGCGCCCTCGCCCCCAGTTCGGCCATCCACTCACGCAAGGCGGAAACCACGATCTCGCGGCCGATGATGATCACCGCCGGCAGGGTCAGCCACAGGTTGGCGTGCTCTTCCACCAGCAAGACCAGCGCAACCGCCACCATCAGCTTGTCCGCGACCGGGTCGAGGAAGGCGCCGAACGGCGTGCTCTGGCCGAGGCGCCGGGCGAGGTAGCCGTCCAGCCAGTCGGTGGCGGCGGCCAGGGCGAACACGGCACTGGCGGTCAGGTAGCTCCAGGACGTCGGCAGATAGAACAGCAGAATGAAGATCGGAATGAGCAGGACGCGCAGTAACGTGAGCAGATTGGGGATATTCATCGGACCATCTAGGCTGCGAGGTGAGCCGGCATTCTACTCGCTGTGCAGGACGGCATAAATCTGCTCGGCAAGCTTTTTACTGATACCGGGGGCTTTGGCCAGTTCATCGATACTCGCCCGCGACAATTCCTGCAACCCGCCGAAATGCTTGAGCAAGTCGCGCCGACGTTTCGGGCCGACGCCAGGGACGTCCTCCAGCGTCGACGTCCGCCGTGCCTTGCCGCGCCGCGCACGGTGGCCGGTGATGGCGAAACGGTGCGCTTCGTCACGTATCTGCTGGATCAGGTGCAGCGCCGGCGAATCGGCCGGCAGGGTGAACTCGTGGGAGGCATCGTTCAGGTAGAGGGTTTCCAGCCCCGGCTTGCGGGTCACGCCCTTGGCCACGCCGAGCAGGATCAGACCGGCGACCGCCAGTTCCTGGAGCACCTCCTGGGCCATGGCCAATTGCCCCTTGCCGCCATCCACCAGGAGAATGTCGGGCATCTTCCCCTCGCCGTCCTTCAGGCGACTGAAGCGGCGGGTCAGCGCCTGGTGCATCGCCGCGTAGTCGTCGCCGGCCGTGACGCCTTCGATGTTGTAGCGGCGATAGTCCGATTTCAGCGGCCCTTCCGGGCCGAACACCACGCAGGAAGCCACGGTAGCCTCGCCGCTGGAGTGACTGATATCGAAGCACTCCAGGCGTTGCGGCGGCTCCGCCAGGTCGAGCGCCTCGGCAAGGGCTTCGAAGCGTGCCGCCACATGCTGGCGGTTGGCCAGGCGTGCGCCCAGGGCCTGTTCGGCGTTGGTCACCGCCAGTTGCTGCCAGCGGGCGCGGGTACCACGCACCCGGTAGCTGATCTCCAGTTCGCGGCCTCGCGCTTCGGCGATCGCCGAAACCAGCACCGGGAAATCCTCGTGCGTCACGTTGACGATCAACTCCGCCGGCAGGTCGCGCTCCTGGTGGCTGAGATAGTACTGGCCAAGGAACGCCAGCAGCACTTCGCCCACCTCCTCCTCGATCGCGACCTGCGGGAAGAAGTTCTTGCTGCCCAGCACCCGCCCGCCGCGTACGCTGATCAGGTGTACGCAAGCGCCGCCAGGGGTGACGATGGCGGCGACGATGTCGACGTCGCCGTTGCCACCTTCCATGCTCTGCTGGTCCTGGACCCGCCGCAGGATCGCCACCTGGTCGCGCAACTCCGCCGCCTTCTCGAAGTCCAGGCGCATCGCCGCCTGCTCCATGCCGACGTTCAGCTCGTCGGCCAGCGCGTTGCTCCTTCCTTCGAGGAACATCACCGAGTGGCGCACGTCCTCGGCGTACTCCTCAGGACTGACCAGCCCCACGCAGGGCCCCTTGCAGCGCTTGATCTGGTATTGCAGGCAGGGCCGCGTACGGTTGCGGAAATAGCTGTCCTCGCACTGGCGGACGAGAAACGCCTTCTGCAGCAGGTTGAGGCTCTCGCGGATCGCTCCCGCGCTCGGATAGGGACCGAAGTAACGCCCCTTGCGCTTCTTCGCGCCACGGTGCAGGGACAGCCGCGGATACTCGTCCTCGCTGGAGAGGAACACGAAGGGATAGGACTTGTCGTCCCGCAGCAGGATGTTGTAGGGCGGCCGCCACTCCTTGATCAGCGTCTGCTCCAGCAGCAACGCCTCGGTTTCATTGGCGGTGATGGTGGTTTCCACCTGGGCGATCCGCGCCACCAGCGCAGCGGTCTTCGGCGCCAGGCCGGACTTGCGGAAATAGCTGGCCAGGCGCTTCTTCAGGCTCTTCGCCTTGCCCACGTAGAGAAGCTTGGCGTCCGCATCGAACATGCGGTAGACGCCCGGACGATTGCTGCAGGTAGCGAGGAAAGCGCTTGCGTCGAAAACGGCGCTCATCTAGCTGGCGGCATCGACCATGCCGTGGCGGACGGCGAGCAGCGCCAGCTCCACGTCGCTGGTGATCGAGAGCTTCTCGAAGATGCGGTAGCGATAGGTATTCACGGTCTTCGGCGACAGGCACAGCTTGTCGGAGATGCTCTGCACCTTGTGGCAGTTGGCGATCATCAGGGCGATCTGGATCTCGCGCTCGGACAGCGAATCGAAGGGGGAATCGTGCTGCTGCGGCTGGAAGGACTTCAGCGCCAGTTGCTGGGCGATCTGCGGGCTGATATAGCGCTGGCCGGCGAAGACCTGGCGAATCGCCTGGACCATTTCCTCCAGCCCCGCGCCCTTGGTCATGTAGCCGGCGGCGCCGGCCTGCATGAGGCGGGTGGGGAACGGATCCTCTTCGCAGACGGTGACTACCACGACCTTGATGTCGGGCTGGCTGCGCAGCAGCTTGCGGGTTGCCTCCAGGCCGCCGATACCGGGCATCTTCACGTCCATCAGGACGACATCCGGCTTCAGTTCGCGGGCCAGTTTCAGACAGTCTTCACCGCAGTCGGCCTGGCCGACCACTTGCAAGCCTTCGATGTCGGCCAGCATGCGGGTAATACCGGTGCGTACCAGATCGTGGTCGTCGACCACCAGCACCTTAATCACGCTGCACCTCGTCGCGCATTAGCAGACAACCGCCCACACGGGCCCCCAGGAGATTTCGGCAACCTTAACAGAAAGCCATCCCATGACCTAGCTTGGCGCAAAGGCGTCATAAATCAAGCGTCATGGAAACATCATTCGACGGCATCGAACGGGCGCTGCGAAGTATACCGCCAGCCCCCGGCGAGCGGCAGACCGGATCGCAGCAAAAACCGGCGAACCTGTGGAGAGCCCAGCGACGCCGGGCCTGGTAAAGCGCAAGCGCCCTGGTTGCCCGGGACTTCTCCATAGCGACCATCGCCGAAGTCGAAAACAGGCGACCAAGACGCCACTGGCACCGGCGGCTACTGCGCGGCCATCTCACCGACACCGGTGAAAAGACGCTGGTGGAGGCGCCTGCGACTGGCATTCGGCACCAGGCGAACGAGGGTATTCCTCAGCCAGACGCTCCAGGGCGATTCCCATTGACCAAGGCGGCCGACGATCCAGGATTGCTTCCTGATGAACTCGATCCGCGCCTCGCGTTGCTGCTGGAACAGGATCAGCGTCTCGGCGCGCGGCGCCAGACACCACAGGCGCGCCAGCAGGAAGGCGTCCTCCAGGGCCATGGCCGCGCCCTGCCCCAGGTTCGGCGTCATGGCGTGTGCGGCGTCACCGATCAGCACTACCCGTCCGCGGCACCAGGAGGCGCCGGCCAACTCCTCGAGGTCGTTGTGCACCAGCGTGGTGGCGCTCGGTATGAGCCGGGCGATGCTCGCGCCGATGCCGTCGAAGTCCGCGTAGTGGGCGGCCAGCCGTTGCGGGGTGACGAAGCCCTCCTCGTCCTCGGGCTCCTCCCGGCGCACCTTCAGGGTCGCGTAGACATACATCTCGCGCGGGCTGATCTGGATGAAGCCGAGGCGCTTGCCGTGTCCCCAGACCTCTCCCGCCAGCTCGGCGTCCTCCAGCCGATGGGGAACGACCAGGCGCCAGCAGGTTTCGCCGGAATGACGCAAGGTCGCCTCCGGCCAGACATAACGTCGCACGCTCGAACGAATGCCATCCGCACCGACCACCAGCGAACAGTCGTGGACAGTGCCGTCGCTCAGGGTCACGCGTTCGTGGTCGAGTCCGTCGAGGATCTGCACGATGGAGACCCCGACCCGAATGCGCGACTCATCCAGCCCCTCCAGTAGCGCCGCATGCAGTTCGTGGCGCTGCAACGCCAGGCCGCCGCGGGAATTCCCACCCAGACTGGAAGGCATCGACATCAGCATCGAACCGTCGTGGGCGTATACGTTGATGCCGGCCAACGGCATGCCACGGCGGAACAGCCGGTCGAGATCCAGGGTGCTGGACAACGCCGTCAACGCATTGCTCGCCAGGGTGATGCCGGTACCGATGGGCCTGATCTCGCTGGCCCGCTCGACCAGCAGCCAGTCGATGCCTGCCTTGGTGAATTCGCGCGCCAGCGCCAGGCCGGCGATCCCGGCCCCCTGGATAAGAACGGTCATCCGTTGCTCCTTAGCAGCGGCATCCGTCGCGACTTCGCGCGGTCGCGACAGGCCTGCCCGAGACGATGAAAATGTCCATCCTAGCCGCCCCGGACAGCCCACCGACCCTATCAGAAGATCGAGTTGACCCTGCTCGCCGACACCTCGCCGCTCGCTTTTCCTGTCCTCCAGGCCACCGGGAGTCCGGCGCGCCGGGAAGGCAAGCGTGGCCCGGGCACGGCACGCGTGGCCGGAAATCCCCGCTAGCCGCCGCCCGCCGCGGCGCTACGGTTTTCCTTGGCCAGCGGCCTCCCGAGCGCCGGCAAGCGGCGATGGCGCCTGAAGCTCAGGGCGACCGGCCCGCGCCACCACCGCCCACGACGATCATCCAGGCGCAGCCACCCCGGCGAGAGTGGCCGGGACGGCAGTGCTCAGCCGGGCCACGGCAAGCATGCACGACCGATCGGCACGGCGTCGCGGAGGCGCGGCTATACGCAGACCCCGCTCCTGTCAACCCCTTACGCAAGGTAGTGATTGCCGGAAGCCCAGCGTACGAAAATCAACCGAAACGACATCCGCATGGAATAACGAAGCCCTGACGCCTTCAGGGCGATAGCATCGCGTGCAAGAGGTAACCGATGAGCCCGTCCGAAAACATCCAGTACGATTTCGAGTGGCGACCACTCAACAACTACCTCGCCGTGCAACGCATCACGCCTCCGGACATGCGTCAGGGTTCGGCTGCCGAGCCGCGCCTGCCCAGCGAAGCGCTCTACGAGTGGATCGTGCTGAACGGACGCTCCCCCCTGGAAGGCCTGAGCCTGGGGGAGCACTACCGCCTTTCCGACTACGGCGTCGCCGGGCTGGCATTGCAGAGTGCCGGCACCGTGGGCGAAGCCTTGCAACTGATCAAGACCAACATGCTGCTGTTCCGCAAGGATATCCGCGGGATCGCGGTGCGACGTTCCAGTTGCGACACCGTGGATGTGGATATCGACCTGCAGGACAAGCCGGACTGGCCGCAGTCGGCCCGGCTGTATCACGCCAACGTCCTGGCGTCGGCCGCCTACGCGGTGTTCCGCGACCTGCTGCTGGGCGAGCTGGAACTGGTCCGCCTGCGCCTCCCGGAAAGGAACGGCGACGTGCGGGCATACGAGGAGTATTTCCGGGTGCCGGTGTATTTCGCCGGCGCAGGCATCACCTTCACCCTCCCCGAGGAATTGCTCGAGGCCGAGATCGCCACTGCCAACTCCGCCGTGTTCCAGGCCTCGCTGGCGCTCGGCAGCAAGGCCTTCAACACCCGCGTCACCCGCGAGATGGGCGGCTACCGCCAACGCATCGTGGCACTGCTGGAGGTGCTACAGGACCGCTACCCGAGCATCGCCTGGGTCGCCCGGCAGTTGAAGGTCACCGAGCGGACGCTGCGCCGACGGCTCGCCGACGAGGGCACCAACTACCGGGAAGTGCTCGACCTGGTCCGTCACGACAGGGCGCGCCAACTGCTGCGGGACGAGCGACTGCGCATCGAGGAAGTCGCCGAGAGGCTGGGCTACATGGATACCTCCAGTTTTCGCCACGCCTTCCGTCGCTGGACGGGACAGTGTGCCAACGACTATCGGCAGGCCCGCCTCGCCGGCAAGACCGCGCGGCGCCAGGGCGAACGCTAGCCGGCATGATTCCCTTCAGGGCAATTTCTGCGGATAGGGGCGAAAGGCGAACAGGCTGCACGCAGCCAGGGAAAAAGCCGCGAGCAGCACCCATTCGGCCGTCCCGTAGCCTTCGGCGCGGTCGTACAGCCAGCCCAGCAGGTAAGCGCCGAGACTGATCGACAGGGCGAAGGTGAACGGCTGGATCGAACCGTAGATCACACCGAAACTGCGCAGGCCGAAGTAGCGCATCAACAGGTACTTGGTGGTGCCGCTTTCCCCTCCTCCACCCAGGCCGACCAGGAACACCGCCAGCCATAGACCGCTCGGTGTGTCGCCCACCAGGAACCAGGCCATGCCGAGCACCGCCGCCAGGGCGAAGGGCAACGCCACCCGAGGCGTCGCCACGCGGTCGAGAAGCCAGCCCATCAGCGGCTGCGACAGCATCATGCCGACCCACAACGCCGACAGCGCGGTGCCCGCCTCGCCCCGGGACAAACCGCGCTCCACCAGCATCGGCACGCCATGGGTCATGATCCCGGACATCACGAACACCGCCAGTACCTGGTTGCCCAGCACCAGCCAGAAACTGGCGCTGCGCCAGGCCTGGGGCGCCGTCGATCCGCTCAGCGCGGTTTCCGCTACGGCCGTGCCGGCGGCCACGCCAGCATCCGGCGCTGGCTCGCGGAACAGCCAGGCCAGCAGCGGCAGCGCCAGGCCCAGTTCGAGCACGCCGTAGACCAGGAAAGCGCCGCGCCAGCCCCACGCTTCGAGGCTCTGGTGGCCGACCAGCAGGCCCAGCGGCCCGCCCACCCCGAAGCCCAGGCCTAGCAGGCCGTAGGCCACGCCCAGGCGTTGGCGGAACCAGAGTCCGAGGATACGTCCGTAAGGCAGGTTGCCTGGCGCCAGCAGGCCGATCAGCAGGAACAGCGCGTAGAGTTGCCAGACGGCATTCACCGCCGCCAGGCCGAGCAGCGGCAGCGACAGGGCGGCGGTCAGCCCGAGCATTGTCCGCCGCGCGCCCCAACGGTCGATCAGCCAGCCCTTGAGCGGGCTGGTGATGGCGACCGCCAGTCCGAACAGCGTCACCAGCAACGACACCTCGGCGCGGTCCCAGGCGTACTCGGCGCTCATCGGTGCGATGAACAGACTGAAGGTGTTCAGCAGGATGCCGGTGGGCCCGAGCATGATCGCCACCACCGACGCCAGCAGCACACCGCCGCTGGTCGCGGAAAATTCTCGTTGCGCCACGCCTGGCCCTCTAGAAGCGGTATGCCGCGCGTAGGTAGTAGAAGGCGCCGTTGAAGCCGATCTGCGAGGCATAGGTGTCGTAGCGCAGCACGTCGCCATAGGTGGTGTTCTGCGCGGGCAGCTTGTCCGGACGGACGTCGAACAGGTTGTCGGCGCCGGCGGTCAGCGTCAGGTCGGCGCTGAGCCGGTAGCGCGCGGCGATGTCGGTGATGTACTTCGGGTCGTTGACGAAATGGTTGAATTTCTCCGTCGACCAGGCGTCCGGCCCTACCGTGTAGTCGAGTTCCGAGCTGGTCCGGCCGTAGCGCGTCAGGCGCAGGCTGACCTCCCAGTCCTGGCGGCTCCAGGTGCCGCCGAGGGAAACCTGGCTGCGCGGGGTGGAGCTGGTGATCCAGGCGACCTGCTGGGCATTGAGCAGCGGCTCGCCGTTGGCGCCTCGATGGTTCTTGCGCAAGGTGGTGCGGTTGAAGTTGGCCGACAGTTCCCAGTCGACCTGCCCGTACTCGCCAAGCGCGACGAGGTAGTGACCGGTGATGTCGACACCGCGGGTGCGGGTGTCGGCACCGTTGGCCAGGTAGTGGGTACTGACCGTACTGGCACTGGCCGGCAACGAGATCCCCGCCGCGGCCAGGGCATCGATGGCTTCCTGGCCGGAATAGGTGGCGCTGTCGACGATGCGGTCGCGGATGCTGATCTGGTAGGCGTCGATGTTCAGCCCGACGTTTTCCCACGGGCTGAGTACCAGGCCAAGGTTGAAGCTGGTCGACTTCTCCGGTTGCAGTTCGTCGGCGCCGAGCATCTTCGCCGCCGGCGAGTTGGCCGCCAGCAGGCCAAGGGCGATGGTCGGGCCGACGCTGAGGCCGGTGTAGTGCTCCTGGACCAGGGACGGCGCGCGGAACCCGCTGCTTACGCTGGCGCGCAGCGCCACCCGCGGATCGAACTGGTAACGGGTGGCGAACTTGCCGTTGGTGGTGCTGCCGAAGTCGCTGAATTTCTCGTGGCGCACCGCCACGTCGACCTCCCAGGCTGGGGTCAGGGAGGTACCCAGGTCCAGGTAGGACGCCCAGGCGTGCCGCGACCATTGCCCCTCGCTGAGCGGCGAGAGGCCAGCCAGGGATTCCGCCCCGCCGCTGTAGTAGGACGCCGGGTCGCCGGCGTCGATGCGGTAGCTTTCCCGCCGGTATTCCGCACCCAGCGACAACGCCAGCGGAGCAGCGAGGAAATCCAGTTCGAATTCTCGCCCCAGGTCCAGGTTGCTGGTCCATTGGCTGTTGCGGTAGCGCGCCAGGTCGAAGCTTCTCGGGCTGTTGCCGGTTTCACGGTAGATCGCCGCGTTCACCGACTGGGTCATGCCGATATCGGGACGGTCGGCGCCGTAGCCACTGCTCAGGTCCCAGTGCCAGGCATCCAGCAGACGCTCGCCGCGCACCCCGGCGAGGAACGCATAGTCGTCCTCGTCGCTGTTCGGGCGCGGCGTGAAACCGTCCGGATACAGCGTCGGCGCCACCGAAGCCAGGCGATAGTTGGCCGCCGAGGAGGCCTTGCGCCGGGTATAGGTGCCGAAGCCGTACACCTCGATATCGTCGCCCAACCCGAAACCCGAGTTGAGCGCCAACGATTGCCGGTGGAACGCGGGATCGCCCATGGAAATATTGTCGCGCCGACCGGTGCGCTCATCGATGCCGCTGCGCATCGTGCGCTCCTGCTCGCGATATTCGGCGGTGAGGTTGACGAAGCCGCTATCGCCGAAGGCCAGCCCGATGTTCCCCCCGCCGCCATGGGTGAAGCCGTCGCCGTCGCCGGTCTGCCCGACGTCAGCGGCCGCCGACCCGCCGCTGTCGGCGGACTTGAGGATGACGTTGATCACCCCGGCGATGGCGTCCGAACCGTACTGCGCCGAGGCGCCGTCGCGCAGCACCTCGACCCGCTCGATGGCGTTGATCGGGATGGTGTCCAGATCGACGCCGGTGGAGCCCTTCTCCAGCCCGCCGCTGATATTGAGATTGGCCGTTTCGTGGCGACGCTTGCCGTTCACCAGCACCAGCACATGGTTGGGGCTCAGCCCGCGCAGCGACTGCGTGTGGGTCAACGCCGAGGCGTTGAACGGCTGGGCCTGGCGGGTCAGCGAGGGCAGCAGTTTGACCAGCGCATCGCGCAGATCGACCGCACCGCTACTGCGTAGCTGGGTAGCGCTGACCACATCGATCGGGCTCAGGCTGTCCTGCGCCTTCACATCGCTCTTGCGCGTGCCGGTGACCACCACGGTGGACAAGGTCGGTGCCACCGTCGCACCTCGCGTCTCCTGCACAGGCGCCTGTCCGCGGCGCAGGACGAAGGCACCGCTTTCGTCCTGCGCGTATGCCAGCCCGCTGCCGGCCAGGGCACGCCGCAAGGCCTCCTCGACACTGAGCCGGCCGCGGATATCTGGTCCGCGCAACCCCGCCACCAGGCGCTGGTCGAAGGCGATCGGCACGTGTCCCTGGCGCACGATGTTCAACAACACCTCGGCCAGTTCGCCGGGCGCTATGTCGAATACCCGGGGCGCCGTGGCCGCGTCGCGCGGCCCACCGTCGGCGGCCTGCACCTCGCCCTGCAGCGCGCAGGCGAGCCCCACCGCACAGAGCACGGGGGTCAACGAACGAGAGGAAAGACGTACATCGGGCATGGTCGAATCGTCCTGGATGGAATTCGCCCATGAGTGCAATCCGACGCCGGCTTTTTCAGCGTCGGGCAATATGAATTTCGCATAACCTTATGCGCCCGGGTTCCTCCGCAGGCGGCGCACTAGCGTGCGTCGGCGAGCCGCGGCGCGGGCGGGTTGATCAACAGCGCGAATATCTCGGAGTGGGACTTCACGTTCAGCTTCGCGTAGATGTGCCGGCGATGCACCTTGATAGTGGCGATCGACAGCGTCAGCCGATCCGCTATTTCCTTGTTCGAGTATCCATCCAGCATCAGCCGGATGACATCCGACTCCCGCGCGGTCAGCGGCGATATCAACCCTCTCCAGGGCTGGACTTCCACCTCCGCCGCTGCGATCGGTTTCGCCTCCTCCCTGACCGCATCCTCGAAGTGGATGCGTTTTTTCATCAGCGCGATGACCCACGGGCGAAGCAGCTCGAACAGCGCGATCTGCTCGGCACCGAAGCGGCTCTCGCTGCCCAACGACAGGCATAGGGTTCTTTCACCATCCAGCGGGACGTTATATTGAACTTCGTCCGTCACCACATAATGCGCAAAGTACGTATTGTAATATTCGGTCGTTTCGAAATCTTCGGAGACGATATCCGCAAGATGAAAAAGCCCGCCGCGCCGACAGTTCCTGGATACCTGGTAGAAAGGATCTTGCAGATAAAGTCCGGTTATATATCGACTGATCAGCGGGTCCGGCTCGACTTCTTCTCTCTCCTCCTCCATGAAGGAAAGAATCAAGGGACTGGAATCGCTGAATATCAGGGCCGCCCAGTTGTCGACGGGGGCGAACTGGCCGAGGGTCTGCGCCAGGATCCGCCAGAAGAACGGCCGGTCCAGCGCTTCGAGCAACTTTCCCAGTGACTCGTGCCAGGCGCCGCCGTGCAATGCGATATCCACACAACTACTCCTCTGGGATTAGTCACTCGGCGTTATGTCATGAAGAGTTCCAATGTGCATAATATCGATGCCTTCGAAGATAGCCACAGGTCAGAACTACCAGTTCTGGTAGGTGCAAAATCCAACTTGTTTCGTTTCGGAAAGGAAATCCAATGAAAAAAGTTTGTGCACTGGCGTTATCGATCCTGACGACGATCGGTGCGACAGCGGCGGACAGTGCATGGGCTGCGCAAACCAGCGTCCATCTTTACAACTGGTATGACTTCATCGCCCCGGAAACGCCCAAGGCTTTCCAGAAGGAAACCGGCACCCGTGTCGTCCTCGACACCTTCGACAGCGCCGAGACCGCGCAGGGCAAACTGATGGTCGGCCGCTCCGGCTACGACGTGGTGGTGATCACCTCCAACATCCTGCCCGGGCTGATCAAGGCGGGCGTCCTCCAGGAACTCGACCGCGACCGGCTCCCCCACTGGAAGAACCTCGACGCGGACATCCTCGGGAAGCTTCAGGCCAACGATCCCGGCAATCGCTATGCCGTACCTTATCTCTGGGGAACCACCGGGATCGCCTACGACGTGGACAAGGTCCGCAAGCTGCTCGGCCCCGACGCGCCGGTCGACTCCTGGGACCTGGTCTTCAAGGAGGAGAACATCTCCCGCCTCAGCCAGTGCGGCGTGGCCACGCTGGACTCCTCCACCGAGCTGGTGTCCATCGCCCTCAACTACCTGGGCCTGCCGCACAACAGCCAGAATCCCGAGGACTACCAGAAAGCCCAGGAACTGTTGCTGAAGGTTCGCCCCTACATTCGCTATTTCGACTCCTCCAGAGTCGACACCGATCTCTCCAACGGCAACGTCTGCGTGGTGGTCGGCTGGCAGGGTACGGCCTACATGGCCCAGGTCAACAACGAACAGGCCGGGAACGGTCGCCATATCGCCTACAGCATTCCCCGGGAAGGCTCGCTGGTCTGGGCCGAGAACATGGTGCTGCTCAAGGATGCACCGCATCCGCAGCAGGGTTATGCGCTGATCGACTACCTGCTGCGTCCGGAGGTCATCGCCAGGACCTCCAACTACGTGGGCTATCCGAATGGCAACCAGGCGGCGCTGCCGCTGGTAGAGCGGAAGCTGCGGGAAAACCCGGCGGTTTACCTGAGCAAGGAAACCATGGCGACCCTCTTCCCGCTGGAAACCCTGCCACTGAAGGTCGAGAGAATCCGTACCCGGGTCTGGAGCCGGGTCAAGACCGGGAGCTGACACCCGCCCGAGACGCCCCCTGGAAGCGCGGGAGCGCCCGGAGCCAGAAAAATCCAGCGAGGTCCGCCAGGACCGGCGTTCGCGTCTTTCACCGGGCGAGGCTCTGCCTCGTCCGTCAGGATGCGGCTTGCCGGCTGACCTGCGACCGATAGAGATACCTCTCCCCCAGGGCGGGAAAGCCCCGGGCATGCCTGATGGAGAAAACCATGCTTATCCATTTCTGCCCCAGGCTGCTGACGCCTGCGGGGTTCGACCTACCGTGCGAGTTGATCGACATCCGCATCAAGGAGTTCGACCTGCACCTGCTTGGCGGGCGCGACGTGGTGGCGCGTCACCCCCTCCCCGACAAGCGCTACCACGTGGCCTGCCGCAAGTCCGGCTGCAAGGCGGTGAATGGCCTGCTGGTGGACGTGGAAAAGCACGTTCCGCTGTTCACCGTGGACACCCGCTGGAGCATCGACGCCGAAGTGGTCCTGCGCCACCGCGTCGAGTACGTGGTGCTCGACGCCGAGCACGATGCGGTGAGCGACTACATGCTGCTGTGGTGCGACGAGGTGCCCAACTACTTCCTCGGCCAGAGCACCCCGGCCATGCAGGTTCCGTTGATGGAGCTGATGCGCGGCAATGCGTTGCAGACCGAGCGGCAGGATGTGTTCCGCCTGCCGACGCTGAGGTCCGAACGCCTGCGCCAGGGCAACGCCGATGCCAACCAGCATCTTCCGAGCCGTGAGCAGGCGTTCCACGTCAAAGCCGAGCAGATCAGCTATGGGCTGGCCTGAAGGACGCGCGCCAGCGGCAAGCTACGCTGGCCGCCGGTGCCGCGCATCACAGGGCAGCCGCGCCGCTCAGTGCCGCGGCTGCCATACCTCCACGGCGCGCGCATCCACCGGTTTGGGTAGCAGTCCCTGGGCGTGGAAGGCGTCGGCGATGCGCTGTTGCTCGTCGAGACCATCTGCGCTCACCGGTTGTACGTCGTAGCTGCGCCGCGCATTCGCCTGCTCGACGGTAGCGGCATCGAGATTGCCCCACAGCGGCCCCAGCACCTTGGCCGCGTCGGCCGGGTGGCTCTTGAGCCAGCGCCCGGTGCGCTGCAGTTCGGCGAAGACCTGCTGGAGCACTTCAGGATGTTTCCTGGCGTAGTCGCTGGAGGCGAGGTAGTAGCGCTGGTAGCTGGCCAGGCCCTGGCCGTCGGCCAGTACCCGCGCGCGTTGCTGGCGCTGGGCGCTTGCCACGTAGGGGTCCCAGGTCACCCAGGCGTCGACCTTGCCGTTCTCGAAGGCGGCGCGGCCGTCGGCTGGCGTCAGGTAGGCTGGCTGGATGTCGGAGAACTCAAGCCCGGCGCTGGCCAGCGCGGCGATCAGCAGGTAGTGGCTGCCGGCGGCCTTGGTCACGGCGATGCGCTTGCCCTTCAGCTCGGCCAGGGACTTCAGCGGCGAATGTTCGCCGACCAGTATCGCCTGCGCCGCGGGCGAAGGTGTTTCGCGGGCGAAGTAGGTCAGGCGAGCACCCGCCGCCTGGGCGAACACCGGCACGGTGTCGGCGACGTCGGCGGAGAGATCGACGTTGCCGACATTGAGCGATTCGAGCAACGGCAGGCCGCTGGGGAACTCATGCCAGGACACCCGGATGCCCTGCCTGGCCAACTCGCGCTCGAAGGTGCCCTGGCTGCGGATCAGGGTCAGCAGAGTCGAGGATTTCTGGAAGCCGATGCGCAGGACCTCCTCGGCCTGTGCGCCACCAATGCCCGACAGGACGGCGGAAGCGGCAAACACGATGGCCAAGCGACGCAGGAACGGACGAGACATGCGATGACTCCTGGGATAGGTGCGAGCGCCCGCAGGGACGGGAGTTCCAGCTGCCGGCGACGGAACGGATAGATTATTGGAATAAAAAACAATCGATAAATAACTTATAGTTATCAATTAATGCCCGGGCAGCGCCTACCGGATATCCGCATCCGACGCCTGCCTGACCGCAAAGCCGCTGGCGAAGGTCGGCCGCACATCGAGGCGCTGCGGAATCAATCCATGGGCCTGGTAGAAATCGGCGGTCTCCTGCTGCTGGCCGAGCGTTCGCTCATCCAGCGCCTGCCAACGCAAGCGCCGGCGTTCGAACTGCAAGCGCGCGGCGTCCTCGGGGAAGCCGATGATCTGCGCCAGGCTTCGCGAATACTCGTCCAGGTGCAGGTACGCCCAGCGCTGGGCGCTGGCCAGGCGTTGCAGGTAGTCCTGCAGCACGGCGCGTTTCGCCGGGTCGGCCAGTGCGCTATCGGTAGCAGCGAGGAAGCTGTTGCCAGCCCACAGGCCGCGCCCGTCGACCAGTACCCGAGCCTTGTCGGCGGTCTCCGCGAACGCGGTGTAGGGCTCCCAGGTCGCCCAGGCATCCACGGAACCATTGGCGAGGGCCATTTTCGCGTCCACCGGGCCGAGGAAGCGGAATTCGACGTCCTTCTCGCCCAGCCCGACCGAGGCCAAGGCCTTGAGCGCGACGAAGTGGCCGATGGAACCGCGGCCGGTGGCAATGCGCTGACCTTTCAGGTCGTTGGCCGAGCGCAGCGGCGAATCCCCTCTCACCAGCACGGCGGTACCGTAGGGATCGGATTTGTCGACGGCGATGGCCTTCAGCCGGGCACCGGCGGCCAGGGCGAAGAGCAATGGCGCGTCGCCGATGATGCCGGCATCCACCGCACCGGCATTGAGTGCTTCGGCGAGGGGGGCGGCGGCGGGGAATTCGAACCAGCGGATGTCGTAGGTCAGGTCGTCCAGCGCGCCGGCAGCCTCCAACTGGGCGCGCATGTTGCCCTTCTGGTCGGCCAGGCGCAGGGTCACGCGCTCGTCGGCACAGGCCTGGCCGACGAGCAGGCAGAGAAGCAGGAACAGGCTCAGGGTCTGACGCATTCCGTAACTCCTCAACGCTGGCCGACGCGGAGGTCGGCGGGCAACTGGCGGGCCACTTCGGCGGCACCGGCGGACAGGCTGAAGTCGAACGCCGGGGCGACCTCCAGCGACTTCGGCAGCACGCCTTCGGCATGGAAGAAATCGGCGGCGGTCTGCAGGGTGGCGGCAACCTCCGGACCGAAGACCACAGGACTGATGCGCGCCTCGCCAACCCAGCGCCGAGTGACTTCGCGCGGCATGTTCAGATCCTTGGCCAGGGCCTCGGCGAACGCCTCCGGATGCCTCAGGGCCCAGGCCTGGGCACGCGCCAGGCGGGTCAGCAGGTCGCTGATCGCGGCCTTCTTGCGGGCGATCGCAGCGTCGCTGGCCAGGGCATAGGAGTAGCCGGTCATGATCCCGGCACCGTTGTCGATGACCCGCGCCTGATCGAGCAGCACGGCGCTGGAGGTATAGGGCTCCCAGGGCACCCAGGCGTCTACCGAGCCGCGCACCAGGGCGGCGCGGCCGTCCACCGGACCAAGGAAGGAAAAGCTTACGTCCTGCGGTCCGAGGCCGGCGCGACGCAACGCGCCAAGGGCGAGGAAATGCCCCCAGCCGCCGCGATTGACGGCAATGCGCTTGCCCTTGAGGCCGGCCACCGAACGGATCGGCGAGTCCTTGCCGACCACCAGCGCCACGGTCGCCGGGTTGAAGTGCCAGGCGCCCACCGCCTTGAGCGGCGCGCCGGCAGCGTAGACGAAGAGGAACGGGATGTCGCCGGTAAAGCCTATGTCCAGGGCCCCGGCGTTGAGCGCCTCGAGCACCGGTGCACCGGAGGGGAACGCCGACATTTCCAGCTTGTACGGCAGGTCGTCGAGCTCGCCGGACGCGCGCAGGGCGGCGTAGCGGTCGCCCTTCACATCGCCCAGGCGCAGGCTGATGAGGTCGGCGGCGCTGGCGGCTCCAGCCAGCAAGGTCGCGGCCAGCAGGCCGGCAAGCACACACAGGGGTCGTTTCATGGGCAATCTCCAGGCAGCTCCGCACGGAGCCGGGGCTATCCTGGGCTATCCGTTCCGCCGGTGCGGTCGCCGACAAGGCCAGGGTCGAGAATCGTGGGAGGTACGTTTCAAAGACTCAGCGCCGCCCTCCCCGCCGCGCTCCAGACGCTATCTTTCTGTGGCGTGTGGACACGTCCGCAAAGCACGTCGCGGTAGTGCCGCTGTAGCGGATTGTGCCGGCTGAGGCCGTGGTTGCCGCTCAGTTCCAGGGCCTTCTCGACCACCGCCAACGCGTTGTCGATGACCGCGACCTTGAGCAGCCCGGAGTCGCTGGCGGGCAACTGTCCGCAGCACGCGGCATCGAGCAGCAGGCGGTTCTGCAGGAGCAGGCCGTCGATCTCGCCGAGCGCCTCCTGCATCCTCGGCAGGCTCGCCAACGGCGCGCCGAGACTGGCCGGCACGCGCTCGCGCAGCCAGCCGACGAGCCACTCGCGGGCGCTCCCGGCGATACCGTCGTAGAGAGCGCCGAGCAACACCGCGCTAGCCTGGGCGAAGTCGCGCAGCACGGCCTGGTCCGGCGCCGGAGGCTGGTCGTGGGGATGCAGGCCGATGGCGTTTTCCAGAGGCACCGCCACCTCTTCGAAGAGCACCTCGTGGCTGCCGCTGGCGCGCATGCCCAGATGGTCCCAGCTCTCCACGATACGGATGCCTGGGCTGTCGCGGCGCACCAGCCAGGTACCCACGCGGGGGATCGGCTCGTCGCTGCGCGCCCATACCGCCAGCCAGGTCAGGCCGGGAATGCCGGTGGTGTAGAGCTTGTGCCCGGACAGCTGCCAGCCGTCGCCGACACGCCGCGCCAGCGTACCCGGCAGACCGCCGCGTGACGGCGAACCCAGCTCGGGCTCCACGCGCAGGCTATTGATCAACGCCCCCTGCTCCAGCACCTCGCGCGCCACGCGCCGCTTGAGCGCGCCGGGCCAATCGGGGTTATCGGCCAGGCGCCGCAAATGCAGGTACTGCATGCACAGCACCAGGGCCGTGGAGGGTTCGCCGCGAGCCACCGCGCCGATTACCCGGCGCAGCTCGCCGAGGCTGGCGCCGGGACCGCCGAGCGCAGGCGGCAAGGCCAGGGCGAGCAGCCCGTGGTGTCGCAGCAGGGCCAGGTTGGCATGGGGAAAATCTCCGCTGCGGTCATGGGCATCGGCGCTTTCCGCCAGTTGCCGGGTCAGTTCTGGCAGCCGTTCATCGAACGCCGCCGAGGGAGTCTGCAGGACGGCCATGGGATCAGGCCGTGGCGCGCCGGCGCTCGCGCTCGGCGACTTTGGCGCGGGTCAGCGGGATCAGCTCGCGGCCATATTCCACGGCATCGGCGAGGGGATCGAAACCGCGAATGAGGATATTGCGCACGCCCAGGTCGTAGTAGGCGAGCAGGGCGTCGGCCACCTGTTCCGCGGTACCAACCAGGGCGGTGGAGTTGTGCCCGCCACCGACCAGCCTGGCGATTCCGGTCCAAAGGCGCTCGTCGAGGCGCTCGCCCTGCTCCACCGCCTTGAGCAGACGCTGGGCGCCGACGCTCTGCGGCTTGCCCTTGGGGAAGCCGGCCTCGCCCAGGCGCGCGCCGGCGCTTGCGCGTATCGCCTCGGCCTTGGCCCAGGCCTCGTCCTCCGTGCGCCCGAGGATGGGCCGGAACGACAGGCTGAATTCCACTTCGCGACCATTCGAGCGCGCCTGTTCGCGCACAGCGGAGATGGTTTCGGCGGCCTGTGCCAGGGGTTCGCCCCAGAGCATGAACACATCGGCCTGCTTGCCGGCGACCTTCAGCGCGGCTTCCGAGGAGCCGCCGAAATACACCGGAATGTGCGGTTTCTGCTGCGGACGGATGGCCGAGAAGGCGTGCTCCACGCGGTAGTGCGCGCCGTGGAAATCGAAGGGTTCGGTGCTGGTCCAGGTGCGCTTGAGCAGTTCGATGAATTCGTCGCTGCGGGCATAGCGCTGGTCGTGGTCGAGATAATCGCCGTCCTTGCGCTGGTCGGCGTCGCTGCCGCCGCTGATGATATGCACCGCCAGGCGCCCGTCGAGGAGGTGTTCGAGGGTCGCCAGCTTGCGCGCGGCCAGGGTCGGGGCGACGAAACCGGGGCGGTGCGCCAGCAGCAGACCGATCCGGGAAGTGGCCAGGCCAGCGGCGGCGGCCACCAGGAATCCATCCGGCTGGTCCGACCAGTAGCCGACCAGGATTCGATCGAAGCCGGCCTCTTCGTGGGCGCGTGCGAAAGCGGCGATGTAAGGCTTGTCGAGGATAGGTCCGACCGGCGCGAGGGTCTCCGAGGCCAGGCGATGGCCGATCATGCCGAGAAACTGGATGCTCATGGTCCGTACTCAGTGGAAGGCTTCGTTGAAGGACGTGTCGATCACCGTGGAAGTGTCGAACGGCTTGGGCAAGGCACCGGTCTGCAGCAGGAAATCCGCGGTCTCCTGGTAGTCGGTGGCGGCCTGGGCGTCTACCGGGCCGACGCTCATGCCGGCCTGGCCGATCCAATGGCGGGAGACTGCCCGGTCGAGATTGGCCTTCTGCGCCCAGAGGTCGGCGTACTGCTCCTTGTGTGCCTCGACCCAGGCCCGTGCCTTGCGCAGGCGGCCGAGGAAGTCGGCGATCTGCGCGCGCCTGGGCTCGATGGAAGCAGCGTTGGCGGCGATGCTGGACAGCCCCGGCATCAGGTCGCGTGCGGTGAGAATCGGCCGTGCGCCGGAAACCACGATCTGCTGCGAGATATACGGCTCCCACACCGGAAAGGCATCGATGCTGCCGCGCGGCAAGGCGGCGGCGGCGTCGATCGGCATCAGCTTGACGAACTCCACGTAGTCCTTCGGCAGGCCGGCTTTCTCCAGCGCGCGCAAGGTCAGTTGCTGGCTCCAGGCACCGGGCCAGTAGGCGACTTTCCTGCCCTTGAGATCGGCAATGCTGCGCACCGGAGAATCCTTCGGCACCAGCAGGGCTATGGTATCGGGGTTCTGCCGCGAGACGCCGACCAGCTTCACCGGCGCACCCTTGGCGGCGAGGAAGATGAAGCCCGAGTCGCCGAGGAAACCCAGGTCCAGCGCTCCGGCCTGCAACCCTTCGGCCACCGGCGCGGCGGACTGGAAATGCTTCCATTCGACCTGGTAAGGCGCGCCTTCGAGAACTCCCGAGGCCTCCATGGAAGCCCGCACGTTGTAGTAGTTCTGGTCGCCCACACGCAACGTCGGCAGCTCTGCGGCCTGGGCCAGGGAGGCACCGAGCAGAAGCGTGGCGAAGCTGGTTAGCAGGTATTGCTTGAGTTTCATCGGAGCTCCTCAACCGGCGTGCCGCAACAGCGGCAGGCGGGCGATATGGTCATGTATGGCGGGAATCAGGCCCTGGCCGTAGCGCACGGCGTCGCCGAGCGGATCGAAGCCTCGAATCAGGAAGGTCGAGACGCCCAGCCGGTAGTACTCGCCAAGCGCAGCGGCAACCTGCTCGGGGGTGCCTACCAGGGCGGTGGAGTTCCAGCGCGCCCCGGTCAGCCGGGCCACGCCGGTCCACAAACGGCTGTCGAGCACTTCGCCCTGCTCGGCAGCGGCCAGCAGGCGCTGCGAACCGACGTTCTGCGGCTGGTGGTCGCGCAGCGGCAGACCGAGGCGCGCACGGTTCTCGCGGACCTGTTCGAGCACCTCGGCGGCACGCTTCCAGGCGGCCTCCTCGGTATCCGCGACGATCGGCCGGAATGACACCGAGAAGCGCGGATCGCGTCCCTGGGCCTTGGCGGCGGCGCGCACTCGGCGGATATGCCCGTCGACCGCGGCCAGCGGCTCGCCCCAGAGCATGTAGGTGTCGGCGTGCCTGGCGGCGACCTCGATGGCTGCGTCGGAGGAGCCACTGAAATAGATCGGTATGTGCGGCGACTGGCGCGGGCGCACCGCTGGCGAGGCGCCCTGGAAGCGGTAGAACTCGCCGTCGAAATCCACCGGTCCCGTGGCGGTCCAGATAGCACGCAGGGCTTGCAGGTATTCGTCGGTACGGGCGTAGCGGCGGTCATGGTCGAGGTAGTCGCCATCGCGCGCGAGGTCCTCGTCGTTACCACCACTGACTACGTTCAGGGCCAGGCGGCCCTCGCTGAACTGATCCAGGGTAGCCAGTTGGCGTGCCGCCAGCGGCGCTGCGATCACCCCCGGGCGATAGGCCAGGAGAACGCCAAGGCGCCGGGTGGCAGCGGCGACGAAGGAACTGACCACCGCGCCCTCGGCGGCATTGCTGAAATACCCCACCAGCACCCGGTCGAAGCCGGCGTCCTCATGGGCCTGGGCGAAACGCCGGACGAAACCGGCGTCCACAGCCTCCCCCAACGGCTGGTCCACCTCGGAACTCGGTGTGGCGGTGATCATGCCGAGAATTTCCACGCTCACGCTGTTGCCCTCGCCTGGGCCGCTCGACTGATAAGGTTGGCGGCTGTCGTTATAAGAAAAACATCTGCATGGGTGCTTTTCTTAGAAGCTACAGGCTGAAACTACATGATGGAAATTCATTTTTGTCATATCTTAATATGCTAAACGCGCATATTTAGCTTTTCCGTCTTTGCGTTTCCCAAGGCGGACATTATGCGTAGCCGCCCTCGCTCCCTCTTCCCTCTGAAGCGAAAAGGGGCTCGCAGGGGAATGTTGATCCCGACTGCAGCCCCTTCTCATTCACGCTCCCGTCTCCCGGGGATCTCCCGGCGCCGCTACTCAACCGGCTTGCATATCCAACCCCTCGGCCACCGCCCTGCCGAACAGCCGTGCCGGCGTCTCCAGATTGCCCAGCAGGCGCGGACGCACCAGCCAGAGCTGGATCAGCGGCTGGAAATCCTCCAGTTGCAGCACCTGCAACTGATCGCGGTAGCGGCTACGCGCCAGGGCCGGCGCCGGCACCAGGCCGAGACCCCGGCCCGCGGCGACCAGGCCCAGTTGCAGCTCGCTGCCGAAAGTCTCGAGGTTCAGTTGCAGGCCCAGGCCCTGATCGGCCAGGGCCCGTTGCAGGCCGGCACGGAAGCCGCAGCCATCGGGGTTGAGCACCCAGCCATGGTGGTAGCAATCGAGCAGGCGTCGCGCCTGGATGGCACTGTCGCGGGCGACCACCACGCAGAGTTCCATGCGCCCTAGGGGCGTGGCGCCGAGTTCTTCGGGGAACACCTTGCTTGGCGGAAACAACACCACTGCCGCGTCCAGTTCGGCATTCTCCAGGCGCGCCAGCAAATGGCTGCCCCAGCCAGTGCCGACCTGCGCGCGCAGCTCCGGGTACTCGTCGGCCAGCCGCCGAAGGGCATCCAGCAACACCACCTCGCCGATACTCTGCGGCACGCCCAGGCGCAGCACGCCACTTGGTGTGGCGTCACCGGCCACCAGTTCACGCAGGCCATCCACCTCGCGGAGCACCCGCCGGCACTGTTCGTAGACCCGCAGTCCGCTGGCGGTGGGTTTGAGCGGCTTGGTATTGCGGTCCAGCAATGCCACTCCGAGGGACTCCTCCAGGCTCTGTACCCGCCGGGTGATCGCAGACTGGGTCAGGCCCAGGCTCTCGGCGGCCTGGCTCAGGGAAGCGTTGCGGATCACCGCGACGAAGGCGTCGATGTCATCGATTTTCATGGGGCCGGCACCAATTGCATTTCTCGCATATTAGCTTAGATTCAAAATGCATTTCAGGAATAAAAAAGCGTTTGCTACCGTACCGCCAGAACTTCCCGGAGTGAATCCCCGCATGTCATCCATCCTGCGCCTCGACCGCCTGCGCCAGTTCATCGGCGAGCTGGCGACACTGCTCGACAGCCGTCCCGACGAATCCACCCTGCTCGCCCAAGCCCACCCCCTGCTGGCCGAGCTGGTGCGCCAGGACGACTGGCTGCCGGAAGACTGCGCCCGCCCCGATCCACAGCGCTACCAACAGTACCTGCTGCATGTCGACTCACGGCAGCGCTTCTCGGTGGTCAGCTTCGTCTGGGGGCCGGGCCAGATCACACCGGTACACGATCATCGGGTCTGGGGCCTGATCGGCATGCTCCGCGGGCCGAATACTCGCAGCCGTACGCCTTCGATGCGGGGGGGCGTCCGCATCCCAGCGGAGCCCGTCGACGCCTGGAGCCCGGCGAGGTCGAAGCGCTGTCGCCACGCATTGGCGACGTGCACCAGGTGAGCAACGCCTTCAGCGACCGAACATCCATCAGTATCCACGTCTACGGCGCCAATATCGGTGCGGTACGGCGTGCCGTGTTCAGCGCCGAAGGTGAGGAAAAACCCTTCATTTCCAGCTATTCCAACAGCCGCTTGCCCAATATCTGGGACCTGTCGAAAGAGAACCCCGCATGAGCCAGATCGCCGTACGCACCTTCCACGATATCCGCGCCGCTCTCCTCGCCCGCCGGGAGCTGGCGCTGCTCGACGTGCGCGAGGAGGACCCGTTCGCCCAGGCCCATCCCCTGTTCGCCGCCAACCTGCCGCTGTCCAGGCTGGAACTGGAGATCCATGCCCGGGTGCCGCGCCGCGACACGCCGATTACCGTCTACGACGACGGCGAAGGCCTGGCGCCGGTCGCCGCGCAACGCCTCCACGACCTCGGCTACAGCGACGTGGCCTTGCTCGATGGCGGCCTGTCCGGTTGGCGCAACGCCGGCGGCGAGCTGTTCAGGGATGTGAACGTGCCGAGCAAGGCCTTCGGCGAACTGGTGGAGGCCGAGCGCCACACGCCATCGCTGGCCGCGGAGGAAGTACAGGCTTTGCTCGACGCCAGGGCCGACGCGGTGATCCTGGATGCCCGTCGTTTCGACGAATACCAGACCATGAGTATCCCCGGCGGCATCAGCGTGCCCGGCGCCGAACTGGTGCTGCGCGTCGCCGAACTGGCGCCGGACCCGCGCACCCGGGTGATAGTCAACTGTGCCGGGCGCACTCGTAGCATCATCGGTACCCAGTCGCTGCTCAACGCCGGCATCCCCAACCCGGTGGCGGCATTACGCAACGGCACCATCGGCTGGACGCTGGCCGGTCAGCAACTGGAACACGGCCAGACGCGACGCTTCGGTGCGATCTCCCAGGACACTCGCAAGGCCGCCGCCCAGCGCGCCCGTGCCGTCGCCGACCGCGCCGGCGTCGAACGCCTCGACCTGGCCGGTCTGGCCCAATGGCAGGACGAGCACGACCGCACCACCTACCTGCTCGACGTACGCACGCCCGAGGAATACGAAGCCGGTCACCTGCCTGGCTCCCGCTCCACGCCCGGTGGCCAGCTGGTTCAGGAAACCGACCATGTCGCCAGCGTGCGCGGCGCGCGCCTGGTACTGGTGGACGACGATGGCGTACGCGCCAACATGAGCGCCTCCTGGCTAGCCCAGATGGGCTGGCAGGTCGCGGTACTGGACGGACTCTCCGACGCCGACTTAAGCGAGAGAGGCGCCTGGAGCGCGCCGCTGCCGAGGCAACCCCGGGCCGACACCATCGACCCGACCACCCTCGCCGACTGGCTGGGCGAACCGGGCACCCGGGTGCTCGACTTCACCGCCAGCGCCAACTATGCGAAACGCCACATCCCCGGCGCCGCCTGGGTATTGCGCAGCCAGTTGAAGCAGGCACTGGAACGGCTGGGCACGGCCGAGCGCTACGTACTCACCTGCGGCAGCAGCCTGCTGGCGCGCTTCGCCGTGGCGGAAGTCCAGGCACTCAGCGGCAAGCCGGTGTTCCTTCTCGACGGCGGCACCAGCGCCTGGGTCGCCGCGGGCCTGCCAACGGAAGACGGCGAAAGCCTGTTGGCGTCGCCGCGCATCGACCGCTACCGCCGCCCCTACGAAGGTACCGACAATCCGCGCGAAGCGATGCAGGGCTACCTGGACTGGGAGTTCGGCCTGGTGGAACAACTCGGTCGCGACGGAACCCACGGCTTCTTCGTGATCTGAAGCCATTACCCGACGAAATCGGAGAGTCATCGAATCGACGCCGGGCAGGCTGCGGAAACGACCCGGAAGTGCGGAAGAGCGGCGCCCCGAAAATGCAAAAGCCCCGCTCAGCGGGGCTTTTCAGTACGCGGATATGGCGGAGGCGGTGAGATTCGAACTCACGGAAGAGTCTCCCCTTCGACGGTTTTCAAGACCGTTGCCTTAAACCACTCGGCCACACCTCCGCATCGCGGGGCGCCATAGTACCGGATAGCAACACACTGTCAAACTCTATCGATTGGCCCTGGCAGAGGCTTTGCTATCATGCCCATCAGTACGTCATGGACCCGTTCCCGTTAAGGAGTACCCACACCATGCAAGAACAGCAATATCAGCTGAACTCCGCCGTCGCGGAACAGCGTGAAGTCAGCGGCGTTCTGCGCAATACCTACGGCCTGCTGGCACTCACCCTGGCCTTCAGCGGCCTGGTGGCCTACGTTTCGCAGCAGATGCGCCTGCCCTATCCGAACGTGTTCGTGGTGCTGATCGGCTTCTACGGCCTGTTCTTCCTCACCGTGAAGCTGCGCAACAGCGCCTGGGGTCTGGTCAGCACTTTCGCCCTGACCGGCTTCATGGGCTACACGCTCGGCCCGATCCTCAACATGTACCTCGGCCTGCCCAACGGCGGCAGCGTCATCACTTCGGCGTTCGCCATGACCGCCCTGGTGTTCTTCGGCCTGTCCGCCTATGTGCTGACCACCCGCAAGGACATGAGCTTCCTGTCCGGCTTCATCACCGCCGGCTTCTTCGTCCTGCTGGGCGCCGTGCTGGTATCGCTGTTCTTCCAGATCAGTGGCCTGCAACTGGCGATCAGCGCCGGCTTCGTCCTGTTCTCCTCGGCGATGATCCTCTACCAGACCAGCGCGATCATCCACGGCGGCGAACGCAACTACATCATGGCCACCATCAGCCTGTACGTGTCGATCTACAACCTGTTCATCAGCCTGTTGCAGATCTTCGGCATCGCCGGCGGCGACGACTGATAGAAAACGCCTCCGGAAAAGCCCGTCCCCGCGACGGGCTTTTCATTTGCGGACCGGCAAAACACAGGCATTGGTTTATCATTCGAATAAATCCTTCGCGTATCGCAGCATGAAATTCGCCATCGCCCTATTCGACCCTCCCCACTCCCCCGCCGCCCGCCGCGCGCTGCGCTTCAGCGAAGCCGCGCTGGCCGGCGGGCACGAAATCGTCCGCCTGTTCTTCTACCAGGACGGCGTGCACAGCGCCTCGGCCAACGTCGTGAGCGGCCAGGACGAGTTCGACCTGCCCGCCGCCTGGCGCGAGTTGGTCGAGCGCAACGGCCTGGACGCCGTGGTCTGCATCGCCGCCGCCCTGCGCCGCGGCGTGCTGAACGCCGAGGAAGCCGAACGCTACGGCCGTCCCGGCGCCAACCTTGGCGCACCATGGGAACTGTCCGGACTCGGCCAGTTGCACGAGGCGGCGCAAAGCGCGGACCGCCTGGTCTGCTTCGGAGGCGACCGATGAGCCAGTCGCTGCTGATCATCAGCCGCCAGTCGCCCTGGTCCGGCCCGAGCGCCCGCGAGGCGCTGGACATAGCCCTGGCCGGCGGCGCCTTCGATCTACCGGTCGGCATGCTGTTCCTCGACGACGGCGCGTTCCAGCTGGCTCCCGGCCAGCATCCTGCGCACCTGCAGCAGAAGGACCTGCAGGCCAACCTGCAGGCCCTGCCGATGTTCGGCGTGGACGACCTCTACGTCTCGGCCCGTAGCCTGCGCGAGCGTGGCCTGGCTGAAGAGCGCCTGGCCCTCGCGGTCGAGGTGCTCGACGACCAGGCCCTGCGCGACCTGCTGCAACGCTACGACCAGGTGATTACCCTCTGATGGCCACGACCCTCCACGTACTGTCCCGCTCGCCGTTCAATGACGGCCGCCTGGGCAGTTGCCTGTACCTGCTCAACCCCGGCGACGGCCTGCTGCTCTGCGGCGACGCCGTGCACGCCCTGCTGGCCGGCAGCCACGCCTGCCAGGCCCTGGAACTGATGCCGGCGGAAATCGAACTGTTCGCCCTGCTGGAAGACCTCCAGGCGCGCGGTATCGAGGACGTCCCCGCTCGCCTGGTGGCGGTGGACTACCCCGGCTTCGTCGAACTCGCCACCCGCTTCGACAAGGTCAACAGTTGGCTATGACGCTCCTTATGCTGGAAGGCCGGGAAATCCGGCTGGACAAGGACGGCTACCTCGCCGCCCTCGACGATTGGTCGGAGCCGGTGGCGGAAGCCCTGGCCGCCCGCGAGGAGCTGGCTCTGACCGCCGAGCACTGGGAGATTCTCCAACTGCTCCGCGAGTTCTATGCGGAGTTCCAGCTGTCTCCGGCCAACCGCCCGCTGATCAAGTACGTCGCCCAGCGACTGGGTCCGGACAAGGGCAACAGCCTGCACCTCAACCACCTGTTCAAGGGCGCCCCGGCCAAGCTTGGCGCGAAGCTGGCCGGCCTGCCGAAACCGAGCAACTGTCTATGACTCTCTCGACTCCCGCCGAACATCCGTTCGCCCAGTTCGTCCGCATCCTCGGCAAAGGCAAGCGCGGAGCGCGCAGCCTGACCCGGGAGGAAGCCCGCGAGGCCCTCGGCATGATCCTCGACGGCAGGGTCGAGGACACCCAGCTGGGCGCCTTCCTCATGCTCCTGCGGCACAAGGAGGAAAGCAGCGAGGAACTGGCCGGTTTCACCGAGGCGGTGCGCGAACGCCTGCAAGTCCCGTCCTTGCGCGTCGACCTCGACTGGCCCAGTTACGCCGGCAAGAAGCGCCACCTGCCCTGGTACCTGCTGGCCGCCAAGTGCCTGGCCGGCCATGGCGTGCGCATCCTCATGCACGGCGGCGGCACGCATACCGCCGGACGCCTGTACAGCGAACAGTTGCTGGCGGCGCTGGAGATCCCGCTCTGCCACGACTGGCTGCAGGTAGAACAGGCCCTGGAGCGCGGCCACCTGGCGTTCATTCCGCTCGGCGCCTGGATGCCGGTGCTGCAACGCATGATCGATCTGCGCAATACCCTCGGCCTGCGCTCGCCGATCCATTCGCTGGTTCGCCTGCTCAACCCCCTGAATGCGGATTGCATCCTGCAGAGCATCTTCCACCCCGGTTACCAGGAAACCCACCGCGAGGCCAGCCGCCTGCTCGGCGACCGGGCCATCGTCATCAAGGGCGAAGGCGGCGAGATCGAAGTCAACCCGGACGTCGTCGCCCACCTGTATGGTTGCGACCAGGGCGAAGCCTGGGACGAGGAATGGCCGGCATTGTCGACGCACCGGCACATGAAGCCGGAACAGCTCGACCCGGGTTTCCTTCGGGCCGTCTGGGACGGCCGCGAAGGCGACGCCTATGGCCACCTGGCGGTGCTCTCCAGCATGGCCCTGGCGCTACGGGCCCTTGGCAAGAATCGCGAAGAAGCCTTCAAGGAAGCCGCACACTACTGGGCGACCCGAAACGAATCGATCTGATCGATACGAATAGCCCTTTATTTATATAAATTTATCGATCGCCCGACACTAGACTGTTCCTCCAACGACGTATGGAGGAACCCGCTCATGGGACAGTTGATCGATGGCCGCTGGCACGACCAGTGGTATGACACACAGAAAGACGGCCGCTTCCAGCGCGAAAACGCCCAGCGCCGCCATTGGCTGGGCGAGCCGGCGTTCCCCGCCGAGGGCGGGCGCTACCATCTCTATGTCTCGCTGGCCTGCCCCTGGGCCCATCGGACCCTGATCGTGCGCAAGCTGAAGGGGCTGGAGTCGCTGGTCGATGTTTCGGTGGTCAGTTGGCTGATGCGCGAGAACGGCTGGACCTTCGACCCCGCCCACGGCTCCACCGGCGATCGCCTCGACGGCCTGGCCTTTCTGCACCAGCGCTACACCCGCGACGACCCGCACTACAGCGGCCGGGTCACGGTGCCGCTGCTGTGGGACAAGCAGGCGCAGAAGATCGTCAACAACGAATCAGCCGATATCGTCCGCATCTTCAACAGCGCCTTCGACGCCATCGGCGCCAACGCGCTGGACTTCTACCCGGAGCCGCTGCGCGAGGAGATCGAACGCCTCAACGGACGCATCTATCCGGCGGTCAACAACGGCGTGTACCGTGCTGGCTTCGCCACTCGCCAGGAGGCCTACGAGGAGGCCTTCGTCCAGTTGTTCGAGGAGCTGGACTACCTGGAAGGCTTGCTCGGCGAACGCCGCTACCTGGCCGGCGAATACCTGACCGAGGCCGATATCCGCCTGTTCACCACCCTGGTGCGCTTCGATGCGGTGTACCACGGACACTTCAAGTGCAACCTGCGGCGCATCGAAGACTACCCGAATCTCTCCGGCTGGTTGCGCGAGCTGTACCAACGCCCGGGCATCGGCGAGACAGTGGACTTCGAACATATCAAGGGGCACTACTACGCCAGCCACCGCACCATCAACCCGACCGGGATAGTACCGCTGGGCCCGCGTCTCGACCTGGCGCGCGCGCCAGGCCGGGAACGACTTCCCGGCAAGGGCATCTGGGGAGAAGGCTGAAGGCTCAGGCGTCCTCGCGGGCGCCTTCGAACCAGGCCAGCTTGTCGCGCAGTTGCACGACTTCGCCGACGATCACCAGGGTCGGCGCATGCACTTCGTGCTCAGCCACCAGTTGCGGCAGGTTTTCCAGGGTTCCGGTGAATACCCGCTGCTGGGCGGTGGTCCCCTGCTGGATCAGCGCCGCCGGGGTCTGTGCGGAGCGACCGTGGGCGACCAGTTGCTCGCAGATCACCGGCAATCCCACCAGGCCCATGTAGAACACCAGGGTCTGGCCAGGCGCTACCAGGTCCTGCCACGGCAGGTCGGTGGTGCCGTCCTTCAGATGACCGGTGACGAAACGAACCGATTGCGCATGATCGCGATGAGTCAGTGGAATCCCGGCGTAGGCCGCGCAGCCGCTGGCCGCGGTGATTCCCGGCACGACCTGGAAAGGTATGCCGTGGGCAGCCAGTTCGTCGATTTCCTCACCGCCGCGGCCGAAGATGAACGGGTCGCCACCCTTCAGGCGCAGCACGCGCTTGCCCTGGCTGGCCAGCTCCACCAGCAGGCGGTTGATCCGATCCTGCGGCACCGCATGTTCGGCGCGGCGCTTGCCGACGTACAGGCGTTCGGCATCGCGGCGGCATAATTCGAGGATCGACGGCGCCACCAGGCGATCGTAGAGCACCACGTCGGCCTGCTGCATCAGGCGCAGGGCACGGAACGTCAGCAGGTCCGGATCCCCCGGCCCGGCCCCGACCAGATATACCTCGCCCGTGGGTATGTGCGCGAGGCCGCCGGCCAGGCGCTCTTCCAGGAGACGCTCGGCTTCCGCCGGACGGCCGGCCAGGACACGCTCGGCGATCTCGCCCTGGAACAGGTTTTCCCAGAACACCCGGCGCTGCTGCAGGTCGGGTAGCAATTCCTTGACCCGGTGGCGGAAGCGGCTGGCGAGTCCGGCCAGTTGCCCGTAGGTCGAGGGAATCCAGGTTTCCAGCTTGGCCCGGATCAGCCGCGCCAGCACGGGCGCATCGCCGCCGCTGGAGACCGCCACCACCAGCGGCGAACGGTCGACGATGGCCGGGAAGATCACGCTGCACAGGGCCGGCGCGTCCACCACGTTGACCGGTATCCCGCGCGCATTGGCCGCTCGCGACACCTCGGCGTTCAGCGGTTCGTCGTCGGTGGCGGCGATGATCAGGGCGCAGCCGGGCTGGTCGCCGTCCTGGTAGTCGCGTTCGAGCAGCTCACCGCCGCCCTGCTCCACCAGATGCCGCAGTTCGATGTGGATCTGCGGCGCGACCACGCGCAGGCGCGCGCCGGCGTCGGCCAGCAGGCGCGCCTTGCGCAGGGCGACTTCGCCGCCACCGACCACCAGCGCGAGGCGCCCTTGCAAGGAGTGGAACAGCGGCAGGAAATCCATGTCAGCCGATCACCTCGATGCCAGCCATGTAGGGCTTGAGGACTTCCGGCACACGGATCGAGCCGTCCGCCTGCTGGTAGTTCTCCAGCACCGCCACCAAGGTGCGGCCGACGGCCAGGCCGGAGCCGTTGAGGGTGTGCACCAGCTCGGGCTTGCCGGTTTCCGGATTGCGGTAGCGGGCCTGCATGCGCCGGGCCTGGAAGTCGCCGCAGTTGGAGCAGGAGGAAATCTCGCGGTACTTGTCCTGGCTGGGAACCCAGACTTCCAGGTCGTAGGTCTTGGTCGCACCGAAGCCCATGTCGCCGGTGCACAGCGCCAGCACCCGATACGGCAACTCGAGCAGTTGCAGGACGCGCTCGGCGTTGGCGGTCAGGCCTTCCAGCGCCTCGTAGGAAGTGGCCGGATCGACGATCTGCACCATCTCCACCTTGTCGAACTGATGCTGACGGATCATGCCGCGGGTATCGCGCCCGGAGGCACCGGCCTCGCTGCGGAAGCACGGGGTATGGGCGACGAACTTCAGCGGCAATTGCTTGGCGTCGAGGATCTGCCCGGAGACGATGTTGGTCAGCGAAACCTCGGCGGTCGGGATCAGGTAGAGGTCAGCTTCGCCGTCGCGGCCGATCTTGAACAGGTCCTCCTCGAACTTCGGCAACTGGCCGGTGCCTTGCAGCGCCGGAGCCTGGACGAGATAGGGGGTGTAGGCCTCCTCGTAGCCATGCTCGGCGGTATGCAGGTTGATCATGAACTGCGCCAGGGCGCGATGCAGGCGGGCGATCGGGCCGCGCATGAGGGCGAAGCGCGCGCCGGAAAGCTTGGCAGCGGTCTCGAAATCCAGCCAGCCGTGCCGTTCACCGAGGGCGACATGGTCCTTGACCTCGAAATCGAAGGTCTTCGGCGTGCCCCAGCGACGCACTTCGACGTTGGCGTCCTCGTCGGCACCGACCGGCACCGACTCGTGCGGCAGGTTGGGAATGCCCAGCAGCATGGCATCCAGTTCGCCCTGGATGGCGTCCAACTGGCGCTTGCCTTCCTCCAGCTCGGAGCCCATGCGATCGACATCGGCCAGCAGCGGCGCGATGTCCTCGCCACGCTGCTTGGCCTGGCCGATCGCCTTGGAACGCGCGTTGCGCTCGGCTTGCAGCTGCTCGGTACGGGTCTGTACCGACTTGCGCTGCTCTTCCAGCGCTTCGATGCGTGCGACATCCAGTTGGAAGCCACGGGTGGCCAGGCGGGCAGCCACTTCTTGCGGCTGGGTGCGTACCAGTTTGGGATCGAGCATGCTCTTTTCTCGTCTCGTGTCGGTTATCGGCGGTTCGTGGCCCGGTTGGCGCTTCGCCGGCCCCGGCGACGTCATCGACGCCGTCGCGGAAGCCTGGCTAGCTCCGCCGAGCCCATACCGCTCAGGATTTTCTGCGTTGGCGGGGACTGGTGCGATCCAGCTCGGCCAGGTGTTCCAGCTTGTCGCGGATCTTCAGTTCCAGGCCCCTCGGCACCGGTTGATAGTAACGCCGCGGCTCCAGATCCTCGGGGAAATAATCCTCTCCGGCGGCATAGGCATCCGGCTCGTCGTGGGCGTAGCGGTATTCCTCGCCATAGCCAAGGCTCTTCATCAATTTGGTCGGCGCGTTGCGCAAGTGCAATGGCACTTCCCGCGAGCCGCTTTCGGCGACGTCGCGCATCGCCGCGTTGAACGCGCTGTACACCGCATTGCTCTTCGGCGCACAGGCCAGGTAGACGATGGCCTGGGCCACCGCCAGCTCGCCTTCGGGGCTGCCCAGGCGCTCCTGCACGTCCCAGGCCGACAGGCATAGGCCGAGGGCGCGAGGATCGGCGTTGCCAACCTCCTCGCTGGCCATGCGCACCACCCGCCGGGCGATGTACAGGGGATCGCAGCCGCCGTCGAGCATACGCGCGAACCAATAGAGTGCCGCGTCGGGATTGGAGCCGCGCACCGACTTGTGCAGCGCGCTGATCTGGTCGTAGAACGCCTCGCCGCCCTTGTCGAAACGTCGGCGGGTATCGCCGAGCAGATTCTGCAGCAGCTCGGGGCTGATCTCGCTGCCGTCCTCGGCGAGGTCGGCAGCGTTCTCCAGCAGGTTCAGCAGGCGCCGCCCATCGCCGTCGGCGGCGGCCAGGAGAACCTGGAAGCTCTCCTCCGGCAGCCTCAGCTTGCGCTTGCCGAGGCCCTTGTCCTCGTTCAGCGCGCGGCCCACCAGCTTGCGCAGGGCGGCTTCGTCGAGGCTCTTGAGGACATACACGCGAGCCCGCGAGAGCAGCGCATTGTTCAACTCGAAGGACGGGTTCTCGGTGGTCGCGCCAATGAAGATCAGCGTGCCGTCTTCCACATAGGGCAGGAAGGCATCCTGCTGGCTCTTGTTGAAGCGGTGCACCTCATCGACGAACAGGATGGTCCGGCGCCCGTATTGCGCCGCGTGCTGCTTGGCCACCTCGACCGCCTGGCGGATCTCCTTGACCCCGGACAGCACCGCGGAAATGGTCTCGAAATGGGCGTCCGACACCTGCGCCAGCAGCCGCGCCAGGGTAGTCTTGCCGACTCCCGGCGGGCCCCAGAAGATCATCGAGTGCAGCGCGCCCTGCTCCAGCGCCTCGCGCAAGGGCTTGCCGCGGGCCAGCAGGTGTTCCTGCCCCACGTACTCGTCCAGGTTTGCGGGCCTCAGCCGTGCCGCCAGGGGCTGCGCGACGGGCTCGCTGCGGAACAGATCCACGGCTTGCGCTTACTCCTGGATCACGTCGACGCCCGGCGGAACGTCGAAGGTGAATTGCTTGGCATCCAGCGCCTCGTTCATCTTCACGTCGAAGAACAGGATGTTGGTGCGCTGGCCGACGCCATCGATCATCTGCATGTCGTTCACCTTGCCGCTGCGGAACGACAGGCGCAATGTGTCGAAGAGGGTGTCCTTGGTCTTCGGCTTGAGCACGAAATCGACTACGTTGCCGCCTTCCTTGTAGGTGATGGCGAAGCTTTCGCTGATCTTCGAGATGTCGCCGGAGAGCAGCAGCGCCGGCGTCTGGGTCAGGCGCTGATCGAGCTTCTGGATGGTCACCTGCTCCAGGTCCGGGTCGTACAGCCAGACCTTCTCGCCGTTGGAAATGAGCAATTGCTCGTTCGGCGCATCGGTATGCCAGCGGAACAGTCCCGGCCGCTTCAGGCTCAGTTGGCCGGCGGTTTCCTGCAGGCGCGTGCCGCTACCGTCCAGGGTCAGTTGGGAAAAACGCGCGGTCAGGGTCTGGGCCTTGTTCAGCAGGCCGGTCAGGCGCTGGACAGCGGCGCTGTCGTCGGCATGGGCCAGCGAAGCGCCCATGGCCAGGGCGGCAACGAACAACGTGCGGATCAGTCGCATTGGAATCCTCTAAAACCTGTCGGGTTCAATCACGAACCGGCGCCGGCGCGATGACTTCGCGGGAGCCGTTGGTATTCATCGGGGTGACCACGCCGGCCATCTCCATCGCCTCGATCATCCGCGCGGCGCGGTTGTAGCCGATCTTCAGCTTGCGTTGCACGGCGGAGATCGATGCCCGGCGACTCTCGGTGACGAAACGTACCGCCTCGTCGTAGAGCGGGTCGTCCTCGCTGCCTTCGCCGGAGCCGTCGCCGCCATCGAAGGAACCGCCACCGCTGCCGCCTTCGTCGACGCCAGCGAGGATGTCCTCGATGTAGTCGGGCGCACCGCGCAGCTTCCAGGCCTCGACCACCCGGTGCACCTCGTCGTCGGAAACGAAGGCGCCGTGCACGCGAATCGGCAGGCCTGTGCCCGGCGGCAGGTAGAGCATGTCGCCGTGGCCGAGAAGTTGTTCGGCGCCACCCTGGTCGAGGATGGTGCGCGAGTCGATCTTGCTGGAGACCTGGAAGGCGATCCGGGTCGGGATGTTGGCCTTGATCAGGCCGGTGATCACGTCCACCGACGGCCGCTGGGTCGCCAGGATCAGGTGGATACCGGCCGCCCGCGCCTTCTGCGCGATACGGGCGATAAGCTCCTCGACCTTCTTGCCGACGATCATCATCATGTCGGCGAATTCGTCGACCACCACCACGATGGTCGGCAGGGTGCTCAGCTGCGGCGGCTCGTCGTCCGGGCTTTCGCGACGGAACAGCGGGTCGGTCAGCGGCGTGCCAGCCTCCTCGGCGTCCTTCACCTTGCGGTTGAAGCCAGCCAGGTTGCGCACACCCATGGCCGCCATCAGGCGGTAGCGCCGCTCCATCTCCGCCACGCTCCAGCGCAGGGCGTTGGCGGCTTCCTTCATGTCGGTGACCACCGGGCAGAGCAGGTGCGGGATCCCTTCGTAGATCGACAGTTCGAGCATCTTCGGGTCGATCATGATCAGTCGCGCCTCGCTCGGCGTGGACTTGAACAGGATCGACAGGAGCATGGCGTTGACCCCCACCGACTTACCGGAGCCGGTGGTACCGGCCACCAGCAGGTGCGGCATCTTCGCCAGGTCGGTGATGATCGGCCGACCGCCGATGTCGTGGCCCAGGGCCAGCGGCACGGTGGACTTGTGCTCGTCGTACTCCGGCGACGACAGCACTTCGGAGAAGCGCACCATCTGCCGGTCTTCGTTGGGAATCTCGATGCCGACGGTGGTCTTGCCGGGAATCACTTCCACCACCCGCACGCTGATCACCGCCAGCGAGCGCGCCAGGTCCTTGGCCAGGTTGGAAATGCGGCTGACCTTGACCCCCGCCGCGGGCTGGATCTCGAAACGGGTGATCACGGGGCCCGGATGCACCGAATCCACGCTGACCTCGACGCCGAACTCCTTCAGCTTGATCTCCAGCAGGCGCGACATCGCCTCCAGCGACTCGGGCGAGTAGCTCTTCTGCTTCACTTCCGCCGGATCGAGCAGCGACAGCGGCGGCAGGGTGCCCTCCACCGCCGTATCGACGAACAGCGGCGCCTGCTTCTCTTTCAGCACGCGCTTGCTCGGCTCCGGGGCCTTCGGCGGCGGTGGCGGATCGATCTTCGGCGGCGGGCGCTTCTCCCGCTCGCTCATGTGCTTGGCCAGGGCCTCTTCGCGTTCCAGCAGGCGCTCCTTGGCCTTGGACTGTTCGCGGCGGTCCGGCACGCTCGGCGCCACCACCTCAGCGACGCGCTCGTCGACCTCGCGCAGTTGCGCGACCAGTTGCTTGCGCTCGGCGCGCGCGCCCATCCAGCGATTGAAGGCGTTCTGGATCAGTTCGAAGAAGTCCAGGGTGATCTTGCCGGTGACATCCATCACCTTGAACCAGGAGAGGTCGGCGAACACCGTCAGGCCGAAGAGGAACAGGGCGAAGAACACCAACGTGCTGCCCTGCACGTTCAGCGCATCCACCGCGACGCGGCCCAGGCTCTGGCCGATGGCGCCGCCGGCCGAGGCGCTGGCCGGCATGTGGCCGCTGGCGTGGAAATGGATGTAGGCCAGTGCCGAGCCGGCCAGGATCAGGAAGATCAGCCCGACCAGGCGCCAGGAAAACAGCCAGGTGTTCCATTCCCACGGCAGGTTGCGGCGGCGGAATACCTGCCAGGTCTTGATGCCCAGCAACAGCGGAAAGAGGTAGGCGAAGTAGCCGAGCGTCATGAACAGGATATCGGCGGATACCGCACCGAGCCGACCGGCGGCATTCTGCACCTGGTCAACCTGGCTCGAGTGACTCCAGCTCGGATCGGCCGGGTCATAGGTGAGCAGAGCCATCCACAAGTAGAGGCAGAGCGCGCCCAGCGCGATCAGGACCCCTTCCTTCAGGCGGGAATGCAGTTGCTGACGCCATGCGGCGGCATGGCTCGCGGTGGTCGAATCCTTCAAATCGCTATTTTTCCTGCGCACGGCTGGTGCTTTAGAAGCTGTCTTGGTCAAAACGCGCCTATTGTACGGCTTTAGGGAAACTCTGAAAAATCACACCCGAAATCAGCGGCAATCCGTGCGTGGCTGATCCCGGCCCCGGGGTTTTGCCGGCCTTTTGCGGATAGGTGTAGCATAGCCGGCAGAACTCTTCAGGCGGCTCCATTGGAGCACGCATTTTCTTATGTGACAAAGGCTTATGGAGTCTTTTTATGAGTGAAGTCAAGCATTCGCGCCTCATCATCCTGGGCTCCGGTCCGGCCGGCTATACCGCCGCCGTGTACGCCGCACGCGCCAATCTCAAGCCAGTGGTGATCACCGGCATCCAGCCAGGCGGCCAGCTGACCACCACCACCGAAGTCGACAACTGGCCGGGCGACGTCGAAGGCCTTACCGGCCCGGCGCTGATGACCCGCATGCAGCAGCACGCCGAGCGTTTCGACACCGAGATCGTCTACGACCACATCCACACCGCCGAGTTGCAACAGCGCCCCTTCACACTGAAGGGCGATAGTGGCACTTATACCTGCGATGCATTGATCATTGCCACCGGTGCCTCCGCGCAATACCTGGGCATGTCGTCGGAAGAAGCCTTCATGGGCAAGGGCGTTTCCGCCTGCGCCACCTGCGACGGCTTCTTCTACCGCAACCAGGTGGTCTGCGTGATCGGCGGCGGCAATACTGCCGTCGAGGAAGCGCTGTATCTGGCCAACATCGCCAAGGAAGTCCACCTGATCCACCGTCGCGACAAGCTGCGCTCGGAGAAGATCCTCCAGGACAAGCTGTTCGACAAGGCCGAGAACGGCAACGTGCGCCTGCACTGGAACACCACCCTGGACGAGGTGCTGGGCGACGCCAGCGGCGTCACCGGCGTACGCCTGAAGAGCACCATCGACGGCAGCACCAGCGAGCTATCGCTGGCCGGCGTGTTCATCGCCATCGGCCACAAGCCGAACACCGACCTGTTCCAGGGCCAACTGGAAATGCGCGACGGCTACCTGCGGATCCACGGCGGCAGCGAAGGCAATGCCACCCAGACCAGCATCGAAGGCGTGTTCGCCGCCGGCGACGTGGCCGACCACGTCTACCGCCAGGCCATCACTTCCGCCGGCGCCGGCTGCATGGCCGCGCTGGATGCCGAAAAATACCTCGACGACCATTGATCGGACCCGGGGGAGGCCCGCCCTCCCCTACCCCGCCATGCTGACCTGGCTTTCCCGCACCGACTTCGACTTTCCGCCCCTCGACAAGGCCCTGCAGGAGCCCAACGGGCTGCTCGCGGCCGGCGGCGACCTCAATCCGCAACGCCTGGTCGCAGCCTATCGCCACGGCTGCTTCCCCTGGTACCAGGATGGCCAGCCGATCCTCTGGTGGTCGCCCGACCCGCGCACCGTCCTGTTCCCCGACGAACTGCACGTTTCCCGCAGCCTGGCCAAGTGCCTGCGCCAGCAACGCTTCGAAGTCACTTTCAACCGTGACTTCCGGGCGGTGATCCAGGCTTGTGCCGCGCCGCGTGACTACGCCGACGGCACCTGGATCACCACGCCGATGCAACTGGCCTACCAGGAGCTGCACCTGCGCGGAATTGCCCACTCCGTGGAAGTCTGGCAGGAGCGACAACTGGTCGGCGGCCTCTACGGCCTGGCCATGGGCAGGCTGTTCTTCGGCGAATCGATGTTCAGCCGCGCCGACAACGCTTCCAAGGTCGGCTTCGTCACGCTGGTCCGCCATCTGCGCGACGCCGGCTTCGTCCTCATCGACTGCCAGATGCCGACCCGCCACCTGCACAGCCTGGGCGCCCGCGCCATCGGCCGGGGGGAATTCGCCGACTACCTGCAACGCTATCGCGACCAGCCTCCTACCGGCGACCTGGATTTTTAGGCGAGTTTCCGTGCCTGGCATAAACTTGCTTATGGGTCCCTGCTGGAGTTCACCATGACCGAACTCGCCCGACTGAAGTTCTACGCGACGCAACCGCACCCGTGCAGCTACCTGCCCGAGGAGCAGGCAACCACCCTGTTCCTCGATCCCAGCCAGCCCATGGACACGCAGCTGTACGCCTCGCTGTCGGAGGTCGGCTTCCGCCGCAGCGGCGACCATCTCTATCGTCCGCACTGCCAGCATTGCACCGCCTGCATCGCCGCGCGCATACCGGTCGCCGGCTTCAGCCCGAACCGCCAGCAGCGGCGCATCCTCAAGCGCAATGCGGAACTGCAGGTGATCCGCAAGCGACCGAGCTTCAACGAGGAGTACTACGACCTCTATCGGCGCTACATCGAGCAACGCCACGCCGACGGCGACATGTATCCGCCCAGCCGCGACCAGTTCGCCACCTTCCTGGTCCGCGACCTGCCCTTCTGCTGCTTCTTCGAGTTCCGCCTGCATGGCCGCCTGCTGGCCATAGCCGTGACGGACGTGCTGCCGAACGGACTCTCGGCCGTCTATACCTTCTACGATCCCGACGAAGAGCAGCGCAGCCTGGGACGCTACGCGATCCTCTGGCAGATCGCCGAGACCGAACGCCTGGGCCTGCAGGCCGTCTACCTGGGCTACTGGATCAAGAATTGCCGCAAGATGAACTACAAGACCCAGTACCGGCCCATCGAACTGTTCGTCAACCAGCGCTGGGTCGCCCTCACCTGATAGCCGTGTGGCGCTATTGTCGATTTTCTGGCACAATGCACGCCGCTTTTCACGGCCCACCTCTCATTGAAAGGGCCACCCATAGATACCGAGGGCTCTACTGCATGTCGAAAGAAGACAGCTTCGAAATGGAAGGTACTGTCGTCGACACCCTGCCCAACACCATGTTCCGTGTGGAGTTGGAAAATGGGCACGTCGTCACCGCGCACATCTCCGGCAAAATGCGCAAGAACTACATCCGCATCCTCACCGGCGACAAGGTCCGCGTGGAACTGACGCCCTACGACCTGAGCAAGGGCCGCATCACCTACCGCGCCCGCTGAGTCGACACGAGCCGCTGCGGCTCGCCGATTGCAAAAGAAAACGCCCGGCATCTGCCGGGCGTTTTCGTTGCCGCGCTCGGATCAGGCGGGCTCCGCCGCCGTGATCTCGAACTCGAAGGCCAGCTCGTCGCCCTTCAGGTCGACATGCACCAGGCCGCCATGCTCGGCCAGCTCGCCGAACAGGATCTCCTCGGCCAACGGCCGCTTGATCTTGTCCTGGATAAGCCGCGCCATCGGTCGCGCACCCATCTGCACGTCGTAGCCCTTCTCCGCCAGCCAGCCGCGCGCCGCATCGCTGACCTCGAGCTGGACGCGCTTGTCCTCCAGCTGCGCCTGCAGCTCGGTGAGGAACTTGTCGACCACGCTCTTGATCGTCTCGGTGCTCAGGCGGCCGAACTGGATGATGGTATCCAGGCGGTTGCGGAACTCAGGGGTGAAGCTCTTCTTGATCACTTCCATCGCATCGGTGGTGTGATCCTGCTGGTTGAAGCCGATCGACGCGCGCGCCGCCACTTCCGCGCCGGCGTTGGTGGTCATGATCAGGATGATGTTGCGGAAGTCCGCCTTGCGCCCGTTGTTGTCGGTCAGGGTGCCGTGGTCCATCACCTGCAGCAGCAGGTTGAAGACCTCCGGGTGAGCCTTCTCGATCTCGTCGAGCAGCAACACGCAGTGCGGGGTCTTGGTGATTGCCTCGGTGAGCAGGCCGCCCTGGTCGAAGCCGACGTAGCCCGGAGGCGCACCGATCAGCCGCGACACGGTATGCCGCTCCATGTACTCGGACATGTCGAAGCGCACCAGTTCCACGCCCAAGGCCTTCGCCAACTGCCGCGCCACCTCGGTCTTGCCCACGCCGGTGGGACCGGCGAAGAGGAACGAGCCGACCGGCTTGTCCGGCGCCTTGAGCCCGGCCCGGGACAGCTTGATCGCCGTGGACAGCGACTCGATGGCGTCGTCCTGGCCGAACACGGTCAGCTTGAGGTCGCGTTCGAGGTTGCGCAGCAACTCCTTGTCGGAGGTGGTGACGTGTTTCGGCGGGATCCGCGCGATCTTCGCCACGATATCCTCGACCTGCGCCACCTCGATGCGCTTCACGCGCTTCTCTTCCGGCTGCAGGCGCTGGTAGGCGCCCGCCTCGTCGATGACGTCGATGGCCTTGTCCGGCATGTGCCGGTCGTTGATGTAGCGCGCCGCCAGCTCGGCCGCGGCGCGCAGCGCCTCGTCGCTGTACTCGATGTGGTGATGCTGCTCGAAGCGCCCCTTGAGGCCCTTGAGGATGCCATAGGTGTCTTCCACCGACGGCTCGGTCACGTCGACCTTCTGGAAGCGCCGCGCCAAGGCCCGGTCCTTCTCGAAGATGCCGCGGAACTCCTGGAAGGTGGTCGAGCCGATGCAGCGGATCTCGCCCGAGGACAGAACCGGCTTGAGCAGGTTGGAGGCGTCCATTACCCCGCCGGATGCCGCACCGGCGCCGATGATGGTATGGATCTCGTCGATGAACAGCACCGCGTGCGGGCGCTTGCGCAACTCGTTGAGCAAGGCCTTGAAGCGCTTCTCGAAGTCGCCGCGGTACTTGGTACCCGCGAGCAAGGCACCCAGGTCGAGGGAGTAGACCACGCTGTCGGCCAGCAGGTCCGGCACCTGGCCATCGACGATGCGTTTGGCCAGGCCCTCGGCGATGGCCGTCTTGCCGACCCCCGCCTCGCCTACCAGCAGCGGGTTGTTCTTGCGCCGGCGGGCAAGGATCTGCGCCACCCGCTCGACTTCATGCTCACGCCCCACCAGCGGGTCGATCCGCCCCTGGCGAGCCAGTTCGTTGAGGTTGCTGGCATAGGCGTCCAGCGGATGGTTGGACGTGGCCGACTCGCCACCTTCCTCATCCTGCATATCCTGCTCCCCATCCTGCGGATGTTCGGCATGCCCGGGCACCTTGGAGATACCATGGGCGATGTAGTTCACCACATCGATACGCGCGATGCTCTGCTGCTTGAGCAGGAACACCGCCTGGCTTTCCTGTTCGCTGAAGATCGCCACCAGGACATTGGCCCCGGTCACTTCGCGCTTGCCGGAACTCTGCACGTGGAACACCGCACGCTGCAGGACGCGCTGGAAGCCCAGCGTCGGCTGGGTTTCGCGCTCGTCGTCGTGCTGCGGGATCAGCGGCGTGGTGGAATCGATGAATTCCTGCAGGTCGCGCCGCAGCTTGTCCAGGTTGGCACCGCACGCACGCAATACCGTTGCCGCCGCCTCATTGTCCAGCAAGGCCAGCAGCAGGTGCTCAACCGTCATGAATTCATGGCGTTTGGCCCTCGCCTCCTTGAAGGCGAGATTGAGGGTGACTTCGAGCTCTCGATTCAACATGGCTTCACCTCGCTCCCAAACATCCGATCAACTGTCTTTCTCTATCTCGCAGAGCAATGGATGCTGGCTCTCCCGTGCATACTGATTGACCTGCATCGCCTTGGTTTCGGCCACGTCCCGGGTAAACAAGCCGCAGACCGCCTTACCCTGAGTATGTACCGTCAACATGATCTTGGTGGCTTTTTCCCGGTCCATGTTGAAGAACACTTCCAGCACTTCAACAACAAAGTCCATCGGCGTGTAATCGTCGTTGAACAGTACCACCTTATACAACGGTGGCGGCTGTAATACAGGCTTCGACTCCTGTACCGCGAGCCCCGCCCCTTCGTCCTCGTGCTCATGAGGCTCGGGATGATCCTGATTGAATGTTAGTCGAATCTGGCTAGGTGCATGCATGAGGAAAAAAAGCTTTGCCTTTCTGGAAAGTTATGGACCGACATGATGTTGATCCGTTTCTCAGGCGTATGGTTCAGCGCCTTGACTAACTGCAAAAGGGTGTTACAAACAATGGAATACCCCTACAGGGTATCAGGGGTTCCGCACCCGTCTCGACCCAGGTCGGACGCGGGATCGTAGTGGATGATACTCCAGCGTTGGAGTCCTTTGCAGAGGGATATGAGCATGCTCAGCGGTAAGGTCAAGTGGTTCAACAACGCCAAGGGCTACGGGTTCATCCTGGCCGAGGGCCGAGATGAGGACCTGTTCGCCCATTACTCGGCCATTCAGATGGACGGTTACAAGACACTCAAGGCGGGCCAGCCGGTCAATTTCGAGATCATCCAGGGACCGAAGGGACTGCATGCCATCAACATCAGCCCCGCCACCGCGACAACCGCCGCACCCTCCACCCCCGCCCCGCAGGAAGAGCCGCAGGCGACGCCCATCGAAGCCTGACCCCAGCGCGGATGCGGAAATGAAAAAGGCCGGTGCGAACCGGCCTTTTTCTCGTTCGGGCGCTAGCCCTTCCTACATCTTGGCAATCATCGCGTCGCCGAACTCCGAGCAGGACAGCAGGGTCGCGCCGTCCATCAGGCGTTCGAAGTCATAGGTCACGGTCTTGGCGGCGATCGCCCCGTTGGTGCCCTTGATGATCAGGTCGGCCGCCTCGGTCCAACCCATGTGGCGCAGCATCATCTCCGCGGAGAGGATCAGCGAACCCGGGTTGACCTTGTCCTGGCCGGCGTACTTCGGCGCGGTACCGTGGGTCGCCTCGAACATGGCCACCGAATCGGACAGGTTGGCGCCGGGCGCGATGCCGATGCCGCCGACCTCGGCCGCCAGGGCGTCGGAGAGATAGTCGCCGTTCAGGTTCAGGGTGGCGATCACGTCGTACTCGGCGGGGCGCAGCAGGATCTGCTGCAACATGGCGTCGGCGATCACGTCCTTGACCACGACGTTCTTGCCGGTCTTCGGATTCTTGAACTGCATCCACGGACCGCCGTCCAGCAGCTCGGCGCCGAATTCATCGCGCGCGACTTCGTAGCCCCAATCCTTGAAGGCACCCTCGGTGAACTTCATGATGTTGCCCTTGTGCACCAGGGTCACCGAACTGCGGTCGTTGTCGACGGCGTATTGCAGGGCCTTGCGCACCAGGCGCTTGGTGCCTTCCTGGGAAACCGGCTTGATGCCGATGCCGCAGTTCTCGGTGAAGCGGATCTTCTTGACGCCCATTTCCTCGGTGAGGAACTTGATGACCTTCTCCGCTTCCAGCGAACCGGCCTTCCACTCGACGCCGGCATAGATGTCCTCGGAGTTCTCGCGGAAGATCACCATGTCCACGTCGCCGGGCTTCTTCACCGGGCTGGGCACGCCTTCGAACCAGCGTACCGGGCGCTGGCAGACGTAGAGATCGAGTTGCTGGCGCAGGGCCACGTTCAGGGAGCGGATGCCGCCACCAACCGGGGTGGTCAGCGGGCCCTTGATGGAAACCACGTAGTCGCGTACGGCGTCCAGGGTTTCCTGGGGCAGCCAGGTGTCCTGGTCATACACCTGGGTGGCCTTCTCGCCGGCGTAGACTTCCATCCAGGCGATCTTGCGCTCGCCCTTGTATGCTTTTTCCACTGCAGCGTCGACAACCTTGATCATGACCGGGCTGATATCGACGCCGATGCCATCACCCTCGATGAACGGGATGATCGGGTTCTTCGGTACGCTCAAGGACATGTCGGCATTCACAGTGATTTTGTCACCGGTCGCCGGCACCTGGATCTTTTGGTATCCCATGCTGAACTCCGTGTTGTGGTTAAAACCCTGTTGCAGCCTTCTAGGGTAGCCCAGTTGTCCGCCCGGAAACCACATCTTCCTTAGTCTAAACAGGCGAGCGCATCAGCCCGGCGAGAGGGTGGTATACTGCGCGCCATGACTTCGCAGTCATCGAGGTCCGAGCAGTCTGGGACCAGACCCTCTCCCCTCGCAGCGTCGGGTTCGCCACCATGAACCCGCCGTACAACGCTCTACTGGCGCCCCTATATCCCGCGGCATATCTCGATTTCGATTCAACCCGATGTTGAGCGAAGGCATCGCGTCCACCAACGCGTATCGAGACTCTGTGCGCGCCCAGCAAAAAAGAGAGTTACCGTAGATGTCCATCCGCTCGAAGATCACCTACACCTTCACCGACGAAGCACCCGCGCTCGCCACCTACTCGCTCCTCCCCATCGTCAAGGCCTTTGCCGCTTCCGCCGGCATCGACGTCGAGACCAGCGACATCTCTCTTGCAGGACGCATCCTGGCCAACTTCGCCGACCGCCTCGAAGCCGACCAGCGTATCGAAGACGACCTCGCCCGCCTGGCGGTCCTGGCCACCTCGCCCGACGCCAATATCATCAAGCTGCCCAACATCAGCGCCTCGGTGCCCCAGCTGAAAGGCGCGATCGCCGAGCTGCAGGGCCTGGGCTACAAGGTTCCCGACTTCCCGGAAGACCCGCAGACCGACGAAGAGAAAGAGGTTCGCGCACGCTACGCGAAAATCCTCGGCAGCGCCGTGAACCCGGTCCTGCGCGAAGGCAATTCCGACCGTCGCGCGCCTGCCGCAGTGAAGGCCTACGCCCGCAAGCACCCGCACTCCATGGGCAAGTGGAGCATGGCCTCGCGCTCCCACGCCGACTACATGCGCGGCGGCGACTTCTTCTCCAGCGAACAGTCCATCACCATGGCCAAGGCCGGTGACGTGCGCATCGAATTCGTCGGCAAGGACGGCAAGGTCGAGGTCAAGAAGCAACTGAGCCTGCAGGAAGGCGAAGTGCTCGACAGCATGTTCATGAGCTGCGGCAAGCTGCGCGACTTCTTCGAGAAGACCCTGCAGGACTGCAAGGAAACCGGCGTCATGTGGTCCCTGCACGTCAAGGCGACCATGATGAAGATTTCCCACCCGATCGTCTTCGGACATGCGGTGAGCGTCTACTACAAGGACGTCTTCGACAAGTGGGGCCAACTCTTCGAAGAGCTCGGCGTGAACCCGAACAACGGTATCTCCAGCGTCTACGACAAGATCAAGTCGCTGCCCGCCTCCCAGCAGGAAGAGATCCTCCACGACATCCACGAGGTGTATAGCCACCGCCCGGAAATGGCGATGGTCGACTCCGTGAAAGGCATCACCAACCTGCACATTCCGAGCGACGTCATCGTCGACGCCTCGATGCCGGCGATGATCCGCAACTCCGGCCAGATGTGGGGCAAGGACGGCAAGCAGAAAGACACCAAGGCGGTAATGCCGGAAAGCACCTACGCCCGCATCTACCAGGAGATGATCAACTTCTGCAAGACCAACGGCGCCTTCGACCCGACCACCATGGGCAGCGTGCCGAACGTCGGCCTGATGGCGCAGAAGGCCGAGGAATACGGCTCCCACGACAAGACCTTCGAAATGACCGCCGACGGCACCATGCGCGTGGTCCTGGCCGACGGCAGCGTGCTGATGCAGCACGAGGTGGAGACCGGCGACATCTGGCGCGCCTGCCAGACCAAGGACGCACCGATCCGCGACTGGGTCAAGCTGGCCGTCACCCGCGCACGCCAGTCCGATACCCCGGCGATCTTCTGGCTGGACCCGGAGCGCGCCCACGACCGCGAACTGCGCAAGAAGGTCGAACTGTACCTCAAGGACCACGACCTGACCGGTCTCGACATCAGCATCATGGGCTACAACGAGGCCATTCGCGTCAGCATGGAACGCCTGATCCGCGGCAAGGACACCATCTCGGTGACCGGCAACGTCCTGCGCGACTACCTGACCGACCTGTTCCCGATCATGGAACTGGGCACCTCGGCCAAGATGCTCTCCATCGTTCCGCTGATGGCGGGCGGCGGCATGTACGAAACCGGCGCCGGCGGCTCGGCACCCAAGCACGTCCAGCAACTGGTGGAAGAGAACTACCTGCGCTGGGACTCCCTGGGCGAGTTCCTGGCCCTGGCCGTGTCCCTGGAGGAAACCGGGATCAAGACCGGCAACGCCAAGGCCAAGCTGCTCGGCAAGGCGCTGGACGAAGCCACCGGCAAGCTGCTGGACAACAACAAGTCGCCGTCGCGCAAGGTCGGCGACATCGACAACCGCGGCAGCCACTTCTACCTGGCGATGTACTGGGCCCAGGCCCTGGCCGCCCAGGACGAAGACGCCGAACTGAAAGCGCACTTCGCACCGCTGGCCAAGGCCCTGACCGAGCAGGAAGCGACCATCGTCGCCGAACTCAATGCGGTCCAGGGCAAGCCGGCCGAGATCGGCGGCTACTATCGCTCCAACCCGGAGCTGACCAGCAAGGTGATGCGCCCCAGCGCCACCTTCAACGCGGCGATCGACAGCCTGGCCTGATAGCGTCACGCTGACGAAGCAGAAACCCCGGGCCTACGCTCGGGGTTTCTTTTTATCGAGGCCTTTTCCGTACCGAGGAGACATCCATGAGCTGGCATCCCCATGTCACCGTAGCGACCATCGTCGAGGACCAGGGCCGCTTCCTGCTGGTCGAGGAACAGGCCGACGGCCGCGAGGTGCTGAACCAGCCCGCCGGGCACCTGGAGCCCGCCGAAAGCCTGCTCGAGGCCGCCCTGCGCGAAACCCTCGAGGAAACCGGCTGGGAGGTCGAGCTGAGCGCCGTCACCGGCATCTACCTGTACACCGCCCCGTCCAACGGTGTCACCTATCAGCGCGTATGCTTCGCCGCCCGCCCCGTGCGCCACCACCCCGAGCGCGCCCTCGACGACGGCATCATCGGCCCGCGCTGGCTGAGCCGCGACGAACTGGCCGCCCAGCCGCAGCGCTGGCGCAGCCACCTGGTGCTGCGCTGCATCGACGACTACCTGGCCGGCGGCCGCTATCCCCTGGCGCTGATCCGCGACACCCACGTGTCGCCCTCCCTGCCCCAGGCCTGATAGAATCCGCGTTTTACGAATTCGCCCGTGACGCCTGATCGCTATGTCTGAATCCGCCCCCACCCCACGCCGCGAGCGCGTGATCGTCGGCATGTCCGGCGGCGTCGACTCGTCCGTCTCCGCCCTGCTCCTGTTGCAGCAGGGCTATCAGGTCGAAGGCCTGTTCATGAAGAACTGGGACGAGGACGACGGCACCGAATACTGTACCGCCCGCGAGGACCTGGCCGACGCCCAGGCCGTCTGCGACCGGATCGGCATCAAGCTGCACACGGCGAACTTCGCCGCGGAATACTGGGATAACGTGTTCGAGCACTTCCTTGCCGAGTACAAGGCCGGCCGTACGCCGAACCCGGACATCCTCTGCAACCGCGAAATCAAGTTCAAGGCGTTCCTCGACTACGCGCTGATGCTCGGCGCGGACCTGATCGCCACCGGCCACTATGTGCGGCGCCGCGACCGCGACGGGCGCACCGAGCTGCTCAAGGGCCTGGACCCGAACAAGGACCAGAGCTACTTCCTGCACGCGGTGGGCGGCGAGCAGATCGCCCGCAGCCTGTTCCCCGTCGGCGAACTGGAGAAGCCGGAAGTCCGCGCCATCGCCGAGAAGCATGGCCTCGCCACGGCGAAGAAGAAGGACTCCACAGGCATCTGCTTCATTGGCGAGCGACGCTTCACCGATTTCCTCAAGCAGTACCTGCCGGCCCAGCCGGGCGACATCGAGACCATCGAAGGCAAGGTCATCGGTCGCCACAGCGGCCTGATGTACCACACCATCGGCCAGCGCCAGGGCCTCGGCATCGGCGGTCTCAAGGAAGCCGGCGACGATCCCTGGTACGTGCTCGGCAAGGACCTGCAACGCAACGTGCTGCTGGTCGGCCAGGGCAACGACCACCCGCTGCTGTTCTCCCGCGCCCTGCTGGCCTCGCGAATCTACTGGGTCAACCCGGTCGAACTGGAGCGGCCGCGCCGCCTGCGGGCCAAGGTGCGCTACCGCCAGAGCGACCAGGACTGCGTCCTGGAGAAAACCGCCGAAGGCTACCGCGCGGTGTTCGACGAACCGCAGCGCGCAGTGACCCCGGGGCAATCGGTGGTGTTCTACGACGGCGACGTCTGCCTCGGCGGCGGCGTGATCGAAACGGCGGAAGCCTGGGATTTCGGAGGACGCCCGTGAGCGATCCGCGACAGCAACTGATTGCCCTCGGCGCCGTCTTCGAATCCGCAGCCCTGGTCGACAAGCTGGCACGCACCGGACAGATCAGCGAAGCCCCGCTGGGCTGCATGCTCGGCAGCCTGCTGGCGCGCAACCCGGCCAGCACCCTGGACGTCTACGGTGGCGACAGCCTCAACCTGCGCGACGGCTTCAAGGCCCTGGCCAGCGCCCTGGAGCGCAAGCCCGGCAGCCTGCAGCGCGAACCGCTGCGCTACGCCCTGGCGATGCTGACCCTGGAACGGCAACTGGACAAGCGCGGCGATATGCTCGACCTGATCGGCCAGCGCCTCGACCAGGTCGAACAGCAGGTCCAGCACTTCGGGCTGGTCCACGAGAACGTCATCGCCTCGTTCGCCAGCATCTACCAGGACACCCTCAGCACCTTCCGCCAGCGCATCCAGGTACACGGCGACATGCGCCACCTGCAGGTCAGCAGCAACGCCGCGCGGATCCGCGCCCTGCTGCTCGCCGGCATCCGCTCGGCGCGGCTCTGGCGGCAACTGGGCGGCAGCCGCTGGCAGATGGTATTCAGCCGGCGCCGGCTGCTCAACGAACTCTATCCCCTGCTGCGCGGCTAGCCATGGCCATGGCCGGGAGCCAGCCGCAACGGCGCAACAGCCCGACCCAGGGCGCCGCCATGCTGGCTCTTTCGGCGCTGTTCTTCGCCCTGATGGGCGGCCTGATCCGCGAGGCCTCCAGCACCGTCAACAACGAAACCGTGGTGTTCTTCCGCAACCTCGTCGGCGTGCTGTTCTTCCTGCCCCTGGCGCTGACTCGCGGCATCGGCCCGCTGCGCACCCGCCGCCCGCTATCGCACCTGCTGCGCACCACCTACGGCCTGGGCGGCATGTACTGCTACTTCTACGCCCTCGCCCACCTGCCGCTGACCGACGCCATGCTGTTCAGCTATGCCGCGCCGGTGTTCACGCCGCTGATCGCACACCTGTGGATCAAGGAGCCGCTGACCCGCCGCATGATGGTCGCCACCCTGGTCGGCTTCCTCGGCGTGCTGCTGGTGGCCAGGCCCAGCGGCGCGGTAGTGGCGCCGATCGCCCTGGTCGGCATCGCCTCCAGCCTGATGGCTGCCTGCGCCTTCGTCTCGATCCGCGAAATGAGCGACAGCGAGCCAGCCTATCGCATCGTGTTCTACTTCGCCCTGTTCGGCACCCTGTTCTCCGCCGTGCCGCTGGCCTGGGCCTGGCAGCCGCTGAACGGCCAGGAACTGCTCCTGCTGCTCGGCGCCGGACTGTTCGCCAGCCTCGGCCAACTGACCATGTCGCAGGCCTATGCCCTGGCCTCCCCGGGAGTGATCGGACCGATCGCCTACATGGCCATCGTTTTCGCCGGGGTGATCGCCTGGCTGCGCTGGGACGAACTGCCCAGCCACACGTCGCTGCTCGGCGCCGCCCTGATCTTCGCCGCCAGCCTGATCCCCCTGCTGGGCAACCGCCCCGCCGAAAGGCCCCGCTGAATGCCCCACCGGGGCGCACCTTTCATGTATGATATGCGCCCCTTTTTCGTTGACTTCCAGCCACGAGAACGTCTCATGCAGCTTTCCTCGCTCACCGCGGTATCCCCCGTCGATGGCCGCTATGCCGGCAAAACCAGCAGCCTGCGTCCGATCTTCAGCGAATACGGCCTGATCCGTTTCCGCGTCATGGTGGAAGTCCGCTGGCTGCAGCGCCTCGCCGCCCACGTCGGGATTCCCGAGGTCGCGCCGTTCTCCGCCGAAGCCAACGCCCTGCTCGACAGCCTGGCCAGCGACTTCCAGCTGGAACACGCCGAACGCATCAAGGAAATCGAGCGCACCACCAACCACGACGTGAAAGCCGTGGAGTACCTGCTCAAGGAACAGGCCGCCAAGCTTCCGGAGCTGGCCGCGGTCAGCGAGTTCATCCACTTCGCCTGCACCTCCGAGGACATCAACAACCTGTCCCACGCCCTGATGCTCCGCGAGGGTCGCGACAGCGTGCTGCTGCCGCTGATGCGCCAGATCGCCGAGGCCATCCGCGAACTGGCGGTGAAACTCGCCGACGTGCCGATGCTCTCCCGCACCCACGGCCAGCCTGCCTCGCCGACCACCCTGGGCAAGGAACTGGCCAACGTCGTCTACCGCCTGGAGCGGCAGATCAAGCAGGTCGCCGGCATCGAGTTGCTGGGCAAGATCAACGGTGCCGTGGGCAACTACAACGCCCACCTGTCCGCCTATCCCGAAGTCGACTGGGAAGCCAACGCGCGCCAGTTCATCGAAGGCGACCTCGGCCTGACCTTCAACCCCTACACCACCCAGATCGAGCCGCACGACTACATCGCCGAGCTGTTCGATGCGATCGCACGCTTCAACACCATCCTCATCGACTTCGACCGCGACGTCTGGGGCTACATCTCCCTCGGCTATTTCAAGCAGAAGACCGTGGCCGGCGAGATCGGCTCCTCGACCATGCCGCACAAGGTCAACCCGATCGACTTCGAGAACTCCGAGGGCAACCTCGGCATCGCCAACGCGCTGTTCCAGCACCTGGCCAGCAAGCTGCCGATCTCGCGCTGGCAGCGCGACCTGACCGACTCCACCGTGCTGCGCAACCTCGGCGTCGGCATCGCCCACAGCGTCATCGCCTACGAGGCCAGCCTGAAGGGCATCGGCAAGCTGGAGCTGAACGCCCAGCGCATCGCCGAGGACCTGGACGCCTGCTGGGAAGTCCTCGCCGAGCCGGTGCAGACCGTGATGCGTCGCTATGGCGTGGAAAACCCCTACGAGAAGCTGAAGGAACTGACCCGCGGCAAAGGCATCAGCGCCGAAGCCTTGCAGACTTTCATCGAAGAGCTGGCGATTCCCGCCGAGGCCAAGGTCGAGCTGAAGAAGCTGACCCCGGCCGGCTACGTCGGCAATGCCGCCGCCCAGGCCAAGCGCATCTGAGCACGCAACCCTTTTGCACGCCCGGCTGCGCCGGGCGTTTTTGTTTCAAGGACTTAACCATGAATGCTGATACTCCCCTGCAACTTCTGGGCGGACTGACCGCTGCCGAATTCCTCCGCGACTACTGGCAGCGCAAACCGCTGCTGGTCCGCCAGGCGATCCCGGACTTCGAAAGCCCGCTGTCCGCCGACGAGCTGGCCGGGCTGTCGCTGGAGGAGTCGGTGGAATCGCGCATCGTCCTCGAACACGGGAAAACCCCGTGGGAAATGCGCCGTGGCCCGTTCCAGGAGGAGGACTACCAGCACCTGCCGGAACAGGACTGGACCCTGCTGGTCCAGGCGGTCGACCAGTTCGTCCCGGAAGTCGCCCAACTGCTGGAGCAATTCCGCTTCCTGCCCAGCTGGCGGATCGACGACGTAATGATCAGCTACGCCGCTCCCGGCGGCGGCGTCGGTCCGCACTTCGACAACTACGACGTATTCCTGCTTCAGGGCCACGGACGCCGGCGCTGGAAAGTCGGACAGATGTGCAGCAGCGACAGCCCGCTGCGCGAGCACGCCGACCTGCGCATCCTCGCCGACTTCGAACAGAGCGACGAGTGGGTCCTGGAGCCCGGCGACATGCTCTACCTGCCCCCGCGCCTCGCCCACTACGGCATTGCCGAAGACGAGTGCATGACCTACTCGATCGGCTTCCGCGCGCCCAGCGCCGCCGAAGTGCTGACCCATTTCACCGACTTCCTCGGCCAGTTCCTCTCCGACGAGGAGCGCTACACCGATGCCGGCCTGCAACCGGTAGGCGACGATCCGCACCAGATCCAGCGCGACGCTCTGGAGCGCCTGCAGGGCCTGATCCAGGAGCACATGAGCGACGAGCGCCTGCTGCTGACTTGGTTCGGCCAGTTCATGACCGAGCCGCGCTATCCCGAACTGGTTGCCGGCGAGGAGATCCCCGAGGAGGAGCTGTTCGGCGCCCTCGAGGATGGCGCGCTGCTGGTGCGCAACCCCAGCGCCCGCCTGGCCTGGAGCGAGATCGACATCGGCCTGGTGCTGTTCGCCAGCGGCCAGAGCGTACTCCTGCCCGGGCAGCTCAAGGAACTGCTGAAGCTGGTCTGCTCGGCCGATGCGTTGCATCTGGAAAACCTCGGCCAATGGCTGGCCGATGACGATGCGCGTAAGCTGTTGGCGGAGTTGGTCAAACAGGGCAGTTTGGAGTTTGCAGATGAATAAGATCCGCGTACGCGTAGCCGACTGGCAGAAGGACAATGCCGAGCTGCGCCGCATCCGCGAAGCGGTCTTCATTGCCGAACAGTCGGTTCCGCCGGAACTGGAGTGGGACGCCGAAGACGACGAAGCCGTGCATTTTCTCGCCTATGAAGGCGAATACGCGATCGGCACCGCGCGCCTGCTGGGCGACGGGCACATCGGCAGGGTCTCGGTACTCAAGGACTGGCGCGGCCTGAAGGTAGGCGACGCGCTGATGCGCGCGGCCATCGAGGAAGCCGAGCGACGCGGCCTGAAGCGCCAACTGCTGACCGCGCAGGTCTACGCCATTCCCTTCTACGAGCGACTGGGCTTCAAGGTCGATAGCGGCGAATTCCTCGATGCCGGCCTGCCCCATGTCGACATGGTTCGCGACAGCGACTGAGGCCCGATGAGCGACACCCCGGAGACCTCGCCGGCTGACCTGCCGGCCATCGAATTCAGCTCTCCGGGGCGCTTTGCGGTACGCAACCCGGCAAGCGCCGCACCACCCGCGGAACGCTGGGAACCAGCGCCATTCCGCCTCGGCGAACATGAGCCGCTGGAGCGCTTCGAGCATCCGCAGGAAGCCCGCGCCCATGCCCTGGCCCTCCTGCAGCAGGCCCGCCGCTCGCTCTGCCTGCACAGTCCCGACCTGGAAAGCTGGCTCTATCACCACAGCAGCATCCAGGAAGCCTGCACCCGTTTCCTCCTGGCCAATCCACGCAATCGCCTGCGTATCCTCGTTGGCGACAGCGCCCAGGCCGTGCGCAACGGCCACCGCCTGATCAGCCTTTCGCGCCGCCTGTCGAGCAACTGCCTGATCCGCCGGCTCAACCCGGACTACCCTAAAGAGGACGACGCCTTCCTCCTGGCCGACGACCAGGGCCTGCTACTGCGCCCGAAACCGGCGCAACCGGCGGGCTACGCCTGCTACCGTGCCGCCGGGCGGGTGCGTCAACTCCAGGCCCGCTTCGAGCAGGCCTGGGACACCAGTCTTTCCGACCCGGACCTGCGGAGCTTCCTCCTGTGACCCTGTTGCGCACCACCCTGCTCTCCTCGCTGTTGGCGACAGTCGTTCTCGGCGCCTCGGCCGCCCCGCGCACCGAAGTGATCCCGCTCAACTACCGCACCGCCGACGACGTGATGGCGGTGGCCCAGTCGGTCATCGGCAGCGAAGGCAAGGTCACCGCCTATGGCAACCAGTTGATCGTCAATGCCGAGCCGGCGAAGATCCGCGAGTTGCAATCGGTCCTGCAGCAGATCGACTCGCGCCCGCATCGCCTGCTGATCACCGTGGATACCAGCGAGAACCTGCAACAGGACAGCCGCGGCTATTCGGTGGATGGTTCGGCCAGCGCCGGCAACATCGAGATCCAGAGCGGCCGCGGCGAGGTCAACGGCAAGGATCGAGTCCGCATCATCCGTCGCTCCACCGACAGCCGTTCCGGCGGCAGCCAGCAGGTCCAGGCCACCGAGGGCTACCCGGCGCTGATCCAGGTCGGCCAGAGCGTCCCCATCACCAGCACCGCCACCGGTCCCTACGGGCAGATCTACAGCCAGACCGAATACCGCAACGTCAACCGCGGCTTCTACGTCACCGCGACGCTGACCGGCAACCTGGTGCACGTCACCATCAGTTCCAGCAATGACCGCCTCAGCCAGAGCCATCCCGGCGTCATCGATACCCAGAGCACCGACACCCGGGTCAGCGGCAAGCTCGGCGAGTGGATCACCCTGGGCGGCGTCAGCGAACAGAACCAGGCCGACCAGCACGGCTTCGTGCGTCGCTACTCGACCCAGGGACGCGACGACACCAGCCTGCGCCTGAAAGTCGAAACCCTCGACTGACCGACGGCGCTCTTTCCAGCGCGAATTGCCTCCCGCTCCGGCAAAGCCGCGGGGCGCGGGCTTTTGCGGGCATTTTCGATGCAAACGGAAACATCTCGACCAGACAAGACCATCCGGTCACTCTTAGACCTTCGTGTAGTAGTCTTGAAAAAACACTACAAAACGTTTGACGACGGATTTTTTCCAGAGCATGATGGCCCCGCTCCCGCTAATCAGGGGCTCTGAAACGACGAGCTCCCGGTGCCTGCGCCGATACGCCCTCGGCCTCCACCGTGTTGATCTGCCCACAAGGCGGCTTGACGAGATTGCGACTGGAACGAAGTTGTCCTGAGGGACGGGGAAGCGTTTACGTATCAGCCAGATCGAAAGACTCGACAGCGAGTCGCCCACCGGCAACCACGAGCCGAACGGCACTTGATCCAGTCGAGAAGCACGGTCCGCGAACTGTTCGTCTCCACCCCCTCCTCGGCGTCATTCTTCGCCACGGTCATTCTCTCGCCATGCAGCGGTGAGCCACCCGCAAGACAACCTTCACCAGCAGGTTTTGAGTGGGTCAGTCGGTGCTCAACCAATACATTTCTTGAAGGATTGACCATGTCCGCATATCAGAACGAGATCAAGGCAGTTGCCGCGCTGAAAGAGAAGAACGGCAGCAGCTGGAGCGCGATCAACCCCGAGTACGCAGCTCGCATGCGTATCCAGAACCGCTTCAAGACCGGCCTGGATATCGCCAAGTACACCGCGGCCATCATGCGCAAGGACATGGCCGAATACGATGCGGACTCCTCCGTCTACACCCAGTCGCTGGGTTGCTGGCACGGCTTCATCGGGCAGCAGAAGCTGATCTCGATCAAGAAGCACCTGAAGACCACCAACAAGCGCTACCTCTACCTGTCCGGTTGGATGGTCGCCGCGCTGCGCTCCGACTTCGGCCCGCTGCCGGACCAGTCCATGCACGAGAAAACCGCGGTTTCCGGCCTGATCGAAGAGCTGTACACCTTCCTGCGCCAGGCTGACGCCCGCGAGCTGGACCTGCTGTTCACCGGCCTGGACGCTGCCCGCGCCGCTGGCGACAAGGCCAAGGAAGCCGAGCTGCTGGCCCAGATCGACAACTTCGAAACCCACGTGGTGCCGATCATCGCCGACATCGACGCCGGCTTCGGCAACGCCGAGGCGACCTACCTGCTGGCCAAGAAGATGATCGAAGCCGGCGCCTGCTGCATCCAGATCGAGAACCAGGTGTCCGACGAGAAGCAGTGCGGCCACCAGGACGGCAAGGTCACCGTTCCGCACATCGACTTCCTCGCCAAGATCAATGCCGTACGCTACGCCTTCCTCGAGCTGGGCGTGGACGATGGCGTGATCGTCGCCCGTACCGACTCCCTGGGCGCCGGCCTGACCAAGCAGATCGCCGTGACCAACGAGCCGGGCGACCTGGGCGACCTGTACAACTCCTTCCTGGATTGCGAAGAAATCTCCGAGGCCGAGCTGGGCAACGGCGACGTCGTGATCAAGCGCGAAGGCAAGCTGCTGCGTCCGAAGCGCCTGGCTTCCAACCTGTTCCAGTTCCGCAAGGGCACCGGCGAAGATCGCTGCGTCCTGGACTGCATCACCTCGCTGCAGAACGGCGCCGACCTGCTCTGGATCGAAACCGAGAAGCCGCACGTCGGCCAGATCAAGGCAATGGTCGATCGCATCCGCGAAGTGATTCCGAACGCCAAGCTGGTCTACAACAACAGCCCGTCCTTCAACTGGACCCTGAACTTCCGCCAGCAGGTGTTCGATGCGTTCGTCGCCGAAGGCAAGGACGTTTCCGCCTACGACCGCAACAAGCTGATGAGCGTCGAGTACGACGACACCGAGCTGGCCAAGGTCGCCGACGAGAAGATCCGCACCTTCCAGCGCGATGGCTCGGCCCACGCCGGCATCTTCCACCACCTGATCACCCTGCCGACCTACCACACCGCCGCGCTGTCCACCGACAACCTGGCCAAGGGCTACTTCGCCGACGAAGGCATGCTGGCCTACGTGAAGGGCGTGCAGCGCCAGGAACTGCGCCAGGGCATCGCCTGCGTCAAGCACCAGAACATGGCGGGCTCCGACATCGGCGACAACCATAAAGAGTACTTCGCAGGCGAAGCCGCTCTGAAGGCCAGCGGCAAAGACAACACCATGAACCAGTTCCACTAAGGAACAGGGGCCAGCCGGGCAGCCACGATCTGCCCGGCCCGCCTCGCGAAAACCCCGGCTCCGGCCGGGGTTTTTCATTTCCGGATCATGGCAAAAGGCCTCGAGTGCCTGTCATCGTCCCGTCGCTTTCAGCGGTTAGCGTCAATGCTCCGTCGATCAGCCCACAAGGAGCACGTCCGTGAGCCTGGAGAAAAAAGATGCCATCCTGTTCGGTGATGGCGACGAGTTGCCCAGCAACCATTCGAACAACCCGCACATGAACGACCTGATCGCCGGCCTCGGCCGCCGCCAGGTCCTGGCCGGCGGCGCGGCGCTCGGCGCCCTCGCCTTCCTCGGCGTCGCGCTCCCCGCCAGCGCCGCTCCCGCCGAAGCGCAGGTGCCCGCCGCGGAAGGCCTGCGCGGCTTGCCTTTCAAACGCCGCAACCGCTTGCCCTTCGAAGCCATCGCCAGCGGCCGTGCCGATACCATCCGGGTGCCCGCCGGCTACAAGGCGACGCCCTTCATACCCTGGGGCACCCCGATCAGCGGCAGTTATCCGGGCTTCCTCGACGACGCCAGCAACAGCGCCCAGGACCAGGCCGAACAGATCGGCATGCACCACGACGGCATGCACTTCTTCCCGATCGACGCGCAGTTCGGCTTCGGCGGCGGACACATCAGCAACCATGGCCTGCTGGTGCTCAACCATGAATACATCGACGCGCCGCTGCTGCACACCAATGGCCCGACCGTGGTCGATGGCAAGCGCACCGTCGCCGATGAAGTGCGCAAGGAAATCAACGCCCATGGCGTTTCCGTCGTGGAGATCCGTCGCAACGTGCGTGGCGAGTGGAATGTCGTGCCGTCGCAACGAAATCGCCGGATCACCGCCGCCACGCCGATGCGTATCGCCGGCCCGGCGCGCGGCCACGAACTGCTGCGCACCCGCCACAGTCCGGACGGCACCCGCACCCGCGGCACCCATAACAACTGTTCCAACGGTTTCACCCCCTGGGGCACCTACCTCACCTGCGAGGAGAACTGGGTCGGCTATTTCTCCACCCAGGACAGCGAACTGCCGCGCGAACTGACCCGCTACGGCATTCGCAACACCAGCCGTTTCGGCTGGGAAACCCTGGCGGGCGACGAGTTCGAACGCTTCGACGCCACCCGCAAGGGCAAACAGGCCCAGGACGACTACCGCAACGAACCGAACAACTTCGGCTGGATCGTCGAGATCGACCCGTTCGACCCGCAATCGGTGCCGGTCAAGCGCACCGCTCTCGGCCGCTTCGCCCACGAAGGCCTGGTCTTCGCCCCGGTCAAGCCGGGCCGCCAGGTAGTCTGCTACTCCGGCGACGACTCGCAGAACGAATACATCTACAAGTACGTCAGCCGCGACAAGTTCCGTCCGGGTCGCAGCAACACTCGCCTGCTCGACGAAGGCACCCTCTACGTCGCCCGCTTCAACGCCGATGGCAGCGGCCAGTGGCTGCCGCTGGACATCGCCGACGGCAACTTCCGCGCGGCCTGTCGCAAGGCCGGGGTGAGCTTCGCCGACCAGGGCGAAGTGCTGATCAACACCCGCCTGGCCGCCGATGTCCTCGGCGCGACCAAGATGGATCGCCCGGAGTGGGGCGCGGTCAACCCGGACAACGGTGACGTCTACTTCACCCTCACCAACAACACGTCGCGCACCGTCGCCGACGCGGCCAACCCACGGGTGAAGAACGCCTACGGCCATATCATCCGCTGGCGCGAACGCAGCCGCGACTATGCCGGGCAACGCTTCACCTGGGACCTGTTCATGCTCGCCGGTCCCGGCGAAGACAGCCGCGGCCCGGACGGCAAGCCGCTGAACCAGGACAATATCCTGGCCAGCCCCGACGGCCTCTGGTTCGACCCGGAAGGCCGCCTGTGGATCCAGACCGACATGAGCGGCAGCCAGTTGAGCAGCGGCCCGTTCGGCAACAACCAGATGCTGGTGGCCGACCCGCGCACCGGCGAACTGAAGCGCTTCCTCACCGGTCCGCTGGGTTGCGAGGTGACCGGCATTGCCGCGACGCCGGACTTCCGTACGCTGTTCATCAACATCCAGCACCCGGGGGAAGGTTCGACCGCCGATAACCTCCTCAGCACCTGGCCGGACGGGCCGGGCCGCCGGCCACGCTCGGCCACCGTGGTGATCACCCGCGAAGACGGCCGACGCCTGCTCTGACGCGCCACGACGACCTGCGTTGGCCGGAATGCCGGCGCAGGTCGCCGCTACAGCCGTGGGCAAGCCCGGGCAAAGCGGGTGGAATGCAGGCTCCCCTCTCTATGGAAGGACGCCAGCATGCCCAAGCGCAATCGTCTCAGCCGCGCCGTCGGCGCCATCAACCTCCTCCCCCGCCGCCTGCGCAGCCGCAGCCTGACGCTGCTGCTGGGCTCCCAGGTGCGCTTCGCCGGCACGGCGAGGGTGCGCATCCATGAACTGGGGCAGGAGCGCGCCATCCTCAGCCTGAAGAACCGTCGGCCGGTGCAGAACCACATAAAAGGTATCCATGCCGCGGCGATGGCCTTGCTCGCCGAGTCGGCCAGCGGCTTCCTGGTCGGAATGAACGTACCGGACGACAAGCTGCCGCTGATCAAGACCATGAAGATCGACTATCTCAAGCGCGCCCAGGGCGACCTGACCGCCATCGCGACGCTGGAGGCCGGACAGATCGAGCAGATCCGGCAACAGGACAAGGGCGAGGTCCGCGTGGCGGTGTTGGTCAGCGACGAGAACGGCAACCAGCCGATCGCCTGCGAAATGGTCTGGGCCTGGGTCGGCAAGAAACCCCGGGTCGCTACCGCAGCCCCCAGGTAGCGCACCTCCGGAGCGACTACATCTACGCTGCGACGCGAACCGCCGCAAACCTTGCCCAGCGCCTTCGCATCCGTCACGAAGAACCGCGGGCGCAGCCCCAGGCGGCGCCGCAGCCGGGTTGCCATGGTGCGGAAAGAAGAAAAACCGCCATGCGCCCGGCCCGGAGAATATTCCCGGTTTAATGCAATAACGGATTGGGCGAGAGTAATTACCAATAAAAGGGTAAACAATAGTAACGCGGCGAAGAATATATGTAGCGAAGTTATACGGATGCGACATTGCAAACGATATTCATTATCGTTTGAAGCCTTGCAAAGAGCCCTCCACCACGCTTCGCGGCAATACGACCAAAAGCCAGCCAGGCCGCGCCATTTCTCGCAAAGACAGCATTCACGAGGGTTTCGGGGATTAACCAAAGCGCTGGAAAAAGCAGAGAAGCGTCTGTTTGTGTTAGAAAAATTTACTTGTCCGGCGCTTTGGGCATAAAATCGGAAAGATACATACAACCCTTAGCTCACTACGCAGCGGGTTGCACAAGAAGTCGGGCATTGCGCCCAGAACCCACGATCTTATATATCCGGTACAGAAGGAGTATCAGCATGCCAAACCCAGCTGAACTTGCAGCTCATCACTGGGGATTCGCTGCCTTCCTTCTAGGGGTCGTTGGCCTTCTCGCCTTCATGCTAGGGGTTTCGTCCCTGCTTGGCAGCAAGGCATTTGGTCGCAGCAAGAACGAACCCTTCGAATCCGGGATCGTCCCCACCGGAGGCGCACGCCTGCGTCTCTCGGCAAAATTCTATCTGGTCGCGATGCTCTTCGTGATCTTCGACGTCGAAGCCCTCTTCCTCTTCGCCTGGTCGGTGTCGGTTCGCGAAAGCGGCTGGGCCGGCCTGATCGAGGCAACCATTTTCATAGCAATTCTGTTGGCGGGTCTTGTCTATCTTTGGCGGATCGGTGCGCTCGATTGGGCTCCCGAAAGCCGTCGCAAGCGGCAGGCGAAGCTAAAACAATGAGGCTTTGGCGATGCAATACAAACTTACCCGGATCGATCCCGATGCGGCCAACGACCAATACCCGATAGGCGAACGGGAAACCGTAGCCGACCCGCTGGTCGAGGGCCAGGTTCACAAGAACATCTTCATGGGCAAGCTCGAGGATGTGCTGAACTCCACCGTCAACTGGGGTCGCAAGAACTCGCTCTGGCCCTATAACTTCGGGCTGTCGTGCTGCTACGTGGAGATGACCACCGCCTTCACCGCGCCGCACGATATCGCCCGCTTCGGCGCCGAAGTGATCCGGGCGTCGCCGCGCCAGGCCGACTTCATGGTCATCGCCGGCACCTGCTTCATCAAGATGGCCCCGGTCATCCAGCGCCTCTACGAGCAGATGCTCGAACCCAAGTGGGTCATCTCCATGGGCTCGTGCGCCAATTCCGGCGGCATGTACGACATCTATTCGGTGGTCCAGGGGGTCGACAAGTTCCTCCCCGTGGACGTCTACATCCCCGGCTGCCCGCCCCGTCCGGAGGCGTTCCTGCAAGGCCTGATGCTGTTGCAGGAATCCATCGGCCAGGAGCGCCGCCCGCTGTCCTGGGTCGTTGGCGACCAGGGGGTCTACCGCGCCGAAATGCCGGCCCAGAAAGACCTGAAACGCGAGCAGCGCATCCAGGTGACCAACCTGCGCAGCCCCGACGAAGTGTGATCCGGAACTCCCGGCCAGCCCCGCTGGCCGGCCGAGACCAGCCGCGCTCACCCCACCGTTGACCGAAAGCGACCGAGACCATGACTGCAGACTCCGCTCTGTACATCCCGCCTTACAAGGCAGACGACCAGGATATCGTCGTCGAACTGAATTCCCGCTTTGGCGCCGAGACCTTCACCGTCCAGCCCACCCGTACCGGCATGCCGGTGCTCTGGGTTCCGCGCGAAAGACTGATCGAAGTCCTGACCTTCCTCCGTCAGGTACCCAAGCCCTACGTGATGCTCTACGACCTGCACGGCGTCGACGAGCGGCTGCGCACCCATCGCCGCGGCCTGCCGAGCGCCGACTTCAGCGTGTTCTACCACCTGATGTCGCTGGAGCGTAATAGTGACGTGATGATCAAGGTCGCCTTGTCCGAGCGCGACCTCAACCTGCCCACCGCCACCCGTATCTGGCCCAACGCCAACTGGTACGAGCGCGAAGTGTGGGACATGTACGGCATCACCTTCACCGGCCACCCGCACCTGACCCGCATGCTGATGCCGCCGACCTGGCAGGGCCATCCGCTGCGCAAGGACTACCCGGCGCGCGCCACCGAGTTCGATCCCTACTCCCTGTCCGCCGCCAAGCAGGACCTGGAGCAGGAGGCCCTGCGCTTCAAGCCGGAAGACTGGGGCATGAAGCGCCACGGCGAGAACGAGGACTACATGTTCCTCAACCTCGGCCCGAACCACCCGTCCGCCCACGGCGCGTTCCGCATCATCCTGCAGCTGGACGGCGAGGAGATCATCGACTGCGTCCCGGAGATCGGCTACCACCACCGCGGCGCCGAGAAGATGGCCGAGCGCCAGTCCTGGCACAGTTTCATTCCCTACACCGACCGCATCGACTACCTCGGCGGGGTGATGAACAACCTGCCCTACGTACTCTCGGTGGAGAAGCTCGCCGGGATCAAGGTGCCGCAGCGGGTCGACGTGATCCGGATCATGATGGCGGAGTTCTTCCGTATCCTGAACCACCTGCTGTACCTGGGCACCTATATCCAGGACGTCGGCGCCATGACCCCGGTGTTCTTCACCTTCACCGACCGCCAGCGCGCCTACAAGGTGGTCGAGGCCATCACCGGCTTCCGCCTGCACCCGGCCTGGTACCGCATCGGCGGCGTCGCCCACGACCTGCCGCGCGGCTGGGACAAGCTGGTCCGCGAGTTCCTCGACTGGATGCCCAAGCGCCTCGACGAGTACGAGACCGCGGCCCTGAAGAACAGCATCCTGCGCGGCCGGACCATCGGCGTCGCCCAGTACAACACCAAGGAAGCCCTCGAGTGGGGCACCACCGGCGCCGGCCTGCGCGCCACCGGTTGCGACTTCGACCTGCGCAAGGCCCGCCCCTACTCCGGCTACGAGAACTTCGAGTTCGAGGTACCGCTGGCCCACAACGGCGACGCCTACGACCGCTGCATGGTCAAGATGGGCGAGATGCGCCAGAGCCTGCGGATCATCGAACAGTGCCTGAAGAACATGCCGGAAGGCCCTTACAAGGCCGACCATCCGCTGACCACGCCGCCGCCGAAAGAACGCACGCTGCAACACATCGAAACCCTGATCACCCACTTCCTGCAGGTTTCCTGGGGCCCGGTCATGCCGGCCAACGAAGCCTTCCAGATGATCGAGGCGACCAAGGGTATCAACAGCTACTACCTGACCAGCGACGGCAGCACCATGAGCTACCGCACGCGTATCCGGACGCCCAGCTTCGCGCACCTGCAACAGATCCCCTCGGTGATCAACGGCAGCATGATCGCGGACCTGATCGCCTACCTGGGTAGCATCGATTTCGTTATGGCTGACGTGGACCGCTGACATGAGCCAGAGCAACCTGATTCAGACCGACCGTTTCGTCCTCAGCGAAACCGAGCGCTCGTCCATCGAGCATGAAATGCATCACTACGAGGACCCGCGCGCGGCGTCCATCGAAGCCCTGAAGATCGTCCAGAAACAGCGCGGCTGGGTGCCGGACGGCGCCATCCCGGCGATCGGCGAGGTGCTGGGGATCCCGGCCAGCGACGTCGAAGGCGTCGCCACCTTCTATAGTCAGATATTCCGCCAGCCGGTGGGCCGCCACATCATCCGCGTCTGCGACAGCATGGTCTGCTACATCGGCGGCCACGAGTCGGTGGTCGGCGAGATCCAGAAGCAACTCGGCATCGGTCTCGGCCAGACTACCGCCGACGGACGCTTCACCCTGCTCCCGGTCTGCTGCCTGGGCAACTGCGACAAGGCCCCGGCGCTGATGATCGACGACGACACTCATGGCGACGTGCGTCCCGACGGTGTCGCCAAACTGCTGGAGGCCTACGTATGACCCTTACCTCCATTGGTCCGGCCAACCGCATGGCGCGTTCGGCGGAAACCCATCCGCTGACCTGGCGCCTGCGCGAAGACGCCCAGCCCGTCTGGCTCGAGGAATACCAGAGCAAGGACGGCTATGCCGCGGCGCGCAAGGCGCTGACCCAGATGGCCCAGGACGACATCGTCCAGACCGTCAAGGACTCCGGCCTCAAGGGCCGCGGCGGCGCGGGCTTCCCCACCGGCGTGAAGTGGGGCCTGATGCCGAAGGACGAGTCGCTGAACATCCGCTACCTGCTGTGCAACGCGGACGAGATGGAGCCGAACACCTGGAAGGACCGCATGCTCATGGAGCAGCTGCCGCACCTGCTGGTGGAAGGCATGCTGATTTCCGCGCGCGCGCTGAAGGCCTACCGCGGCTACATCTTCCTGCGCGGCGAATACGTCGACGCGGCGCGCAACCTCAACCGCGCCATCGACGAAGCCAAGGCCGCCGGCCTGCTCGGCAAGAACATCCTCGGCAGCGGCTTCGATTTCGAGCTGTTCGTCCACACCGGTGCCGGCCGCTACATCTGCGGCGAAGAGACCGCGCTGATCAACTCGCTGGAAGGCCGCCGCGCCAACCCGCGTTCCAAACCGCCCTTCCCTGCCGCCGTCGGCGTCTGGGGCAAGCCGACCTGCGTGAACAACGTGGAGACGCTGTGCAACGTGCCGGCCATCGTCGGCAACGGCGTGGACTGGTACAAGACCCTGGCCCGCCCCGGCAGCGAAGACATGGGCACCAAGCTGATGGGCTTCTCCGGCAAGGTGAAGAACCCCGGCCTGTGGGAACTGCCGTTCGGCGTCAGCGCCCGCGAGCTGTTCGAGGACTACGCCGGCGGCATGCGCGACGGCTTCCAGCTCAAGGCCTGGCAGCCCGGCGGCGCCGGTACCGGCTTCCTGCTCCCGGAGCACCTGGATGCGCAGATGTTCGCCGGCGGCATCGCCAAGGTCGGCACCCGGATGGGCACCGGCCTGGCCATGGCGGTGGACGACAGCATCAACATGGTTTCCCTGCTGCGCAACATGGAAGAGTTCTTCGCCCGCGAGTCCTGCGGCTGGTGCACCCCCTGCCGCGATGGCCTGCCGTGGAGCGTGAAGCTGCTGCGCGCCCTGGAGCGGGGCGAAGGCCAGCCCGGCGACCTCGAGACCCTCGAGCAGCTGGTCAACTTCCTCGGCCCAGGCAAGACCTTCTGCGCCCACGCGCCGGGAGCCGTCGAGCCGCTGGGCAGCGCCCTCAAGTATTTCCGTGCCGAATTCGAGGCGGGCATCTCCCGCCAGCCTTCGGCCGCGCCGCGCCCGGCAACGGTCGGCGCCTGATGCTTTGCAGCCGGACGGCCAGCCGTCCGGCGATGTTTCGTCGTCGTGCCGCGGCCCGGCCGCAGGCCCGACGGAACCGTGAGTTTCTATTAGCCACGCCCGCTGACAACGGGCCAACGAAGACTTGAACCATGGCCACTATCCACGTAGACGGCAAGACGCTCGAAGTCGATGGTGCAGACAACCTCCTGCAGGCCTGTCTGTCCCTCGGTCTCGACATTCCCTACTTCTGCTGGCACCCGGCGCTCGGTAGCGTCGGCGCCTGCCGCCAGTGCGCGGTGAAGCAGTACACCGACGAGAACGACAAGCGTGGTCGCCTCGTCATGTCCTGCATGACCCCCGCCACCGACAACACCTGGATCTCCATCGAAGACGAAGAGGCCAAGCAGTTCCGCGCCAGCGTCGTCGAATGGCTGATGACCAACCACCCGCACGACTGCCCGGTGTGCGAGGAAGGCGGTCACTGCCACCTGCAGGACATGACGGTGATGACCGGCCACAACGAGCGCCGGTACCGCTTCACCAAACGCACCCACCAGAACCAGGAACTCGGCCCGTTCATCGCCCATGAGATGAACCGCTGCATCGCCTGCTACCGCTGCGTGCGCTACTACAAGGACTACGCCGGCGGCACCGACCTCGGCGTCTACGGCGCCCACGACAACGTCTACTTCGGACGGGTCGAGGACGGCGTGCTGGAAAGCGAGTTCTCCGGCAACCTCACCGAGGTCTGCCCCACCGGCGTGTTCACCGACAAGACCCACTCCGAGCGCTACAACCGCAAGTGGGACATGCAGTTCGCCCCGAGCATCTGCCACGGCTGCTCCAGCGGCTGCAACATCAGCCCCGGCGAGCGCTACGGCGAGATCCGCCGCATCGAGAACCGCTACAACGGCTCGGTCAACCACTACTTCCTCTGCGACCGCGGTCGCTTCGGCTACGGCTACGTCAACCGCGAAGACCGTCCGCGCCAGCCGCTGCTGGTGCTGAGCAAGCAGAAGCTGAGCCTGGACGGCGCCCTCGACCAGGCCGCCGCCCTGCTGAAGGAGCGCAAGGTGGTCGGCATCGGTTCGCCGCGCGCCAGCCTGGAAAGCAACTTCGCCCTGCGCGAGCTGGTTGGCGAAGGCAACTTCTACAGCGGCATCAACGAAGGCGAGCTCGACCGCCTGCGCCTGATCCTGCAGGTCATGCAGGAAGGCCCGCTGCCGGTGCCGAGCATCCGCGACATCGAGGACCACGACGCGGTCTTCGTCCTCGGCGAGGACCTGACCCAGACCGCCGCCCGCATCGCCCTGGCCCTGCGCCAGTCGGTGAAGGGCAAGGCCGTCGAGATGGCTGCCGACATGAAGGTCCAGCCGTGGCTCGACGCCGCGGTGAAGAACATCGCCCAGCATGCGCAGAACCCGCTGTTCATCGCCAGCGTCAGCGCGACCCGCCTCGACGACGTGGCCGAGGAAACCGTTCACGCCGCGCCGGACGATCTCGCTCGCCTCGGCTTCGCCGTGGCCCACGCGATCGACCCAAGCGCCCCGTCCGTGGCCGACCTCGACCCGCAGGCCCAGGCCTTCGCCCAGCGCATCGCCGATGCCCTGCTGGCGGCCAAGCGTCCGCTGGTAGTGTCCGGCAACTCGCTGGGCAACAAGGCATTGATCGAAGCCGCGGCGAACATCGCCAAGGCCCTCAAGCAGCGCGAGAAGAACGGTTCCATCAGCCTGGTGGTCGGCGAAGCCAACAGCCTCGGCCTGGCGCTCTTCGGCGGCGACTCCGTGGAAGCCGCGCTCGAGCGACTGACCTCCGGACAGGCCGACGCCGTGGTGGTGCTGGAGAACGATCTCTATCGCCGCACCGACGCCGCCCGTGTCGACGCGGCCCTGGCGGCGGCCAAGGTGGTGATCGTCGCCGATCACCAGCAGACCGCCACCAGCGCCAAGGCGCACCTGGTGCTGCCGGCGGCCAGCTTCGCCGAAGGCGACGGCACCCTGGTCAGCCAGGAAGGCCGCGCCCAGCGCTTCTTCCAGGTGTTCGACCCGACCTACTACGACGCCAGGAACATGGTCCGCGAGGGCTGGCGCTGGCTGCATGCGATCCACAGCACCCTGCAAGGCAAGCGCGTCGACTGGACCCAGTTGGACCACGTCACCGAAGCCGTGGCCGAGGCCAAGCCGATCCTGGCCGGCATCCGCGACGCCGCACCGGCCGCCTCGTTCCGCATCAAGGGCCTCAAGCTGGCCCGCGAACCGCACCGCTACAGCGGGCGCACCGCCATGCGCGCCAATATCAGCGTGCACGAGCCGCGCACCCCGCAGGACATCGACTCGGCGTTCGCCTTCTCCATGGAAGGCTACTCCGGCAGCCAGGAAGACCGTCAGCAGATCCCGTTCGCCTGGTCGCCGGGCTGGAACTCGCCGCAGGCCTGGAACAAGTTCCAGGACGAGGTCGGCGGCCACCTGCGCGCCGGCGACCCCGGCGTGCGCCTGATCGAACCGAAGGGCGAAGGCCTCGACTGGTTCCAGGCCGTGCCGGTGCCGTTCAGCGCCAAGGCCGACAGCTGGAAGGTAGTGCCGCTGTACCACCTGTTCGGCAGCGAGGAAAACAGCTCGCGGGCCGCGCCGATCCAGCAGCGCATCCCGGAGACCTACGTCGCCCTGTCCAAGGAAGACGCGGATCGCCTCGGCGTCAACGACGGCGCGACCCTCGGCTTCCAGCTCAAGGGCCAGGCCCTGCGCCTGCCGCTGCGTATCGATGAACAACTCGGCGCCGGCCTGATCGGCCTGCCGGTCGGCTTCGCCGGTATCCCGGCGGCGATCGCCGGCTGCTCCGTGGAAGGTCTGCAGGAGGCTGCACAATGAGTTGGCTGACTCCCGCTCTGGTCACCATCATCCTCACCGTGGTCAAGGCCATCGTGGTGCTGCTCGCCGTGGTCATCTGCGGCGCCCTGCTAAGCTGGGTCGAGCGCCGCCTGCTCGGCCTCTGGCAGGACCGCTACGGCCCCAACCGGGTCGGTCCGTTCGGTGCGTTCCAGCTCGGCGCGGACATGGTCAAGATGTTCTTCAAGGAGGACTGGACCCCGCCGTTCGCCGACAAGATGATCTTCACCCTGGCCCCGGTAATCGCGATGGGCGCCCTGCTCGTCGCCTTCGCCATCGTGCCGATCACCCCCACCTGGGGCGTGGCGGACCTGAACATCGGCATCCTGTTCTTCTTCGCCATGGCCGGCCTGACGGTGTACGCCGTGCTGTTCGCCGGCTGGTCGAGCAACAACAAGTTCGCCCTGCTCGGCAGCCTGCGCGCCTCGGCCCAGACCATCTCCTACGAGGTGTTCCTGGCCCTGTCGCTGATGGGCATCGTCGCCCAGGTCGGCTCGTTCAACATGCGCGACATCGTCCAGTACCAGATCGACAACGTCTGGTTCATCATTCCGCAGTTCTTCGGCTTCTGCACCTTCATCATCGCCGGCGTCGCCGTGACCCACCGTCACCCGTTCGACCAGCCGGAAGCGGAGCAGGAACTGGCGGACGGCTACCACATCGAGTACGCCGGGATGAAATGGGGCATGTTCTTCGTCGGCGAGTACATCGGCATCGTACTGGTCTCGGCGCTGCTGGCGACCCTGTTCTTCGGCGGCTGGCACGGTCCGTTCCTGGACACCCTGCCCTGGCTGTCGTTCTTCTACTTCGCCGCCAAGACCGGCTTCTTCATCATGCTCTTCATCCTGATCCGCGCCTCGCTGCCGCGTCCGCGCTATGACCAGGTGATGGCGTTCAGCTGGAAGGTGTGCCTGCCGCTGACCCTGATCAACCTGCTGGTGACCGGCGCGCTCGTGCTGGCCGCGGCCCAGTAAGGAGAACCACCGTGATCAAAGAAATCATCAACGTCGTGCATGGCACCTTCACCCAGCTTCGCAGCCTGGTGATGATCTTCGGCCATGCCTTCCGCAAGCGCGACACCCTGCAATACCCCGAAGAGCCGGTCTACCTGCCGCCGCGCTATCGTGGCCGGATCGTCCTGACCCGCGACCCCGACGGCGAGGAACGCTGCGTAGCCTGCAACCTGTGCGCCGTGGCCTGTCCGGTTGGCTGCATCTCCCTGCAGAAGGCCGAGACCGAGGACGGTCGCTGGTATCCGGAGTTCTTCCGCATCAACTTCTCGCGCTGCATCTTCTGCGGCCTGTGCGAGGAAGCCTGCCCGACCACCGCGATCCAGCTCACCCCGGACTTCGAGATGGGCGAGTTCAAGCGCCAGGACCTGGTCTACGAGAAGCACGACCTGCTGATCTCCGGGCCGGGCAAGAACCCGGACTACAACTACTACCGCGTTGCGGGGATGGCGATCGCCGGCAAGCCGAAAGGCGCCGCGCAGAACGAAGCCGAACCGATCAACGTGAAAAGCCTGCTGCCATAAGGAGACGTCGCGTGGAATTCGCTTTCTATTTCGCTGCCGGCGTCGCCGTACTGGCCACGCTGCGGGTCATCACCAACAGCAACCCGGTGCATGCCCTGCTCTACCTGATCATTTCCCTGCTGGCCATCTCGATGACCTTCTTCAGCCTCGGCGCACCCTTCGCCGGTGCCCTGGAGATCATCGTCTACGCTGGCGCCATCATGGTTCTGTTCGTCTTCGTGGTGATGATGCTCAACCTCGGCCCGGCCGTGGTCGAGCAGGAGCGCAAGTGGCTCACGCCCGGCATCTGGGTCGGGCCTTCGGCCCTGGCCCTGGTCCTGCTGGTGGAACTGCTGGTGGTCCTCGCCCGCACCCCGAGCGGTGCCGGCATCGGCCATACCACGGTAGACGCCAAGGCGGTCGGCATCAGCCTCTACGGCCCGTACCTGCTGGTGGTCGAACTGGCCTCCATGCTGTTGCTCGCGGCCCTGGTCGCTGCCTATCACCTGGGTCGTCAAGACGCCAAACAATAAAGGTTCGGCGGGCGCCCTGCGCCCGCCCCAAGGGAACGTAACGCTATGAACGCAATACCACTGGAACACGGCCTGGCCCTCGCCAGCGTCCTGTTCGCCCTCGGACTGGTCGGCTTGATGGTGCGACGCAACATCCTGTTCGTACTGATGAGCCTGGAAGTGATGATGAACGCCGCCGCCCTCGCCTTCGTGGTCGCCGGCAGCCGCTGGGGCCAACCCGACGGCCAGGTGATGTTCATCCTGGTGCTGAGCCTCGCGGCCGCCGAAGCGAGCATCGGCCTGGCGATCCTGCTGCAACTGTATCGCCGCTTCCACACCCTCGATATCGACGCTGCCAGCGAGATGCGCGGATGAACCTTCTACCTCTTACCTTCCTGTTCCCCCTGGTCGGCTTCCTGCTGCTGTCGTTCTCCCGCGGCAGGTGGTCGGAAAACCTTTCGGCGCTGGTCGGCGTCGGCTCGGTCGGCCTCTCCGCCCTGAGCGCGGCCTGGGCCATCTTCAGCTTCCACAGCAGTCCGCCGGAAGGCGGTGCCTACAGCCTGGTGCTGTGGCAGTGGATGGCGGCCGGCGACTTCAGCACCAACTTCACCCTGTACCTGGACGGCCTCTCGGTAACCATGCTCGGCGTGGTTACCGGCGTCGGCTTCCTGATCCACCTGTTTGCCTCCTGGTACATGCGTGGCGAAACCGGCTATTCGCGCTTCTTCGCCTACACCAACCTGTTCATCGCCAGCATGCTGTTCCTGGTGCTGGGCGACAACCTGCTGTTCCTCTACTTCGGCTGGGAAGGCGTGGGCCTGTGCAGCTACCTGCTGATCGGCTTCTACTACAGCAATCGCAACAACGGTAACGCGGCGCTCAAGGCATTCATCGTCACCCGCGTCGGCGACGTGTTCATGGCTTTCGGCCTGTTCATCCTGTTCCAGCAGTTCGGCACCCTGAACATCCAGGAGCTGCTGGTGCTGGCGCCGCAGAAGTTCCCGGAAGGCAACCTCTGGCTGACCCTGGCGACCCTGGCCCTGCTCGGCGGCGCGGTCGGCAAGTCCGCCCAGCTGCCGCTGCAGACCTGGCTGGCCGACGCCATGGCCGGCCCGACCCCGGTCTCCGCGCTGATCCACGCCGCCACCATGGTGACCGCCGGCGTCTACCTGATCGCCCGTTGCCACGGCCTGTTCACCCTGGCCCCGGACATCCTCGAACTGGTCGGCATCGTCGGCGCGGTGACCTTGGTCCTGGCCGGCTTCGCCGCCCTGGTACAGACCGATATCAAGCGCATCCTCGCCTACTCGACCATGAGCCAGATCGGCTACATGTTCCTCGCCCTCGGCGTCGGCGCCTGGGACGCGGCGATCTTCCACCTGATGACCCACGCCTTCTTCAAGGCCCTGCTGTTCCTTGCCTCGGGCGCGGTGATCGTCGCCTGCCACCACGAGCAGAACATCTTCAAGATGGGCGGCTTGTGGAAGAAGCTGCCGCTGGCCTACGCCAGCTTCGTGGTCGGCGGTGCGGCGCTGGCCGCCCTGCCCTTCCTCACCGCGGGCTTCTACTCCAAGGACGAGATCCTCTGGGAGGCCTTCGCCAGCGGCCATCGCGAACTGCTGATCGCCGGCCTGGTGGGTGCGTTCCTGACCTCGATCTACACCTTCCGCCTGATCTTCGTCGCCTTCCACGGCGAGCCGAAGACCGAAGCCCACGCCGGCCACGGGATTTCCCACTGGTTGCCGCTCAGCGTGCTGATCGTCCTGTCGACCTTCGTCGGCGCCCTGATCACCCCGCCGCTGGCTGGCGTCCTGCCGGAAAGCGTCGGCCACGCCGGTGGCGAAGCCAAGCACAGCCTGGAACTGGCCTCGGGTGCCATCGCCATCGCCGGTATCCTGCTGGCCGCCCTGCTCTTCCTCGGCCAGCGCCGCTTCGTCAGCGCCCTGGCGAAGAGCGCCCCGGGTCGCTTCTTCGGTACCTGGTGGTACCACGCCTGGGGCTTCGACTGGCTGTACGACAAGCTGTTCGTGAAACCCTACCTGCTGCTCTGCCAATTGCTGGGGCGCGACCCCATCGACCGTACCCTGGGCGTCGTTCCGTTCAGCGTGCGCGGCGGACACAACCTCCTCAGCCTCACCGAGAACGGCCGCCTGCGCTGGTACGCCGCTTCCCTGGTGGGTGGCGCCGCCATCCTGCTCGGCGCGCTGCTGCTGGCCTAACGAATTCACGGAGAGACTGAGCCTGTCATGATTCTGCCCTGGCTAATCCTGATCCCCTTCATCGGCGGTTTCCTCTGCTGGATCGCCGAACACAGCAGCAAGACCCTGCCCCGCTGGATCGCGCTGCTTTCGATGACCCTGGTCCTGATCCTGAGCCTGTGGATCTGGGCCACCGGCGACTTCCAGCTGGCGCCCGCGCCCGGCGGCGAGCCGGAATGGACCCTGCAATTCAAGGTGCTGTGGATCGAGCGTCTCGGCATCAGCATCCACCTGGCGATGGATGGCCTGTCGCTGCTGATGGTCGCCCTCACCGGCCTGCTCGGTGTGCTCTCGGTCCTCTGCTCCTGGAACGAGATCCAGCGCCGCATCGGCTTCTTCCATCTGAACCTGCTGTGGATCCTGGGCGGTGTGATCGGCGTGTTCCTCGCCATCGACCTGTTCCTGTTCTTCTTCTTCTGGGAAATGATGCTGGTGCCGATGTACTTCCTCATCGCGCTGTGGGGACACAGTTCCGATGACGGCAAGAAGACCCGCATCTACGCCGCCACCAAGTTCTTCATCTTCACCCAGGCCAGCGGCCTGGTGATGCTGGTGGCGATCCTCGGCCTGGTGTTCGTCAACTTCAATGCCACCGGCGTGATCACCTTCGACTACGCCACCCTGCTGAAGACCCAGCTGAGCCCCCACGTGGAATGGCTGCTGATGCTCGGCTTCTTCGTCGCCTTCGCGGTGAAGATGCCGGTGGTGCCGGTGCATTCCTGGCTGCCGGACGCCCACGCCCAGGCGCCCACCGCCGGCTCCGTGGACCTCGCCGGCATCCTCCTGAAGACCGCCGCCTACGGCCTGATCCGCTTCGCCCTGCCGCTGTTCCCCAACGCCTCGGCGGAATTCGCGCCGATCGCCATGTGGCTCGGCATCATCGGCATCTTCTACGGTGCCCTGCTGTCCTTCGCGCAGACCGACATCAAGCGCCTGGTCGCCTACTCCAGCGTTTCGCACATGGGCTTCGTGATGATCGGCATCTACTCCGGCAGCCAGGTCGCGCTGCAGGGCGTGGTGGTGCAGATGATCGCCCACGGCCTCTCCGCCGCGGCGCTGTTCATCCTCTGCGGCCAGCTCTACGAGCGCCTGCATACCCGTGACATGCGCAAGATGGGCGGCCTGTGGTCGCGCATGCCCTACCTGCCGGCGATCAGCCTGTTCTTCGCCTCGGCGTCGCTGGGCCTGCCCGGTACCGGCAACTTCGTCGGGGAGTTCCTGATCCTGATCGGCGCCTTCAAGGTGGTCCCGGTGATCATCGTGATCGCCACCTTCGGCCTGGTCTTCGCCTCGGTCTACTCGCTGATCATGATCCACCGCGCCTACTTCGGCCCCAGCCAGTCCGACGAGCCGATCCTCGGCCTCGATGCCCGCGAACTGAGCATGGTGCTCGGCCTGGCGGTCCTGCTGGTCCTGCTCGGGGTCTACCCGCAGCCAGTGCTGGACATCTCCGCGGCCAGCATGCACGGCGTGCAGCAATGGCTGGGCGCAGCCCTTTCCACCCTTGCAGGACGGTAGTCGCGAAATGACCTTTACGATCCAACACTTCATCGCGCTCCTGCCACTGCTGATCACCAGCGCCACCCTGGTGGTGGTGATGCTGGCGGTAGCCTGGAAACGCAATCACTCGTTCACCGCCACCCTCTCGGTGATCGGCCTCAACCTGGCCCTGCTGTCGCTGCTGCCGGTCCTCGGCGTCACCCCGATCGAGGTGACACCGCTGGTGCTGGTGGACAACTACGCCTGCTTCTACATGGCCCTGGTGCTGGTCTCCGCCCTGGCCTGCGTGACCCTCGCCCACGCCTACATGGAAAGCTATCCGGGTAACCGCGAAGAGCTGTACCTGCTCCTGCTGCTGGCCACCGCCGGCGGCCTGGTGCTGGTCAGCGCGCAGCACCTGGCCAGCCTGTTCATCGGCCTGGAGCTGCTCTCGGTCCCGGTCTACGGGATGGTCGCCTACGCCTTCTTCAACAAGCGCTCGCTGGAAGCCGGCATCAAGTACACCGTGCTCTCGGCCGCCGGCTCCGCCTTCCTGCTGTTCGGCATGGCCCTGCTCTACGCCGAGTCCGGTACCCTGGGCTTCGCCGGCCTTGGCGCCAAGGTCGCCGAGCACGTGCTGAGCGGTCCGCTGGTCGGCGTTGGCGTAGGCATGATGCTGGTCGGCCTGGGCTTCAAGCTGTCGCTGGTGCCCTTCCACCTGTGGACCCCGGATGTCTACGAAGGCGCCCCGGCGCCGGTCTCGGCGTTCCTCGCCACCGCCAGCAAGGTCGCGGTGTTCGCCGTGCTGCTGCGGCTGTTCCAGATCGCCCCTGCGGCCCTGGACAACCAACTGCTGAACATCTCCCTGAGCGTCATCGCGGTCGCCTCGATCCTCTTCGGCAACCTGCTGGCACTGACCCAGAGCAACATCAAGCGCCTGCTCGGCTACTCGTCCATCGCCCACCTGGGCTACCTGCTGGTCGCCCTGATCGCCAGCAAGGGCATGGCCGTGGAAGCGGTCGGCGTCTACCTGGCTACCTACGTACTGACCTCCCTCGGCGCGTTCGGCGTGATCACCCTGATGTCCACCCCGTACAGCGGCCGCGACGCCGATGCGCTGTTCGAGTACCGCGGCCTGTTCTGGCGCCGGCCGGTACTGACCGCGGTGATGACCGTGATGATGCTGTCGCTGGCAGGCATCCCGCTGACCGCCGGCTTCATCGGCAAGTTCTACGTGATCGCGGTCGGCGTCGAGTCGCACCTGTGGTGGCTGATCGGCGCCCTGGTGCTGGGCAGCGCCATCGGCCTGTACTACTACCTGCGGGTCATGGTCACCCTGTTCCTGGTCGAGCCCGGCATCCGCCAGCACGACGCACCGTTCAACTGGGGCCAGCGCGCCGGCGGCATCATGCTGGTGGCCATCGCCCTGCTGGCGTTCTTCCTCGGCGTCTACCCGCAGCCGCTGCTGGAAATCCTCCAGCATTCCGGCCTGGCCCTCGCCGGCTGAGTCGCCCGCTCCACGAAAACCCCGCCTCGGCGGGGTTTTTCTTTGGCCCGCCCCACGCACCCTGCCCCGCTGCCGTGGCATGCTCCGCGCTCCATGGATGAACCCGGAGGCCTCATGCCCACCTTCCACGATATCGACGTCCTGCGACAACAGCGCCAGTTGGGACGCCCAGGCCGCCCGTGACTGCGAATGGTCGCGACCGGTCAACGCCGAAGAGGTCGCCGCCGCACGCCGCGGCGACTGGGCGGTGAAGCTGACCCCGGGCGCGTTACCCGCTCACTGGCTGGGCGACGTACGCGGCCGCGAGATCCTCTGCCTGGCCTCGGCCGGCGGCCAGCAGGCGCCGATCCTTGCCGCCGCCGGCGCACGGGTCACGCTGTTCGACGCCTCGGCGGGACAGCTGGACAAGGACCGCCAGGTCGCCGCCCGCGACCGCCTCGAACTGGCCTGCGTGCAGGGCGACATGCGCGACCTCTCGACCTTCGCCGATGCCTCCTTCGACCTGGTCTTCAATCCCATCTCCAATCTCTACGTCGACGATGTCCTGCCGGTCTGGCGCGAATGCGCGCGGGTGCTGCGGCCGGGCGGCAAGCTGCTGGCGAGCTTCTACAACCCGGCGCTGTTCATCGAGGACCGCTCGCCGGAACTGGCAGAGCAGGGCCTGATCCGGCCGCGACATCGCCTGCCCTACTCCGACCTGGAAAGCCTCTCCGCCGAAGCCCTCGCGGCAAAGCGCGAGAAAGGCGAAGCCCTGGTGTTCGGCCATAGCCTGACCCAGCAGATCGCCGGCCAGCTCGCCGCCGGCCTGCTGCTGCAGGATTTCTACGAAGACTGGCAACCGCACCCGCGCTTCGTCATCGACCGCTTCATGCCGACCTTCCTCGCCACCTGCGCGCTCAAGCCGAGGTCCGCCGCCGGTTGACAGCGGCGCGCGCGGACCTTAGAGTCCGCGCTCCCTTCCCGCCTGTGCTGCTGAGCGGAAAGACGCCAGCCTCCGGTTTCCACCGGACGGCTTCGCATTGTCTGTAAAGCGGCACTGTCATGTCCAAACATTCCCGGCTTGAAAAAGCCTTCCTGCGCAGCGGCATCCTCGTCGACCGCCAGCAGGACATCGTCACCCTCACCCGTCGTCACGACGGTACTTCGGCCCAGGTCCTGCTGCCCGCCAGCTTCGCGCTGGAGGAAAAGGCCGTGCGCCAGTTGCTCGACTTCGCCTCGGTCCAGGCACCCGGCGACACCGGGCACGTCTGCAAGGCCTGCGCCACGCCGGACTTCCATCCCGGCAGCATCGCCCCGGTCGGCTCCATCGTCGCCAGTACGGCGGACTTCGTCATTCCCGCTGCCATCGGCACCGACATCAATTGCGGCATGCGCCTGCTGCGTACCGGCCTGACCCTGTCCAGCGCCGAGGAGCACAGGCAAGCCCTGGTCGCCGGCCTGACCCACGTCCTGCTGCGTAACGGTCGCGACGTACCATTGCGGGTCCAGGCGTTCGAAGCGCTGTTCGCCGAAAGCCCCGGACACTGCCTGGAGCGTCTCAGCGAAGACGGCCTGTGGGCCGAGGTCGACCAGGCGCGGCTGTTCCGCGAGTTACAGGGCTGCATCGGCCTGGATGAATTCGGCGGGCGTCTCGAGTATGCCCCCGAGGCCTTGCGCGATCGCCGCCGCAGCCTGATCCGCGATCCCGGCCTGGGTACCACCGGTTCCGGCAATCACTTCGTCGAGTTGCAGGTGGTGGACCGCCTGCTCGACCGCCACCAGGCCTTCGCCCTGGGCCTCAGGGCCGACGAACTGGTGGTGATGATCCACAGCGGCTCGCGCGATGTCGGCTTCCACGTCGGCCAGCGCTGGATGGACCGTGCCCGCACCGCCTGGCCGCGCGGCCGGCGCCACCCCGCGTCCGGCCTCTACGCGCTGGGCGGCGAGCTGGCCGGAGAATACCTCCAGGCCATGGGTGGCGCTGCGCGCTATGCCTGGCTGAACCGGGTGGTGCTGGCGGAGCTGGTGCGCAAGGTCTTGCGCGAGACCTTCCAGCGCGACGACAGCGCCCTGCTGGTGGACGTCCCGCACAACGTGGTGCTCCAGGAACAGGGCCTGAATCTCCACCGCAAGGGCGCCACGCCGGCCCGCCAGGGCGATCTGCTGCTGATTCCCGGCTCGATGGGCGATTACTCGTACATCGCCAGCGGCCTGGGCCACCCGGACTGGCTATGGTCCTGCAGCCATGGGGCCGGCCGCAGCATCCGCCGGCAGGCGCTACGAGCGCTGAAAGGCCCGGGCGACAGCGCGCTGCCCTGGCACTGCGTGACCCTCCGTGAGGAGCGCCGCATCGAAGAGGCCCCGGGCGCCTACAAGCCGGTGGGGCCGGTGATCGATGCCCAGGAGCGTGCCGGGCTGATCCGGCCGCTGGCACGCTTGCGTCCGTGGCTGACCTTCAAGGCCTGAAACGAACAAGCCCCGCATTCGCGGGGCTTGTCTGCCACGGGCGCGACTCAGGCCTGCGGTTCTTCCTCGCGGCCAGTGAACAGGTCCCAGCTGGCCATGAACAGCGCAGCGATCAGCGGGCCGATGACGAAGCCGTTGAGGCCGAACAGGGCCATGCCACCGAGGGTGGAGATCAGCACCACGTAGTCCGGCATCTTGGTGTCCTTGCCGACCAGGATCGGGCGCAGGATGTTGTC